>NZ_JBEPTM010000003.1:0-418179 GCF_040549525.1 Frigoribacterium sp. UYMn621 | reverse complement strand
CCGCGGTCTGGGTCGAGATGATGTTCTTCGCCAGCGTCACGGCGTCAGCGTTTTTGCCCGAGTCGACTTCAGTCCTCGCCATGACCAGCGCGCTCGTGTGGTGCACGGTCATCTGGGTGAGGAACAGCTTGCTGGCTGCGGGGCCGGCCGAGTTCTTCAAATCATTCATATCGGTATCCGACATCAGTGTTCCGCTCATGTCCATGCTTGCCATGCTGTCTGTCTTCTGACCCCAGTCAGACAACCACGACTTCATCTGCTTGATCTCAGGGTCTTGCGCGGCTTTGATGTCTTTGGCGAGGGTGACCACACGCGGGTCGATATTGCTCTTCTCGAGGAGCATCTGCGACATTTCCACCGCTTGCTGGTGATGAGCCGCCATGTCAGTTGCGAAGCTGACATCCGCCTTATTGAATGCCGCAGAGGCGCTCTGGGAGGCACTGGTCGAGCCCGTATTTGAGGCGGTGGAGCATGCGCTCAATGTGATCGCGCTGCCGACGATGGCGGCGACAACCAGAAATTTTCGAGAGTTGAGCATAGGAAATTCCAATCAGTGGATAGACAAGTTGACAACACAATTGCTGCGGGTGCAGCGAGTTCGTTGGTGCCCCGATTAGGGACAGAACGCGTGTGTCTGATCAGACCCTGCTAATGGAAAGTGCGTCGAGAGAGGGAGGGGTAGGCAATGCGAGGCGCGATGCGAAAACACGAATAACGCGCGCCACCCGGCGGATCTCTGACATCAGCCGGGGCGGACGTTTATCGCGCGCCAGCACGATAATCGCGATGAGGGAGCTGAGCACGCACACCATCCCAAGCAGGAGGCAATTCATCGCCCCCATGTCAGCGCTTCCCTGCGGAGCGAGCATCTCGCCGATGCTGGTGTCGGGGCGCGGAAAAGTAGCAGTGTCCAAAACGTTTGGTGCCGTACCTGACATCGTTGCTGGTGGGAGCCCACGCTGCTCCGACACCCCGGAAGGCACGGTCGGTGACGTCAGCATCGGGGAGTGCATCATTGTGCCTCCCGGAGCATCCGCTGCGACGGAGAGAGCGTGCATGCCGACCAGTCCCAGTAATATCGAGGAGATTGTGAGGGAGGCCACCAGAAACCGGCGAAGAGAGGCCGCGAACAAACGCCGTTCGGCACTCGTGCTCTCAATCACTGTCGCTCCCAACCTGTCATTCACTAGCTCTCGCGTAGGCCCCGCAAAACAATAGCTCTCGCTCCTAAAAAGGCTGCAAGGCTAGATGGGCCCCTGTTTGGGCGCCGTCAGTGCAGGCCTTCGAGTGCAGCCAGTGCTGCAAGCAGGTTGGCGTCAGCCTGGTCGGCAACCTTCTGGACCGCCGGTGATTCGCTCAACTGGACCATCGTCTGGGCATTGATCGCTTGGATCGTGGTCGAATTCGCCGACCGGTCTCGTCGGATGACGACATTGCAGGGAAGCAAAAGGCCCATATCGGGATCTGCGGTGAGGGCTTGTTCGGCGAGGACGGGGTTGCATGCGCCCAGAATCAGGTAATCACCGAGCGTGTGCGCGCTTTCGCTGCCGAGCTTTGCTTCAAAGGTTGCGTGGACGTCAATTTCGGTGAGGACACCGAATCCTTGATTCGCGAGTTCCTCCCGTACCCTGGTGACGGCTTCTTCGTAGGGTAGCGAGACGGTGATGGTGTGTGCGTAGTTCATGTGTTTCTCCTTCGTTGCTCGTGCAATGTGTGAGTCGGCTGTTGTCAGTTTGTGGTGATGATTCCCATCATCCCGCCGTCTTCGTGGTCGAGGATGTGGCAGTGATAGACGGTCTTGCCGGTGAAGTCTTCGAACGGGATACGCACGCGAACACTGCTGCGAGCGGGGACGTTAACGACGTCTTGCCACAGGATCCGGTTGGCGGTAAGGCCGTTTTGCTCGACGATTTGCATGGGCCAGACATGGAGGTGCACCGGGTGATCCATCGGACTGGTGTTGGTCAGCGTCCACTCTTCGACCGTTCCGCCCTGGACGATCGTGTCGATCCTCGCCGGGTCGAACTCTTTCCCATCGATCGTGAACCCCATCATGCTGCTTCCCGACCCCATGCCCATCCCGCCGGAACCCATCCCCATCGCGAAGGTCAGCTCGCGCCGACCATCAACAGATGAGGTTCTCAGGTCTCGCGGTGACGGCTGTGCCGGTACCCGGGCAAGTGGGGCAGCCGGTGCGCCGGCAACAGCAAAGGTGGCCAGGTGCACCGGGACCGAGGAAGTGACTGATCCGCTCATCATCCCCATCGCTGTTCCCCGGTCAACCGGCAGGGTCTGAAGAGTTGCCGTCCCGTTGACTGCGGTGACAAGAAGATCGGCGCGGTTTCCGGGGGCGAGGGTGACTTCCGTCACCTCCTGCGGCTGAGGGAATCGACCGGAGTCGATGCCCAAGAGTTGAAGTTGTTGACCGTCGAGCCTGAGCTTCAAATACCGGGATGAACACGCATTGACGATCCGCCACCTTTCACGATCGCCGGGTCGAGCCTTCAGCTGCGGTGACGCCTGACCGTTGACGAGCATCAGACTTCCTTCCCGTCCAATCACGCGATCCATCGCGGATGCTGCCGGGATCGCCCCGGATCCGCTCAGGGTGATGTCAGAGATGACAAGAACGCGTTCCCGGGCAACCGGGATCGGAATGGGGTCTTCGACGATGATCGCGCCGTACAGCCCACCAAACACCTGGGTGGCGACCATGCCGTGATGATGTGGGTGGTACCAGTACACGCCAGACGGGTGATCCTTCGGCAGAAAATACTCGTAGTCGAACGAGGATCCCGGATCGATTGAGACGAACACGTTGTCGCTATTGCCGTTCGGCGAAACGTGTAACCCGTGAACATGGAGGTTGGTCGGGTCCTTCATCCGGTTTTCCAGGGACACGTTCACCCGATCCCCCGGGCGCAGCATCAACGTGGGACCGGGCAGCCCCCCGTTGTAGGTGAGCGCGGTTGCGCCGCGCCCCGCGATCCGTGTGGGGCCTTCCGCCGCCGTCAGTGTCACCTTCAGCGCCCCATTCACACTTCGCAGGGCTTTCGGCTCGGTTAGCTGCTGGGCAGTCGAGGGAACGAATCCGGAATTCGCACTCCAGACGAGCCCGGCACCGCCGGCCAAAAGGCTGGCCGTTCCCAGACCACCGAGGATCAGGGCGTTTCGCCGAGAGATGGGTTCCATCAGGTTCCCTCACCCAAGACACGGATGCGGTCCCGGTATTCTTCCGTCGTGAGGTCCCCTCGCGCATAGCGTTCATCGAGAAGTTGACGGGCAGTACTGGGCCCGCGCGGATGAGGCGTACCCCCTGCGCCGCCGGCGTCTCGCTTCGAAGCGGCTCCGATGACGCGCACCAGAACGATCCCTAACAGCACAACTCCGATGAGGATGAGGCCCCCAAACAGCCAACCGCTACCCTGCCCTATCCCGTTCATCATGATCCGTGAACCTTTCCGCGGTCGCGCCGGTGGGCGTCCGTCACGTCCATTTCCGGCGAAGCCAGGGTTGGCGTGCTACCCGGATGCGCGACAGTCGTGCGTCTGCCGAAGCACGCGATGCGTCCCGTGTCTGAGTTGTGGCGCGACATCCGCTGCACCGAGGGCGGAGACGGTGGCCGTTGTGAACGCTCAGAGATCGGCGACCTGTTGCCCGCCGGTGATACACCCATCACGCACCCCGGCGGAGAACACGCAGCCGTATTTGGTAGTCCTTCAAATTCAGCTCGCCTCGGGCATACATATCCTCGAGGACCTGCCCTGAATTGATCGATCCATCGGGGCCCTGGCGGCGATCTTCGCCGCGCCCTGGGTCGCCTCGCCCAGCCCTGCGTCCGGCGATTCGCACCGCCAGAATGGTGAGCAGCACGACCCCCAGCGCCACCAGCAAGCCTGCGGGCCACGTTCCGTTGATTGAGAATCCCTGGATCAAGATTGATCTTCCCTTCGGTCGTTCTCTTCGCGGACGGCCCGTCGCCCGTCAACACGCGCGTGAACGCGTCGGGTCAACTCCGTGTCGTGCCGTTCGGATGGGTAGCAGCTACCAGTCATGTGCGCGGGTGGCTCCGCCAGAGCGTCTATCCATAACCAAGCATACCCCCTGGGGTATCTGCGGGAACTGAGAAGATGACTTCCGAGCAGATCGCGAGCAATGGGGTGCGAGTAACGCCCAGGACGCTCCCTACCGGAACGACCATTCTTTCTGGCCACCGTGCTGTTTTCGTTTAGCTGGTCAAGAGACATAGGAGAAGACGCCCATCATTCCGCGTGCCGCATGGTAGGCATTGTGACAGTGCGTGAGCCACTGCCCGGGGTTATCGGCGTCGAATTCGAAGGTGACTCGCTGCTTCGGACGCACGATGACCGTGTCTTTACGGGCCCCGCCGTTGGCCAGTTGGAAGCTGTGCCCGTGCAGGTGAAGGGGGTGCCACATGGTGGTCGAGTTTGTGACGACCACTCGTACTCGTTCACCGCTCCGCACCTCAAACGCTCCCGCAAATGGATTCTTCATATCGAAGGATCGTCCGTTGATGCCCCAGCTGTACTTCGCCATCGATCCGGTGAGGTTCACCTGATGTGTGCGGTCCACTGCGGTCTCGGGAAGGAGGACCGACGCGTCGGCCTTCAGCCGACCGCCGTCGGTGACGACCCCGGTCAACTGCGTGGGCAGAGCGGACAGGGGCGGCATGGAAGCCGGGCCGGTGGAGATGTAGCCGACAGCGTTGCCTGCCTTGCCCTCCGGCAACGACAGCAGCGCAGATGTTCCCTCCTTCACGGTGACGAGTGCGTCGATTCGTTCGCCCATGCCCAGGACCACGGCATCAACACTTTCCGGTGTGGTCGGAAAGCCGTCCGCGTGAGTCAGAAGCATTTGTTGCCCGGGGATACCGATCCGGTAGGCGGTATCCCCGGCCGCATTGATGATTCTCAAACGGATGCGGTCCCCGGGCTTTGCTGCAAAGGTTTCCGGTTCGATGGTGGAGCGTCCGTTCATGAGGTGGACGGGTATCTTCACATCGCCCGCATCGCCACCGAGGTAAGCGCTCGTCGAATTCATGAGGAGGGGCGACGAACTGTCCATTTTCATCCCCGACATTCCCATGCCCGCCGACAGCGCGGCGAGAACACTGTCGGGCGTTCCGCCGAAACCGTCGAGCCAATCGTCGAGCACCACGACCCACTCCCGGTCGTAGGAGAGAGGCTCTTGGGGGTCGTCGATGACGAGTGCCCCAAAGAGGCCGCGGGCTCGTTGCATTTCGACGTGCGAGTGGTACCAGTAGGTACCCGGGGTGGCCGTCCGAAACTCATACGCGAATTCCGCACCGGGCTTGACCGCCTGCTGGGTCAACCCGGGAACACCATCGGCAGCATTCTGAAGAGCCACCCCATGCCAGTGGATACTCGTCGCCTCGGTCAACGAGTTTGTGACCGAGACTTTCAGTTTGTCGCCGGCCGTCGCACGGAGGGTCGGGGCGACGAGCGCCCCGTTGTATCCCCATGTTGAAATCGATTTCTCGGCAACCGAGGTCATGAATTGTGCAGCGACCAGTTGCGCCGCGGTGGTGTTTCCGTTCCAGTGACGTCGTGTTTCGCGCTTGGCGACGAGGGGATCCGTTGACAATATTCGGTGGCTACCCGAGGCCGGCGACGAACATGACGCAAGGGTCGACGCTGCGACAGTTGCCGCGGCGGCCGCCAGAAAAGTTCGTCGTGCAATAAACGTGGGCATAGTAGATATCTCTCGTAGGTAGTGCTGATGAGATGGACCCGGAGGCGTGAGCGTCAGATCCGATGGTGAGTTTGGGCGTTTATTCCCGAGTGATTCCGTGGTTTTGCATGAACGCGAGCGGTTCATTGGCGACTCCACCGGATCGGATTTCGAAGTGGAGGCGACAGCCCGTGGAGGCGTTAACGCTTGTGCAGGTCGACCACCAAACGGCCACTCTTGACGACCTGCGCACACGCAGACTCCAGCCAGAGCGATTGGTCGCAGCAGCCGTCTTCCGCTGGCTCAGTGTCGTTCGTCGTTCAGGGGCGATGAGCTCACGGCGGCGCACCGTGGGCGCTCGCGAGGTGCTGCCGGGGGGCTGAGATGTTCGAGAGGTCACTGGTATCCGTTTCAATGCGCGCCGGGCGCGTCTGTGTCGACGCCCCGAAGACAGGACGCGCCGCAGCGAAACCTGCCCCGAGGCCGACGAAAAGGTGTCAGAGCGTGGCGAGAATGTCACCCATCTGGGTGATCTCCGCGGTCTGGGTCGAGACGATCTTCTTCGCCAGCGTCACGGCGTCGACATTCTTCCCCGAATCGATCTCCGTCTTCGCCATAACCAGCGCACTCGTGTGGTGCACCGTCATCTGGGTGAGGAACAGCTTGCTCGCTGCCAGACCCGTCGAAGTCTTAAGCGCATTCATATCCGAATCAGACATCAGCGTTCCGCTCATATCCATCCCCGACATGCTGTCCGCCTTCTGCCCCCAGGCCGACAACCAGGACGTCATCTGCTCGATCTCAGGACCCTGAGCGGCCTTGATGCCCTGCGCGAGGGTGACAACACGCGGGTCGATGTCGCTCTTGTCGAGGAGCATTTGTGACATCTCCACCGCCTGCTGGTGGTGGGCGGACATGTCGGTCGCGAAGCCGACATCCGCTGAAGTGAACACAGCCGACGCAGGAGAGGACGAGGCGGTTGCGCCCGGGCTAGCTGCGGTCGAGCAGGCGCTCAGGGAGATCGCACTGCCGACGATAGCGACGATCACGAGAATTTTTCGTGGAGTGTGCATGAGGAAATCCAATCAGGAGAAAAGAACAAGACAACGGAACTGCTGCGGGCGCAGCGGTAGACCTGGTACCCGAATTCGGGAGGGGAAACCGTGTGTCTGATCAGGTTCTACTGATGGAGAGCGCGTAGAGAGAAGGGGTGGTCGGTGCGACGAACTTCGACGTGGCGATGCGAGGAATTCGCGTCACTCTCCGGATGCCCGACAAAAGAGGAGACGGACGCTTGCTGACAACCAGAACGAAAACGACAACCAGGAAACCGAGAGCGCAGACCATGCCCAGTAGGAGACAATTCATCGCCAACATGTTGGTGCCGGTCTGAGTAGAAGCCACTCTGATGGAGGCGGCAAACGCAGACGCGATCAGGAGCGGGGCGCTTTCGCTCGAACCGGACATCATCTGCGGTCCCGTGTCCAACACCGACAGCATCGGCGAGTGGGTACCGTGGCTGCCCTGAGCATCCGTTCCGGCCGAAAGCGCGTGCATACCAAGGAGTCCCAGCAGGATCGCGGCGATCGTGAGCGAGGCCATGAGAAGTCGTCGCAGGGGTCTGGCCGCAAGGATGCGCTCTGGGGCGCTCTCGCTCTCGACCATTGTTACTCCCACCACGTTATTCATGATCTTCTTGCTCTATTCCGCCACACACTAGCTCACGCTCCCGAGAGATCCACTCAGGAGGCCAGCGTCTCGATCGCCCGACTTGCCGCTCGTCGAGACTCCGACGCGTAGCTCATTCCGGCGTGTAGCTCACTGTCACCTCGCCGCCAGCGAGCCGATCCGGGTCGCGTTCGATGCGGGCTGCGCATCGCGCAGAGGGCATCCCGCGGATCTCGAGTTGGACCTCGGTGACCGCAGTCGCTGGACCGTGACCAGCGTGTATCCGCCTTCGGTAATTGCCGTGCGAACGTCGCCGACCGGCACTGGCTTGGAGCTGACAACCATGATGGGGGATGCACCGCTGATTTTCAGGTCGACGCTGACGCTTTCGACTCCGTCGACCGCGGAGAGCTCTTCAGTGACGCTCGAGACGCACTGGCTGCAGGTCATTCCCTCGACAAGGTAATGTTCCCGGATGGTGCCTACCGTCCCTATCTCGCCCGCATTCGAGTGGGCGGTGGTGTGATCGTCGGTGCCGCAGGAGCATGCATGGTTCTTGTCGGTCAATCCGAGTTCAGTCGTCGCGTTTGTTGGGCTGATCCTCGCCGTCATCGCCTTCAACCTCACGAGGACTGCCGCAACCATCACCGGGTCAGCCCTCGCGAAGGCGACGACATCAACCATCCGCAGGAAACTGGTCACCATCCCCGCGAGGGTCGCATCCTCCGGACGCCGTATCCGGTTACACCTGCCCGAAGTCTGGCCCTGGGAGACCGAATGGTCGGCGCTCTTCGCTCACACCCTGCCACCACCGCGAAGCTGATCAACCCGACCGACCAGGCACCCCGGCGTGAGCAGCGACTAAAAGTGGAACACCACGGGCAGAGAGGCCCGCAGCTCCACCGCGCCCCTGACGAGCTGCGTCTCAACCAGCCAACGAGCGCTTTCCAGCCACCCACATCGGCGGATCAGGATAAGTCAAAGGGTGAAGAGTCTCGAGAGGAGCGCTGTCCTGGCACTGGTACGCGGGTGCGAGGAAGCGACCTCGGATAATTCCGACAGTTGTCCGACGTCGATGACACCGTGGCGACGGCTCTACCCGGTCAGCTTGGGGTCGGCCGACGTCGGAATGGCGAGCAGACAGGTCATACTCCCGAACCATGTTGTTATGAGTTATGCTGCTAACTCATACTATGTGAGGAAGTCAGTATGACTTCGTGGCCAGCAGTGACCGTCGAGACGATGTTGTGGGAGCCCGAAGATGTCCAGCAGATGGGCCCGGGGTTGTCTGCCTACCTCGGTGGCTCACGCAATTATGTCGCCACGGTTCCGGCGACGATCGCCGGGGCGGCTGTAGCGCTACCCGGTGTGGTGCTGGCTGCGGCGGAGGATGCAGCCCGTGAACTAAGCCGCTTCGATGCGGAGCTGGGGCACCGGGTCGCTGCGTTCGGTCCGGTGCTGCTGCGTAGCGAGGCGTCGGCGTCGTCGCAGATCGAACAGCTCACCGCGAGTGCCCGGGCGATCTTCACCGCGGAACTGGGCGGCCGCGGGGCACGCAATGCGACCTTGATCGCGGCAAACACCGCATCGCTCCAGTCTGCGATCGAAACAGCGGACGCGATCACTCCTGCGGCGATCCGACAGATGCACGCGATCCTCATGGTCGACCAGCCTCGACACACCCCGGGCGAATGGCGGGCCGAGGCGGTGTGGATCGGCACCTCCTCGCAATCCCCGATCGGTGCGGACTACGTCGCACCCCGGTGGGAGCGGGTGCCGGAACTGGTCGACGACCTGGTGGCCTTCAGCAGCCGGGTCGAGGTCCCGTCCCTCGTCCTCACAGCGCTCGCGCACGCGCAGTTTGAGACTATCCACCCGTTCACCGACGGCAACGGGCGTACCGGGCGTGCCCTCGCGCAGGCGATCCTGCGGCACCGTGCTGTGACCCGGAACGTGGCCGTGCCGGTGTCAGCAGGTCTGCTGGCCGACATCCAGGGCTACCACGAGGCTCTGACCGCCTATCGGTCGGGCGATCTGGAGCCGATAGTCGCGCGCTTCACCGAGGCTAGCGTCCGCGCGGTGGTCAACGCCCGCCAACTCGTCGCAGACATCGACCAGGTCCGCGCCGGGTGGCAGGAACGGGTGCGCGCGCGATCCGATAGTGGCGTGTGGCGAGTGTTGGACATCGTCGCCCGCACTCCAGTCGTGGACGCGCCCCTGATCGCGCGCGAACTCGGCATCCGACCCCAGAACGCTTACCCGCTGCTGCGCGATCTGACTGAACAGGGCGTCCTCAACTCGAAGGCCGAATATCAGGTCGGCACGTTCTGGCGAAGCGACGAGATCCTCAAAGCCGTCGACGGATTCGCCGCACGCGCCGGTCGCCGCCAACCGGCCCAGTCTCGCCCGGAACGGCCGAGCCCACCACGCAAGCTGCCACCACTTCGCTCGACCAAACCACAACCGACCCGCCGCGAGCCTCCCGGCCTCGGGTTCTGAACACGAGTTGGGCGCTCACAGACCGCATGAAAACAGAAATGGCCAGGCTCGATTCGCCGCCTCCGCAGCGCGACAGATTTCTTGAGACCGAGCGGCGTTCGCCGCAATCGCAGGTCACAGAGTTCTGTAAGACCGTGTTTTCCGCGGGATTGCCGGTCCCGCAAATTTTGCGGGACCGTAGTACCACCCCGTTGCCGTCACCAGGGTCCGCCTCCGGGAGTGAGGATTCTCGACTCCCATGACTATCAGCGCACTCGTGATGACGAGGTTACATCAGCCGTCCACCGCTCGTGACGCAAGATGTGGGATTTCTTTTATTCCGGGTTTGCGTGGCTCGGCGAACGGTTGACCGATGCGGCGTCGTGCGTCGGCCCACCATTAGCCATTTGGTCGTCGTCCAACTCATCGAACTGCGCCAGCGCGTGCTCCTCTTCCGCGGTCATCTCACTCCTGAGAAGCGTGCGGTCCGGGTGTGCGGGACGGAGCGTACGCTCTAACAGGGCGGCGGGGCTGTGGTCGACGGTGCGGTCGGGTTCGATGTAGTGGCCTTCGGTGATTGCAGTCGAGCCGTGCCCCAGGAAGGTTGCGGCGGCGCCCGCGCCCGCTCCGCGAGCGATGACAGTTGCGCCCGTGCGCCGGTACCAACGCAACGTGATTCCTTGATCGTCGAGTCCGGCGAACTCGAGGAAGTCCCGGAAGGTGCGGCGCACGTTGAATGGGCTGAGTGGTCCCCCTTCGCGGTTCGCGAAGATCGTTCTTTCGGTATCCCCGCGACCGATCGTGGCCAGACGGGAGCGAAGGACGACGGCAGCAAAGTCGGGCACGGCGATTCGTCGAATCGAATGCTCGGTCTTGGGATGGTTCTGGCGGACCGCACCGCGCCCGGTGCGCAGCACAACCGTTCCGCGCACCGCGATGACCATCCCCTTCGGTGGGTCCGCAATGTCGCAGGGACGCACGGCGAGCACTTCGCCGATTCGCAAGGCGGTTCCGAGGAGCACCTCGATGATGTCGCGGACTTGGCCGTCGGGTCTTGGCCCTTTGACGTCCTCCCCCGTACGCCAGGTCGCCGCCGCACGTCGGATCGCGGCGATCTGCTCGAGTGTCAAGGCCTGCGGTGATCCCTTCGGCTTCTTCAACTGGGAGGTGCCTTCGACGGGGTTCCGTGGCATCGCGTCGTACCGGAGGGCAAAGCCAAACAATAGGTTCAGCATTGTGCGGGAGTGCTTGGCCCGCGAGTACGAGACCGCGGCCTCGGTTTTGAGAAACCACTCAACCCGTCCGGTGGTGATCTCCCCGAGAGTGAGATTCTCGAATGCCGGCATGACGTGCCGCCGGATATCGTCGCGGTAGTTCTCTTTCGTGCTCTCGACGAGGTCCTGCTTGTCGAGGTCGCTGAGCCAGAGTGCGACAAGTTCACGGAAGGAGCTGGTTAGCGCGAGCCTCCCCTGCCGCCCGTAACCTGCCCGGTTGAGCATGCGCTCTTTGAGCCGCGCTTGTGCCGCCGACCGGGAGGCTCCCGATGCCGTCACCGGTCGTAGGCGTCCGTCGGCGTCACGGTACCGAGCGGTGGCGATGTAGCCACGACCTTTGTGACGGAGACCGACGGCACCGTAAGTTCCAATGACGGTGCGGGGACGCCCGCCGCTCACCGTCCGCCTCCGCCGGCCGGTCTCATGTCGGCTTCTTCGAGCCGGCGCAGCCACGCATCGACTTCCGACGCACGGAATTTCAGCTGACGGCCGAGCCGGAAACCGCGCGGCCCGCGACCCTGGCTGCGCAGGTCGTAGATGGTCTGGGCGGTCACGCCGAGCCGAGCGGCTAGCTCAGACAAGGTCAGAATCGACTCGAATTCGGTGGGGTAGGAAGTTGTGTTGTCCATACCCGAGAGGTGCGCAGGCGAAACCACACGTCTCCGAGACGCTCCGAGAATGCCCCGAGACGCAGAAATACTGTGCGGTGAAGTGTCGAATAAATGTCGAACGGCCATCCCAAATCCCCTGCTTGGGGTTCCGGAATGGCCGTCTGACCAGCAATTTCTGTGGATCCAAGGGGATTCGAACCCCTGACCCCCTGCATGCCATGCAGGTGCGCTACCGGGCTGCGCCATGGACCCAAGCTGACTTTCTCGAACTTCCGAGAAGGCAACTACGTCAGATTACTACACATCCGAGCGCTCCGTGGTCAGCCCCCGATTTGGAGCGGCCGACCCGGCCGACGGTGCTTGACTGGACGGATGTCAGCAGAACCGATCACCGTCTCGATAACCCGCGTCGTCTCACCCGATCGCGCGCGGGAGGTCGCCGCCTGGGCGCGTGCCGGCCAGGACCTCCTCAGCTCGAGCCCGGGCTACCTCGGCTCGGGGTGGGTGCGCCCCGATCCCGAATCTCATGAGTGGCACATGCTCTACCGGTTCGCCGACGCCGCGGACCTCGCGCTGTGGGAGCGGTCTCCGGAACGCGAGTGGTGGATCGCGAGCGCTCTCGGGCTCGTGGAACACGCCCGGGAGGAGAAGCGCACCGGCATCGAGGGCTGGTTCGATGAACCCTCGACGGTCGAGGTGCTCGAGTCCGCGCCGTTCGCTCCCCCGCGCTGGAAACAGCTGGTGAGCATCTTCATCGCGTTCTATCCGCTCAGCCTGCTCGCCAACTGGCTGCTGGCCCCGCTCACCGGCCCGTGGCCGCTTCCCCTGCGCGTTCTCGTGCTCGTCGCCGCGGTCGCGCCCATCATGACGTACCTCGCACTGCCGTTCGTGACTCGCGCACTGCGACCCTGGCTGCTTCGTCAGCCGCGTTAGCCGTCCAGGCGTTTCCGGAGGCGCAGCATCGCCCCGATGGCCGCCCGCAGCTCCTGCAGGTGATGCTCTGCCAGGAAGGGTTGGCTGTGCGGCCCCAGGTCGCTCGCTAAGGCACTCGCGCCAACGGTTTCGACCGAGAGTCCATAGTCGAGGCCCAGTATGCCCACGGCCACCGCAGCCTGGTAGGGCACGTAGATCGGTGATGTGACCTGCAGCACCGACTGCTCGGTGGGGGCGCGACGCTGCCCGGCCCAGAATTGATAGGTGTCGGCGGAATTGGCGCGGCGCCGCTGCGGGTCGGACGAGGGGGCAGCGAGCACGCTCAACCGGGGCAGCTGCCCTCGATTCCAGCTGACGTGCCGCCAGGACGCATTCGGCGTGTCACCGCTGTGTTCGACGAGCTCGGCTGCACCGAGGGGGCCGAATGCCCGCTCGAGGCCGGCCAGCATCCCCCCGAATTCGTCGTCGGCCTCGATCCCCAGCGCCCGCGCGACCGCAGTCTCTTCCGAAGAGAACTGTCGAAATCCGCCGAGGAACAGGATGTGGTCGCACTCGAGCCCGCGTTCGAGCAGCTCGGCGACGAACCGTGGCTTGACGATACCGGCGCGCACCATCCCCCCGGTCATGATCACCGTGTCGTAGCGCGCCCGCTCGGGCCTCTCCCGGTTCGCGAGCCCCAGGTCCGGAGAGTGTGCAAACACGGCATCGCTCTGAGCCGGCGACAGCGCCGATCGGCGGATCGAGTCGCGCTCCCCGCCGCGGCGGAAGTCCCATTCCGCGGCCGCGAAGGAATCCAGCCAGGCCAGGCGATCACCAGCGCCGCCGTCGGGCACCGAGCCCCCGAAGGCCGCGACCACCCCGGCGAGGGCGGATGACGCAGCCCAGCGGTCGATGAGGTCGAGGACACGCTGCCGATCGTCGCCGGTCCCACGCCAGGACGGCAGCTCGAGAGCTGTCATCCGCTGGCCGGTCTCGACTATTCGGCGGACTCGCGCACCGGAAGGTCGATCGGGATTACCGGGCAGTCCTTCCAGAGTCGTTCGAGGGAGTAGTACATTCGGTCCTCCTCGTGGAATACGTGCACCACGAGATCACCGAAATCGAGCAGGATCCAGCGCCCCTCGGCCCGACCCTCGCGACGGAGGGGCTTCGACCCGTGTTCGATCAGCTTGTCTTCGATCTCGCTCGCGATGGCGACGACGTTGCGTTCGTTTCGCCCGGTGGCGAGCAGGAACACATCCGTGAGGGGAAGTGGACCGGAGACGTCGAGAGCCACGAGATCTTCGGCTTGTTTCGAGTCTGCGGCGGCCGCAGCGATCTGGAGGAGTTCGCGGGCGTGGTCGGTCGCGGTCACAGGGTCCTTTGGGGTGGAAGAGAAAAAGAAGTGGTCACAGGCCTAGAAGATCTTGAAGATCAACCCTGCGACGAGCAGAACGACGACGCCGACGGCCATGACCGCGGCGGAGACGATGAGGATGAGAGGCAGGCGACTGGCCTTCTGGGGCTTCATCGAATTGATGACGTCGCCAGATGCGGTGTTCGTGCTGATCGCGCGGATCGCACGAACCGGCGCGGACTCTGGATCGGAGGAGTCTTCGCGGTCGTCGGCCTCGAGCAGCGCGTCGACATCGGAGTGGTCGTAACGGGCCGGGTGTACCCCGGTGGATCCCATACTGCTCGGCAGGTTGATGGAACCGGTGATGAGGATCTCACCGGTACCGCTCAGCGGGCCCATGATGTCTTCTCCGGTGGGCATCGACGGCAGCACCAGGGCGCTCGTCGTGATGGCGCCGCTGGTGGCGCCAACGTCGCGAGCGAAGGTGTTCTCCTGCACCTGAACGTCATCGTCGATCAGCGCCTGGGTCGACCAGTGGCCGACCGGGGGCACATAGCCGTCGTCGGGCTCGGCGACAGTGCGCTCGGGAGAGGACACGGTGGGCGCTGGCGCATCGTGTCCGGCGAGGAAAGCGCCGAAGGAGGTCGCCGCAGCGTCGGCTGGTGCCGGTTCTACGGTGGTCTCCACGGGCTGACCGCTGGGGAACAGAAGGTCTTCGAAGGTCGAGGCGCTCTCCGGGTGGGGTTCGAGCTCGGCGACCACGACTTCTGGCTCTGCCACCTCGCGGTCAGAGGCCGGAGCGACGTTGAATACCGGAGAGTTCACCGGTTCCCGCGAAGCGGACGGCGCGACCGGCGGCTCGACCAGTTCGGCGACGGTGACTTCCGTGGGAATGGCACCGGTGAACAGCTGCCGCAGCGGCGGTTCGATCAGTGCGGGGGGTTCGGTGAACACGGGCGCTTCGGTGAACACGGGCGCTTCGGTGAACACGGGCGCTTCGGTGAACACGGGCGCTTCGGTGAACACGGGCGCTTCCGGGCCGGCATGAGGCACTGCAACCGCCTCGGACGCCTGTGCGGCCCGACGGGCCTCTTCGCGCTCGAGCTCGGGATCCACCGTGCCGCGACTGGCGCGATCGCGGAACCGCGGGCGCTCGATGACCACCTCGGCGACGACAACGTCGTCGACGGGGCTGGATTCGACCGGTGGTGGCTCGACGGGCGCGGCCTCTACCGGCGCAGCCTCGATAAGCGCTTCCTCGACCGGTGCGGCATCCACCGGCGTAGCTGGCTGGGAGGCAGCGGCGGCACGCTCGGCCTCGTCGTCCTCGCTCGGGCTGGTCACAAAACCGCCGATGCCCAATTCGCGCATCTGGCGACGCGTCAGGACGGGCGCGGGCTGAGACGAGGATTCGGGCGCGACCGGAGCCGAAGCTGCGGGGGCCGCATCCGCGGGGGCCGAAGCTGGGGGGGCGGCCGCCTCTATCGCCGGTGCGGCGATGGGCTCGGGGAGTGGCACCACGACGGGCGGAGCCCAGTTCAGCGGCGGACCGACCGGGCGGAAGGCGGATCGGCGGGAGTCCGAGGGGCTGAAGTCGCGGTTGCGATACTCGGGCTGCTCGGCACCGGGCGCGGGATCAACCGGCGTCACGGCGTCGGAGTCGTGCGGAACCGCGCTGATCGCCCGGCCACGGAAAGAGGCGCCGTCGTAGCTCGGCACCTGAGGTCGCGCCTGGGTGATGTAGAGGAGCGGCTCCGGCGTGGAGTCCGGGCCCAGTTCGTTGGTCGCGGGCTGCTGAACTCTGCGGCCACGGCTCGCTGGAGGCTCGACGGCGCTCTCTGGCGGTCCCTGCGGCGCAGTCGCGCGGCGCGCTTCGGCTTCCCAACCCTGCCGGGCGATACCCGCGAAGGAGGTGTCATCTGGAGCGTCCTGCTCAGGGGTCGCCTGAGGAACGACGTTCTCGTCGCGTTCGGTTTGCCGAACTTGCCGCCGACTCACGGGCGGCTGGTCTTGCCAGGCTGTCATGTCAGACTCCGATACAAGTGATGTTTGGAGATGTATTGAACAACACCATCGGGGACCAAATACCACACCGGGTATCCCCGGCTGACCCGGCTGCGACAGTCTGTGGAGGAGATTGCGAGCGCGGGCACTTCCAACAAGCTTACGTCCGACTCCGGCAAACCGGAAATAGTGAGCGAGTGGCCCGGTCGTGTCACCGCGACGAAGTGGGCGAGTGACCACAGTTCGGCCACGTCTTTCCAGTCGAGAATCTGCGTGATGGCGTCCGCTCCGGAGATGAAGAAGAGCTCGGCGTCCGGTCGCTCGGCGTGGAGGTCACGAAGCGTGTCGATCGTGTACGTGGGCCCGTGGCGGTCGATGTCCACCCGGCTCACCGTGAAGTTGGGGTTCGCCGCGGTGGCGATGACCGTCATCAGGTAGCGGTGCTCACTGGGGGTGGCACCCGGCTTCTGGTACGGCATTCCGGTGGGCACGAACACCACCTCGTCGAGGCCGAATGACTGCGCCACCTCGCTCGCTGCCACGAGATGCCCGTGATGGATGGGGTCGAAGGTGCCGCCCATCACGCCGATTTTCGGGCGCTTCGTCGTGCTCGTCGCCATCAGGTCGTCGGCGTCAGTGATCGGTCGTGTGCCCACTCGCCGCCGAGCCGCCGGTCTTCTGGCTGTGGCGGTTGGCGACGTCACGGAAGCTCCATACGACGAAACCGAGAGCGACGAAAGCGGTTGCGGCGATGATGGGGAAGACCCAGGCCGGGAAGAACAGGGCGATCTTCGCCCCTTCAGCCGCCAGAACGATCATGCTGAGCACCGACATCCACCAATCCGTTTGAACGATATTTCACTGTCGGTAAGCCTACCGGCCCGCAGATGCCTATTTCCTGACCTGGCCCGCGCCACGCACGATCCATTTGGTGCTGGTGAGTTCGCTGAGCCCCATCGGGCCTCGAGCATGGAGCTTCTGCGTCGATATCCCGACCTCGGCCCCGAAGCCGAACTCTCCGCCGTCGGTGAACCGGGTGGAGGAGTTCACCATCACCACGGCAGAGTCCACCTCCGCAAGGAAGCGTTCCGCATTGCCGAGGTCGTTGGTGACGATCGACTCGGTGTGATGCGTCGAATAGCGGCGGATGTGATCGATCGCCTCATCGAGCGAGCCGACGACTCGCACGGCCAGGTCGAGCGACATGTATTCGGTGGTCCAGTCCTCCTCGGTGGCGGGGACGGCATCCGCGAAGATCTGACGCGTGCGGTCGTCCCCGTGGATGGTGACTCCGGAGGCCCGCAAGGCACCGAGCACCGACGGCAGCAAACGCTCCGCAGCGGCCTCGTGTACGAGCAGCGTTTCGAGGGCGTTGCAGACACTCGGTCGTTGCACTTTGGAGTTGTGCACGATATCGATGGCCCACGCCTCGTCGGCGGATGAATCGAGGAACACGTGCACGATCCCCGCCCCGGTTTCGATCACGGGGACCTTCGACTCCGTGACAACGGTGTTGATCAGGTCCGCGCTCCCCCGCGGGATCAGGACATCGATCTGTCCGCGCGCCTGCATGAGCTGCCGGGCACCGTCCCGCCCGAACTCGTCGATGGTCTGCACGGCGTCCGCGGGCAGCCCGACGCTCACGAGCGCCTCCTGGATGATGGCGACCAGCGCCCGGTTGGTGTTCTCGGCGGCGCTGCCCCCGCGCAGCACGACGGCATTGCCGCTCTTGAGCGCGAGGCTCGCGATATCGACGGTCACGTTGGGGCGAGCCTCGTAGATCACGCCCACGACGCCGAAGGGCACCCGCACCTCGCTGAGCCGGAGGCCGTTGGGCAGCGTCTGTCCACGAACGTTCGCGCCGACCGGGTCGACAAGTGTGGCGACGAGACGGACGGCCTCGGCGAGTCCCCCGAGTCGGCTCCGGTCCAGACGGAGGCGGTCAAGCAGGCCGATTGTCAATCCGTTGTCGCGACCGTTCACGAGATCGAGGTCGTTGGCCGTGATGATGCGATCGGCGCTTTCCACGATCGCAGCCGCGATGGCCTCGAGCGCACGATTCTTCAGGGCTGCGTTCGTGGTGGCGAGCACACGGGATGCGGTGCGCGCGGCATCCAGCTTCTCGGTGAAGGAGCGCGTTGCGACGACGGTCTCGGTCATGTCGCCAGTGTAGACGCGAGCGCCCGATCAGAGCTCGTCGTCGAGGACCTCATCGAACCATCGCGCGATCTCGTTGGCGTTCTCGGCTCGCGTGAGGGCGGCGACGGCGTCGGCACCGTACTGGGCAGCCTCCTGCAGAGCCAGTTCGGCGCGAATCCAGCCGGGATTGTGCGGGTCTGCCCGCCCGTCCTTCTCGCCGCCGTGATGCACGCCCTCGACCACGCGACCGTGCCAATCGGCGAGTTGGCGGTAGGTCTGGTTCAGGGACTCCTGGGAGCGTCTCAACCCTTCGAGGATGCCCTTGCTGTCCGAGGGACGGGCAATGTCACGGGTGGAGGCCGCAAGATCTCGCGCCGCATCCTCCAGTCGATCGGTGCCCTGAACCTGGTTCGATTTCTGAATGCCGGTCATCATCCTCTCCTCCCGTCGGAACTCAAGCTTCGCCCGGCCGGTGGTGGCGCAATAGTATCTTTGGTCCCTATCTCCAGGGTCGGACGGGTCGTAGCGTTCTGCTATCGCTCGACTCAGACCCTCTGGAGGAGGACACCATGGAACAACGCCACGTCGTGTGGTTCGAAGACGTCGATATGAGCGCCGTCCCGGAGGTCGGCGGTAAGAACGCCTCGCTGGGCGAGATGGTTCGCTCGTTGACCGACAAGGGTGTGCGGGTACCGGAGGGGTTCGCCACGACGGCGTTCGCGTTCCGGCAGTTCGTCGCGTCCAACGGAATCGAGCAGGGCATCCGCGAACGGATCGCGCGCTACCGGGCCGGCGACCTTGCCCTTCACGAGACCGGGCTGGCGATCCGCGAGCTGTTTCTCGGAAGCGAGTTCCCCGGCGAGATCGCCGACATCATCCGCTCCTCCTATCGCAAGCTCGGCGAACGAATCGGAGTGGAGAACCCGGCCGTCGCCGTGCGGAGCAGTGCAACGGCAGAGGACTTGCCGGAGGCGAGCTTCGCCGGAGCCCAGGAGACCTTTCTCAACGTCGTGGGCGAGCGGGACCTGCTCGAAGCCTGCCGTAGCTGTTACGCCTCGCTCTTCACCGACCGCGCGATCATGTACCGGGAGACGAAGATGTTCGACCACCTTGAGGTGGCCCTCTCGATCGGCGTGCAGCGGATGGTGCGCTCCGACCTCGGCAGCTCCGGAGTGATGTTCTCCATCGACACCGAAACCGGGTTCCCCCGGGTGGCGGAGATCAGCGCGGCCTGGGGCCTCGGTGAAACGGTGGTTCAGGGCACGGTGAACCCGGACAAGTACCTGGTCTACAAACCGCTCCTCGACCAAGCGGGATGCGTTCCCATCATCGAGAAGAGCCTCGGGGACAAGGCTCACAAACTGATCTACAGCACCGGCGGAAGCGCCCGAACCCGCTTGGTGGACACTCCGATGCTGGACCGGCAGGCCTTCGTGCTCGACGATCCCGAGATCATCACTCTCGCCCGCTGGGCGGTGCTGGTCGAGGAACACTACGGGCGCCCGATGGATATGGAATGGGCGCGCGACGGGGCCACCGGAGAGCTGTTCATGGTGCAGGCCCGGCCGGAGACGGTGCAGGCGGTGAAGAGCGGCACCCGGTTCACGGTGCATCGCCTCACCGAACCGGGCACCTTGCTCACCTCGGGCGCAGCCATCGGCGACTCGATTGCCACCGGCACGGCGTGCGTGATCAAAAGCGCGGCCGACATCGCGAGCTTCCGCGACGGATCGATCCTGATCGCCGAAATGACCGACCCGGACTGGGTATCGATCATGGCGAGATCGGCCGGGATCATCACCAACCAGGGGGGCGCGACCAGCCACGCCGCGATCGTGAGCCGCGAGCTCGGGGTGCCCGCAGTCGTCGGAACCGGCAATGCGACCGAGATCGTCGCCGATGGGCAGTCCATCACCCTGTCCTGCGCAGAGGGCGACCAGGGGCACGTGTACGACGGCATCCTCGCCTTCGAGAGCGAGGAGATCGACCTCGGAACCCTCCCCGACACCCACACCGCGCTGATGTGCAACATCGCCAGCCCGGAAGCGGCGTTCAAGTGGTGGCGGCTGCCGTCCGCCGGGGTCGGCCTGGCTCGCATGGAATTCATCATCAACGACGTAATCAGGGTGCATCCGATGGCGCTGGTGCATCCGGAGCGGGTGTCCAGCGAGCGTGAGCGCCGCCAGATTCATAAGCTGACGCGGGGTTACGCGGACCCACAGGACTACTTCGTCGACATCTTGGCCCGCGGCATCGGCAAGCTGACGGCGCCGTACCATCCTCGCCCGGTGATCGTCAGGCTGAGCGACTTCAAGAGCAACGAGTATGCCCACCTGATCGGCGGGGACGCGTTCGAAGGGTCGGAAGAGAACCCCATGCTCGGTTTCCGGGGCGCCTCCCGCTATTACGACCCCCGCTACCGCGACGGCTTCGCGCTCGAGTGCCGTGCTCTGAAACGGGTGCGGGAGACCATGGGCTTCACCAACGTGATCATCATGGTTCCGTTCTGTCGAACCCCCGCGGAGGCCGATAAGGTTCTCGCGGTGCTCGCCGAGAACGGGCTCGTGCGCGGCGAGAACGGGCTGCAGATCTACATGATGTGCGAGATCCCCTCCAACGTGATCCTCGCCGAGATATTCGCGAGCAAGTTCGACGGCTTCTCGATCGGGTCCAACGACCTCACCCAGCTGGTGCTCGGCGTCGACCGCGACTCCCAGGAATTGGCGGCCCTCTTCGACGAACGGGACGAGGCCGTGGAGCGGATGATCACCGAGGCCATCCACAAGGCGCACGCGGCCGGGATCAAGATCGGCATCTGCGGCCAGGGTCCGAGCAACTACCCGGACTTCGCGGCGTTCCTGGTCGGAGAGGGGATCGATTCCATCTCCCTGAACCCGGACAGCTTCCTGAAGACGGTTCGGATCATCGCCGAGACCGAGCAACGAATGGCGGTGGTGTCAGTGCCTGCGTGATCGGGGTTGATCTGTCGGTCGGGGTGGCCTTCCCGCGTGAAATCCATGCAATCGTGCTCGACCGGCCGTGCAGCGGCGGTTTCAGGCAGCGAGCCCTTCGCTCGGCATGGATTTCGCACCGAGGGGCGCTCCCGCGACGATGCGCTCCCGCGACGATGCGCCGCCGAGCGGCCCCTGTGATGTTGCTGCCGCAGCAACACGTGGCTGGTCTCGCTGCTGGGTCAGCGGGGGGCGGCGGCGAACCAGGTGCCGAGCTCCGCGCCCTCGAGGGCCGCGGCGACCTGTCTCGTGGAGGCGAGGAGCACCGGGGTTCCGGATGCCGCAGCGAGCTTGGCGGCGGCCACCTTCGTGCCGGCGCCCCCCGTTCCGACCCCCGCCGCGCCGACGTCACCGAATTCGACCCCGGTGAGATCGTCATCGAACGCGACATCCACGATGCGGCGCGCTCCGGGCTGCTCTGGCGGTCTCGTGTACAGCGAATCGATATCGGAGAGCAGAACGAGCAGGTCGGCGCGCACCAGCTGGGACACGAGGGCAGCGAGCCGGTCGTTGTCGCCGAAACGGATCTCGTGGGTCGCTACCGTGTCGTTCTCGTTGACGATCGGCAGGATGCGCAGGTCGAGGAGCCGTTCCATCGCCCGTTGCGCATTGCCGCGATGGGTGGGATTCTCGAGATCCCCCGCGGTGAGCAGCACCTGGGCCGCGACGATCCTGAAGCGGTCGAGGCTGTCCTGGTAGCGGTAGATGAGCACGTTCTGGCCGACCGCGGCGGCGGCCTGCTGGGTCGCCAGGTCAGTAGGGCGGGAATCGAGCTTGAGGTACGGCATGCCGGTGGCGATCGCCCCGGACGAGACCAGGATCACCTCGGTTCCCCGCGCGTGGGCTGCGGCAAGCGCATCCACCAACGGCGCGATCTGGTCGGAGTTGGCGCCGCTGATCGACGACGAGCCCACCTTCACGACGATGCGCCGCGCCGCGGGGATGCCGCTGCGCGAGAGAACCGGGTCAGACATCCGCCGGCGAATCCTCCGACTCGGTTTCGGCGGCGTCCTTCTCCGTGATCGCGAAGCCCTCATCGTCATTCCACATGCCGGCCTCGCGCTCGCGCAGAAGTTCGGCGCGCGCCTCTGACTTGCTGTCCATGCGATCCAGGTACTCCTGGCGACGGGTCTTCGACGTCGGGCGATCGTTCTGCACGAGTCGCGGATCGGTGCCTCGCGGAGCGGTCAGCAGTT
Organism: Frigoribacterium sp. UYMn621; assembly: GCF_040549525.1. Lineage (NCBI taxonomy): Bacteria > Bacillati > Actinomycetota > Actinomycetes > Micrococcales > Microbacteriaceae > Frigoribacterium > Frigoribacterium sp. UYMn621. Next base: position 395,817 of record NZ_JBEPTM010000003.1, on the reverse strand, counting down.
CCGCGGTGGAGGTGAGGGTCGGCTCCCAGTCGAAGGTGACCGGTCCGATGATCACGGTCGAGCCGGCGACGGCCCCGGCCTTGAACAGCTCGTTCTCCACGCCGGACTTGGCGAGGCGGTCCGCGAGGAAGCCGATGGCCTCTTCGTTGTTGAAGTCGGTCTGAGCGACCCAGCGTTCCGGCTTGCCGCCGACGACACGATAGATGTTGCCGCCCGAACCGCCCTCGACCTTGACCGTGAATCCCGCATCACCGCTGGCTCGGGGGCGGAGAACGATCCGCTGTTTCACCGGCACTGCAGCTTTCTTGGCACGTTCGGCATCGACCAGCTCGCCGAGGGCGAACGACAGCTCGCGCAGGCCCTCACGGCTGACCGCGGAGATTTCGAACACGCGATATCCCCGGGCCTCGAGGTCGGGGCGCACGAGGTCGGCGAGATCCCGGCCCTCTGGCACATCCACCTTGTTCAACGCGATGAGTTGCGGGCGCTCGAGCAGCGGAAGCTGGCCTTCGGGCACCGGGTAGGCGGCGAGTTCACCCAGGATCACGTCGAGGTCGCTGATCGGATCGCGACCGGGCTCGAGGGTCGCGCAGTCCAGCACGTGCAGCAAGGCGGAGCAGCGCTCGACGTGGCGCAGGAATTCGAGGCCGAGCCCCTTGCCTTCGCTCGCGCCCTCGATGAGACCGGGCACGTCGGCAACGGTGTAGCGCGTGTCACCGGACTCCACGACACCGAGGTTCGGATGCAGCGTGGTGAAGGGGTAGTCCGCGATCTTCGGCTTCGCGGCCGAGATGGCGGCGACGAGGCTGGACTTGCCGGCCGAGGGGTACCCGACCAGCGCGACATCCGCCACCACCTTGAGTTCGAGGAAGACGTCGCCTTCCCAGCCGGGGATGCCGAGAAGCGCGAAACCCGGAGCCTTGCGCTTGGTGGACGCGAGGGCGGCGTTGCCGAGTCCGCCCTGACCCCCGGGAGCCACCACGTAGCGCATGCCCGGTTCGGTGAAGTCGATGAGTTCGTTGCCCTCGGCGTCTTTGACGACGGTGCCGAGCGGGACGGCGAGTTCGATCTCCGCGCCATCCGAGCCGCTGCGGTTGTCGCCCATGCCCTGGCCGCCCTTTTCGGACTTGCGGTGGGGTGCGCGATGAAAGCCGAGGAGGGTCGTCACGCCGATCTCGCTGACCAGCACGATGTCGCCGCCGTCGCCGCCGTTGCCGCCATCCGGTCCGGCGAGGGGCTTGAACTTCTCGCGCTTCACCGAGACGCAGCCATCACCACCGTCGCCGGCACTGAGGTGGAGTGTTACCTGGTCAACGAAGGTAGCCACAACGCATCCCTTCGCTTAGTGCTGCTTAACAGGCAAGAGCGAGCCGAAGCTCGCTCGAACCCACTGAATGTGCCGACCCCGAGTAAATCGGTGGTCGAGTAGGCCGCGCCGCGACCGTACCGAGACCAGCCGCTTAAGCGGCGACCACGATGTTGACGACCTTGCGGCCGCCCTTGGCGCCGAACTCGACCGCACCGGCCGAGAGGGCGAACAGGGTGTCGTCCCCGCCACGGCCGACGTTGACGCCGGGGTGGAAGTGAGTGCCGCGCTGGCGAACGATGATCTCGCCTGCGCTGACGACCTGGCCGCCGAAACGCTTGACGCCGAGGCGCTGTGCGTTGGAATCGCGACCGTTACGGGTGGAGCTTGCGCCCTTTTTGTGTGCCATGAGTTTTCAGCCCCTAGTTACTTAATGCTGGTGATCTTGATGCGGGTGAGCTCCTGGCGGTGGCCCTGGCGCTTCTTGTACCCGGTCTTGTTCTTGAACTTCTGGATGACGATCTTCGGGCCGCGGAGGTCGCCGACGACCTCAGCGGTCACCTTCACCTTCGCGAGAGCCGAGGCGTCATGCGTGATGGTGTCGCCATCGACCAGCAAGACCGGCACGAGCTCGACGTTGCCGTCTTTGTCGGCCTTGATGCGGTCGAGAACGACAATGCTGCCGACCTCGATCTTTTCCTGCCGACCACCGGCGCGCACAACTGCGTAAACCACTTGGGAACCCTAACTCTATGAACTGTTGCCGATGATTTCGGCAGAAGTCTTGGTGTGCATTCGGTTGCGGGCTTAGCCCAGCACACACCGAAGGTCAACAATAGTCGATTATCGCGACCGGGGTCAAACGCTGCGAGCTGTGTTCAGGCCGTGTCGACGATGCCGACGATCTCGTGCTCGGACGGATGCCGTTCCAGCCACAGGCGCAGCAGCACTCCCACGAGGATGACGAGCGGTGCGACGCTCAAAAACTGCTGCCCTGCGGTCGCCGCGGAGAACCCGAGCGCCTGCAACACGCGCTCCCCCGCGTCGGCGGGGAGACGGATCTGACCCATCAGCCCGTTCGTCACCAGGGAGAATCCGTTCGTGGCGAGCATCACAACGAAGACCAGGATCCCTCCGACGGCCGCCGCGAGAACCGAGCGCGTGATCACATGGACGACATGCAGTTCGGGGCCGATCGGCGCAATGAACCAGAAGCTGAGGAACACCCCGACGGACAGGGGCACGGCGACGGTGGCGAACTGTGTGGCATATCCCGCCCACCACTGCCAGGCCGGCACCGTGCTCGAGCCGAGGAAGGTGAGTTGGCCGATCAGGGCGTTCAACACGTTCTGAATCAGGCTGACGGCCAGCACGACGAGGGCGGAGACGAGGGCGACGAGGAAGCCGTGTTGGCGCACGACGCGATGGGCTAGTGAAGTCATCCCGCTCATCCTTCCTGGTGAGATCTTCTAGGGGAGAAACGGCGCCGTTGTGAATCGGCGCAGTTGACGGCGCTACTGACGAACGGCGCTGTTTAGAATCGGCCAATGACCATCCTGATCGACCAGCCTAGGTGGCCGGCGCACGACATGCTCTGGTCTCACCTGGTGAGTGACAGTTCTCTCGAGGAATTGCACGACTTCGCCAGCCGGATGGGCATCCCCCGGCGCGGCTTCGATCTGGATCACTACGACGTGCCTGAGGGCCGGTATCGCGAGCTGGTGGCCGCGGGGGCGCAACCGGTGAGCATCCGGCAGCTCGTGGAGCGACTGAGGGACAGCGGGCTGCGGGTATCCCAGCGAGATCGTCGCGGCCTGTAGCCGACCAAGGCCCGCCTCGCGCGCTGCACGGCCCGTCATCCACGGCCCGTCATCCACAGCCCGCCGCTGCGATCCACAACCGCGGCGGTGCCAGGCGAGAGGGGCTACCAGCTTTCATCGAAGCCCTCGACGCTGCGCACGACGGCTCCACTTGCGATGTCGATGAAGACAGTCGAGATCGAGGTGGACTGCGCGTCGACCGGGTAGCCGTCCGAGACGCTGTTCGCGTAGTCCGGGATCACGTTCACCGCCACGAACTGGCCGTTCGGCGAGATGCTGAAGTCTTCGATGCTGCCGGCATCGTCCTTCGACTGGTAGAGCACCCGCGCGGTCGTGCCATTCTCGTAGAGCAGATAGCTCTGGAACCTGCCGCCCGTCGCCGAATCGAACACGGCCACCTGCTGCACCCGGGCGGTACCGCGCCCGAGCAGCACGACAGCGCCGCCGTAGGTGGATGCCCCGGCGATGGGCAGCGACGGGATGCGCGTTTCCTTCCCGTCCGCGAGAGAGTAGGCGATCTTGCCGAAGACGTCGCTCACGACGATCGTGTTGCCGTCGGGGGAACTCCGCCCGAGACCGGTGTACTGGCCGAGAGGAACGGGCGGTCCGGCCTTGGCGGCATCGATCAGCAGTACCGTCTGGTCCTCGCCCTGGGCGACGATGCTCGTCGTGCCGCCGAGAAAGCCCCAGTCCAACACTCCGAGCGGCATGCCAGCGAGGTCGGGCACCGGGATCACCGTGTGCGCTCCCGTGAGATCGATGCGCATGAGCACGGAGTTGTACTGGCGCGAGATCGCGGGGCCCACGCTGGTGAAGGCGAAGCCGAGCAGTCCCGCATCCGCCTCGCCCTGCATCTCGTCGATGGTGCCCCGCGAGGGCAGCACGATCTGCTCCACCAGTTTGCTCGAGAGCCCCACGAGCGAGAGCGAACTGGTGCCGTCGTCGGCGAGGGTGGTGACCGCGATCGCCTGGGCGAAGACCACGAATTGCTGGATGCGCGGCGCCGAGTAGACCACGGTGCGCTCACTGCCGCGCAGCCCGGTTCGGATGATCGAATCAGCCTGCCCGGCCCCGGTCGCCGGGTCGGCACGATCGAGATAGTAGATCTCGGCGGGAGCCGTGGTGAACGCATAGTCGAAGGTCGACACCCGTGGCTGGAACGCGTTGGCGACATCCGACACCCGCACCGAGTATCTGGTGCCATAGCGGAGGCGTTCCGTGAACTGCACCGCGATCACGGCTCCGGAGGTGCTCACCGTGAACGGGGCCGCCGGACTCACCGACACGTGCTTCTTCGCAACGGCGAGGATGCTCTGGTTGGCGAAAAGCCGCAGCTGCTGTCCGGACTGAGCGACCACACGATCGGCATCGATGCGTCCGCTCGACAACTTCGGCCCCTGAAGGTAGTTGAGGACGGCGAATCCCGCAACGAGGATCAGCAGAGCGATGACGGTTCCCGCGAGGGCGCGGCGGAACGGCCCGGCCGCCCCGTCGGCAGCATCCGCACCGTCAGTAGAGGTATGGCTCACTCGGCTGAGTCACTTTCGTCGTCGCGGTGGGCACCAGCGCGATGGACTGCTGGCTCTTCGTGCTCGGGGTGGTCTCGAAGGATCCGCTCACCCTCACCCACTGGTCGGCGGCGAAGCGGTCCTGCCAGTGGGGCAGGAATACCGGCACCCCCACCGGCTGCGCGTCCACGGCACAGCAGGTGATCACGAAACGGGAGACGTAGAAGACGTTCTGCGGGTCATCCGTGTCCGTGGTGATGAAGCCGACGACGTTCGCCGTCTTGTCGCGGTAGAAGCCCGCGTCGGTCGTCTGGCGCAGCAGTGAAGACCAGTCGAGCACGGTGAAGCGCGCGAACGCGCCGGCGGGAGCGGATGCTGCGGCGTCCACGGTCTTCGTGCCGGAGCCCACCTGGGTGCTGTTGATCACCCGCTGGTCTGCGGTGGCCGTGGTCAGGGTCGCGGGCGGTACAACCACGAGGGCGACAGCGACCACGAGGGTGACCACGGTGCCGGCGGTCGAGATCGCTCTGCGGTAGCCCCGGGGGCTCGGCTCCTCGTGATCGTGATCGTGATCGGTGTCGTGGTCGTGGTCGTCAGACTTCGCCGACTTCCAGAAGCTCGCCACGACGAGCACCAGCCCCACGCCAGCCATGATCACGGTGAACACGATGTACCGCGGGTGGATGTAGAGGATGAGCTGGTTGGTCACGGCGAGCCACACCGTGGAGACGAGCGCGGCGACGCACAGGGCGAGGCCCTGCCACCGGGTGAACCTAGGCAAGATAATTCACGACCAATCCGATCAGGGCGCTCAGCAGGCCCACGATCACGGTGAGTTGCACCAGCACCTTCGCTCGGAAGGTCGTGCGCATGAGGGTGAGCATCTTGATGTCGATGATCGGTCCGAAGACGAGGAACACTGCGATGGAACCGGGCATGAAGGTGCTCGCGAACGGAAGGATGAAGAACGAGTCGACGTTCGAGCAGACGGAGATCACGAACGCGAGCACCATCATCGCGATGATCGACCAGAGCGGATTGCTCCCGAGACTCAGCAGCACCGCCCGGGGCACCGCCACCTGCACGAGGCCGGCGATGAGGGATCCGATGAACAGTGCCGGCATGATCACAGCGCTCTCGCGGACGAAGAGCTCCACGCTCTTCTGCCAGCGGGTCTGGGCGTGCGCGTGCGGGTCGGGCAGCCGGCATTCGAGGGCGAAGCGGTCGGTGAGCAGGCTGTCCTGGTCGGGATGCTTCGAAAAGAGCCACCCGATCACGTTGGCGATCACGAATCCGCCCACCAAGCGTGCCGCGAAGATCCAGCTGTCGAAACCGAAGGCTTGCCCGGTCGTGAGAATGGTGATCGGATTGACGATCGGCGCCGCGAGGAGAAAGGTCATCGACTCGGAGACGGTGAATCCCTTCACCATCAGTCCGCGCGCGAGCGGCACGTTGCCGCACTCGCAGACCGGGAGGAATATGCCGAGGAAGGAGATCACGGCCCGCCGCAGGAAAGCATTGCGCGGAAGAATACGCATGATCCAGCGATCCGGAACCCAGACCTGCACCAGGATCGACAGCGCGATTCCCAGAATCACGAACGGCAGGGACTCGATGATCACGCTGATCGACAGCGTGAGGAGATCCTGCAGGCGAAGGGGAAGCGACCACGGCCCGAGAGCCGGAGTCAGCGCGCGGACGAGGAACACCGCGACGATGCCGAGGAGTCCCACGCTCAGTCCCACGCTGGTGGGCCTCCGAATACGGCTTCGCTCGCGCTCTGCTACCCGGATGCCCACCTGCGGAATCCTACGACGTGACGATGTCGGCGCCACCCCGGCTCGCTACTCTGGCGCGGAACCCTCGGACTGCTCGGACTGCTCGGAGGTTCGAACGGTACCGGCGCTGGAGGCGCGGCGAGAGACGCGTGAGCGCCCCTGCCCCGGCTGCTTCGGTTCCGGAAGGGCATCCAGCACCGAATCGAGGATCTGTTCGGCATCGTGGGTGGAGATGCGTCGCGGTCCCCGCGAGTTCTTCTTCACCGGGATGTCCAGGATCTCGACGGCAGCCTCGGCCGCCGCGATCGTCACGGCCTCGACCTGGGGCGATTCGACAGTAGCCACCGGAGCGGCCTCGACGGCGACCGCGGATGCCGCGACATCCTCGGCCGGAGCGTCGGAGACGACGGCGGTGGGCTCGTCGACATGAGCGTGCGCGATCGTGGAGGCAGCGATCTGGGCGAGGGCGTTCTTCACGTCATCGGTGATGGCGTGGGTTCCCCCGTTGGGCTTCTGCGAGGCCGATGAACCGTTGTTCGACGAGCCGTTCGACCGCCCGGACTCGGTGCCGCCGTTGCCGTTGCCGCCTTTGCCGCGTCCGCGACGGGGCGTCTCGGGCTGGGCGGACTGGCGGTGACGCACTACCGGGTCGTGATGGATGATGATGCCGCGTCCCGCGCAGAACTCGCAGGGTTCGCTGAACGACTCGATGAGGCCGAGCCCGAGCTTCTTGCGCGTCATCTGCACCAGGCCGAGTGAGGTGACCTCGGCGACCTGGTGCTTTGTGCGGTCGCGGCTCAGGCACTCGACGAGCCGACGCAACACGAGGTCGCGGTTCGACTCGAGCACCATGTCGATGAAGTCGACGACGATGATGCCGCCGATGTCGCGCAGGCGCAGCTGGCGCACGATCTCTTCGGCCGACTCGAGGTTGTTCTTCGTCACGGTCTCTTCGAGGTTTCCGCCCGAGCCGACGAACTTGCCGGTGTTGACGTCCACGACGGTCATCGCCTCGGTGCGGTCGATGACGAGCGAACCGCCGGAAGGCAACCACACCTTGCGGTCGAGTGCCTTCTCGATCTGCTCGGTGATGCGGTACTCGTCGAACGAGTCGACGGTGCCCTCATAGGTCTTCAGCCGGTCCACGAGATCGGGGGCCACCTGCGAGAGGTAGGTCTTGATGGTGGCTTCGGCGTCCTCGCCATCGATGACCAGCTCGTGGAAGTCCTCGTTGAAGACATCTCGCACGATCTTGACCAGGAGGTCCGGCTCGCTGTGCAGCAGGGCCGGCGCCTGCACCGTTTCCAGGGTGGCGCTGATCGCTGCCCACTGCGCGGTGAGACGGTTGACGTCGAGGGTGAGCTGCTCGTCGGTCGCACCTTCGGCAGCGGTGCGCACGATGACACCGACGTTCTCGGGGAGCACCTCTTTGAGGATCTTCTTGAGACGAGCGCGCTCGGTATCGGGGAGCTTGCGGCTGATGCCGTTCATCGAGCCGTTCGGCACGTACACGAGGTAGCGACCGGGCAGGCTGACCTGGCTGGTGAGGCGGGCGCCCTTGTGGCCGACCGGATCCTTCGTCACCTGCACAAGCACCTTGTCGCCCGGCTTGAGGGCGAGCTCGATGCGACGGGCCTGGCTCTTGCCATCGGCGGAGTTCTCCGCCGCGGCCTCCCAGTCGACCTCGCCGGAGTAGAGCACGGCGTTGCGGCCGCGCCCGATGTCGACGAAGGCCGCCTCCATGCTCGGCAGCACGTTCTGCACGCGACCGAGGTAGACGTTGCCGATCAGGCTGGCATCCGCCGCCTTGGCGACATAGTGCTCCACCAGTACGCCGTCTTCGAGCACACCGATCTGGATGCGGTTGAACTTGGAGCGCACGACCATCTTGCGGTCGACGCTCTCGCGGCGGGCCAGGAACTCCGCCTCGGTGATGACCGGGCGACGGCGGCCGGCGTCACGGCCGTCGCGGCGGCGCTGCTTCTTCGCTTCGAGCCGCGTGGAGCCGCGGACCTTGGTCGGTTCGTTGCTGAGTTCCGGCGCCGGGCGCGGAGTGCGCACCTTGACGACAGTGTTGGTCGGGTTGGAGTTGCCCGAGTTGCCACCGTTCGAGTCGCGGTCTTCATCCCCGGCGCGACGGCGTGAACGGCGGCGAACCGTCGTCTGCTCGCCGTCGTCGTCCCGCTGGTCGCGGTCAGAGTTTCGATCGTCGTTGCGATCAGAGGTGCGATCGTTTCGGCTGTTGCGAGAGTTCCGCGACCCCCTGTTGTTGTCTCGGGGCTCGTCGTCGAAGTCGTCGTCCCGGTCCGACCGCGGTGGGAGCACCGGCAGGTCGGGAGCCTGGAAGAGCAGGGAGGTGGTCGGGCGCGCGATCGGCGCCTTCTTCGCCGCCGCGGCGTTCGGCTCGGTCACCGTCTCGGCGATCGAATCGTCGGACTTCGCGGCATCCTGCTTCGCCGCGGGCCGGCGGGCCGGAGCGCGCTTGGCGGGGGCCTCGGAGGTGGCCGCCGCGGTGCCAGCACCAGATGCGGCCTCGGGCTGCTCGGCCTTCGTCGCCTTGGTCGGGGCGTCACCGACCTGCGGAGTTGCGGATGCCGCCTGCTGACGGACCGCTGCCACGGGTTCCGGAGCCGCTGCCGGCTCCGGAGCTTTCACGGACGGTGCGGCCGCCGTCGGTTCCGGAGCCGCTGTGGCCTTGGATGCCCGGCGCGATCCGAAGAGGCGTGAACGCTTTTTCGGTTCGTTCTGAGCCGAACCGTCGTTGTTGTTTGTAGTTGTCTCCACCATCGCTGGTGCACTCCTAGCCCGGTACGGGAAGCCGCGCGACCCGTCGGGTACTCTCTCGTCGCGGTTTTCGACTCCGGCGGTTCTGGCCTCGGTCGATGTGCCGCTAATTCTTCGCTCTGACACCGAACCCCGGCCCCCGGTCGCTGTGACACGCTGGGGCTGGCTCTGGTCTCGTTCGCTTGTCTTGGTGATTCTGTTCGGAACTCGCTATCCGACACGCTCTCGATGGGGATCGATCCTTGGGCGGATCAAAGCCGATTCAGCGCGGCCCGGTGTTGCGTTCGGCAACCCTCAGGTTTCGTCACACAGTGCCCGGTAAGCATTCTTTGGCGTCATATCGAGCGCGGCTCGAATGACATCTCCAAATTATCGCATGCCTTGCCAGTTACGCCGCATTTGGCTCATGCAATAATCCTCAGGGTGACCACGACCCCACCGGCGACTCCCTCCCCCCGTGGCACTCTCCTCCTCACCGCGACCGGCGCCGCCGGAGTTCTCGTCTCTTTCGCCAGCACGGTGATCGCCTTCGTCGGCATCGAGTCGGCGAGCGGTATCCCCAAGCTGCTCGGGGCCGACAACGAACTCGGATACCCGTCATCGCCCTTCTCGATGGCCCTCTTCGTGATCGCTCTCACGGTCGGTGCCGCGCAATTCTCCGGTGCACGCATCTCCGCCGGCTGGTGGCGCGCCATTGCCACGATCTTCGCCGTCGGAGTGCTCTTCCAGGTCTGGGCCCTGTATCTCGCGGTAGTTCCGCACCTCGCCGTGTCCTGGCTTCTCGCAGCGCAGCTCGTGCTCATGGCCCTCGTCTTCGCGCTGGCCGTGCCACGACTCCGTCGGGACGGGAGACCCCTCGAGCTCGGGATGTTCCTTGCCGTGGCATCCGTCGCCGGGTTCTTCGCGGCCTTCCGCCTCACCGTCGACAAGGTCGGCACCTTCACCACTCCCGGCGTCGCGCCCTCGTGCAACGTGAGCGTCCTCGTGCAGTGCGGCAAGAATCTCTCCTCGTGGCAGGGCTCGCTGTTCGGCTTCCCGAATCCGCTCATCGGCGTGGGCGGGTGGATGGCCATGTTCATGATCGCCGTGCTCATCATCAGCGGCGTGACCTTCGCGCGCTGGTTCTGGATCGCGCTCAATGTGGGAATCACTCTCGCCCTCGTCTTCGTGATCTTCCTGATCACGGAGAGCATCTTCATGCTCGGCACGCTCTGCCCGTGGTGCATGGCCACCTGGTCGGTGGTGATCCCCTCGTTCTGGCTGATTACCTTCTTCAACCTGAAGTCCGGGCACATTCCCGTTTCGGCACGTCTTCGCGATCTCGGCGCTGCGGCATACGGGTACGTCCCGCTCATCACCCTCGTGAGCTACGTGGTGGTCGCCGCCCTCGCGCAGGTTCAGCTCGACGTCATCCATCGACTCTGAGCTCCGCCAGTGAACATTCAGCCTCCCCCATGATTCGTCCCAGCTTCACCCCGTAATTTCTGCCCAGATTTTCGTCCATCTCACAGAACGTTGGTTACCGACACATGGCTGCTTCCGGCACCTCGAACTCCCCGCAGGGCAAGAAGGATCGACGGGAGGCCGCCCGCGAGACCGCGCGCATCGAACGCGAGGCCGAGAAGAGGCGCCAGCGTCGCAACAAGATCCTGCTGCAGGGCGGCATCGGTGTCGCCATCCTCGCGGTCATCGCGATCGTGGTCGCGATAGTCGTGCAGCCCGCCGCACCCGGGGCTCCCGGCCCGAAGAACATGGCGAGCAGCGGCATCCTCTTCACCGGCAAAGGCGGTGTGGCCACCCCAACGACCACCGCAGCGGCCTCGGCAGACGGCAAGCCGAAGGCGACGAAGACCACTGCCTCCGACGGGCTCGCCCACATCGTCACCTACGTTGACTGGGCCTGCCCGGCCTGCAAGTCATTCGAAGCCACCTACTCCGCTCAGATCCAGCAGCTCGTCGCGAGCGGATCGGCCACCCTCGAGGTGCATCCCGTCTCGATTCTCGACCGCAACTACCAGACCAGCCGCTATGCGAGCCGCGCCGCCAATGCGGCCGCCTGCATTGCGAACTACGACCCGACGAAGTTCCTCGATGCCCAGACGGTCTTCTATGACAAGCAGCCCACCGAGGGAACCTCTGGACTCACCGACCCAGAGATCAAGGCGCTCGTGGCAGAGGCGGGAATCAGCGACCCCGCTGTGAACAGCTGCATCGATAGCGAGAAGTTCAAGTCATGGGTGAGCAATACCACGCAGGTCACGACGGGCACGGCCTCGCTCGTAAACCCCTCGGCGGGCGGATTCTCGACCCCGACGGTGGTCGTCAATGGAAAGCGCTGGGATGGCACGGGAGACTTCATCTCCTTCGCGGCGAGCGCCGCCGGAATCACCCCGTCACCCAGCTCGACCCCCACGCCCTAGGCGCGAGGCGGTACAGCCCCAGGCACGACTTCGCCCGCTCCGGATGCCCGGAATCGTGCGAAGTCGTGTCGTGCGGGTCGACGAGGTCTCAGTCGAACCAGAGGGCGAGCTCGCGCTCCGCGGATTCGGGCGAGTCGGACCCGTGCACCAGGTTCTGCTGCACGCGGAGCCCCCAGTCGCGTCCGAGATCACCGCGGATCGTGCCGGGGGCCGCGGCGGTGGGATCCGTCGTGCCGGCGAGGGATCGGAAGCCTTCGATCACCCGCTCGCCGGTGACTCGCAGCGCGACGATGGCGCCACTCTCCATGAACTCGATGAGCGGTTCGTAGAAGGGCTTTCCGACGTGCTCCTCGTAGTGCTTCGCTAGCAGTTCACGGCTCGCCTGCACGAGCTTGATATCGACGAGCTGGTAGCCCTTCGCTTCGATGCGGCGCAGGATCTCGCCGGTGAGGTTGCGGGACACGCCATCCGGCTTGACCAGGACGAGGGTTTCTTCGGTGCTCATGGGGCTCCTAATTGTTGGGGGTGGACGAGTTGTCGAGCAGATAGGCGGCCTTGCGGCGGTCGAGACGCCGGCCGGTGACGAAGCAGTAGATCCAGATCGCCGCGAAGATCGCGCCGATGAAATACATCAGCGGCAGCAGGATGCCGAGGGCGATGAGCGCGACCTGGAGTGCCCAGCCCAGCCAGACCCCGATGGCTCGGCCGGCGAGCCTGCCGGCGACGAGCAGCAGTACGACGAGCACCGCTCCCCCGCCGAACACCACCGGGGTCGCGAGAACCTGGAGGCCGAAGGCCACCATCACCACGAAGAAGACAAGCACGGCCTCGAGGAGGAGTGCGATGGAGAGCAGCGATTCGCTCGCGGAACGCTCGCGCCGCACCCGAGTGCGAGGCGGGCGTGCGCCATCCGCCTCCGTCATCGCTTCCACCCCTCTGCCGCCGCGAGCACCAGGGCGTCGCCGATGAGAGTGATCGACCCGGTGATGACGACGCCACGGCGGGGGGCCTTCTCTGCCCAGGCCCGGGCAGCCGCTATCGCTTCGCCCGGGGTGTCGTAGTCGTCGACGGAGGTGTCGGGGGCGACTTCGCGCACGATCTCCGCGAGATCATCGACGGGCACGGCGCGCTCGGAGCTCGAGGCCGTGACGAGGATGACCTCCGCCACCGGAGCGAGGGCCGCCACGATCGAGCGGGCGTCCTTGTCGTCGAGCACCCCGAGCACGATGGCCACCTCGTCGAAGGTGAAATAGGTGCCGAGTGCCGCGGCGAGAGATCGCGCCCCATCCGGGTTGTGCGCGGCATCGATGATCACGGTCGGCTCGATGCCGATGACCTGCAGGCGTCCCGGTGAGGACGCCGTCGCGATGCCCTCGGCGAGCACATCGCCCACCAGCGTCTGCTCGCCCCCGCCGAGGAACGACTCGACGGCGGCGATCGCGACGGCGGCGTTCTGCGCCTGGTGATCGCCGAAGAGCGGAAGGAAGAGCTCGTCGTAGGTGCCCGCGAGCCCGCGCACCGAGATGACCTGGCCGCCGACCGCGACGGTGTTCGACAGCAGTTCGAATGCGGTGCCCTGCACGGCGAGGCTCGCCTCCATCAGCTCGCTCGCCCGCTCGAGCTCGGCAAGGGCGGTCTCCGGCTGGGTCGCGGTCACGACGGCCGCCGCGGGCTTGATGATGCCAGCCTTCGTCGCCGCGATGAGCGCAACGGTGTTGCCGAGGCGTGCGGTGTGGTCGAGCGAGATCGGGGTGAACACCGCCACCTGGCCGTCGCCCACATTCGTCGAATCCCACTCGCCGCCCAGTCCGACCTCGATCACCGCGACATCCACCGGGGCATCGGCGAAGCTCGCGTAGGCGAGCGCGGTGAAGGCCTCGAAGAAGGCCAGCGGAGCGTCACCCACGGCGCGGAGCTCGGCATCCACCATCTCGAGGTATGGCTTGATGTCGCGGTAGTTGGCGACGAAGGCCTCGTTGGTGATCGGCTCGCCGTCGACGAGGATCCGCTCGTTCACGCGCACGAGATGCGGGCTCGAGAAGAGCCCGGTGCGCAGTCCGTAGGCACGCAGGATGCTCTCGATGATGCGGCTCGTGGAGGTCTTGCCGTTCGTTCCGGTGATGTGGATGATCGGGTACGAGCGCTGCGGATCACCGAGCAGCTCGACCACGCGTCGTGTTGCGGCCAGGCGCGGTTGCGGGTGCCCCTCGCCGATGCGAGCGAGCAGCTCCTGGTAGACGGCGTCGGCATCCTTCTGGAAGAGCGCGTCGTCTCCCAGTTCTGGATCTTCGGACAGGGGGTTCTTAGACATCGGTTGCTGCTCCATGGATCGTGACTTCGACGAGCACGTCGCCGCTGTTCGCGTACTGCCCGGCCCGGATGAGGGAACGGAAGGCTCCGGCGTGACCGTGCTGGGCAGCGTACGCCTCCACGCTCCCGTCGGTCTCTACGGCCTTGATCGCCAGGGCGAGGGTCTCTTCGGCGATGGTGGCTTCGAAGGGTTCGACTCCGGCCCGCTCTGACGAGGACTCGAAGTAGAGGGTGAGGTCGATGCGGTCGCTAACCTGGAAGCCGGCGGCCTTGCGGGTGTCCTGCACTCCACGGATGAGGTCGCGGGCGAGCCCTTCCGCCTCGAGCTCCCACGTGGTCACCGTGTCGAGCAGCACGAAGCCGCCGCCGGGCAGGAAGGTGATCGCCTGCGCGTCATCCGCCGCCTGCAACTGCAGTTCGAACTCGGTGGGGAGCAACTCGATGCCGCCGACCATGACGTTCTCGCCGTTGGAGGTCCAGTCTCCGGCCTTGGCCGCCTGGATCACCTGCTGCACCTGCTTGCCGATGCGGGGTCCGGCTGCGCGGGAGTTGACCGTGAGCTTGCGCTGGATGCCGAACTCGCCGAGGCTGTCCTCCCCGAGCTCGCGCACCACCACCGCCTTGACGTTGAGCTCGTCGCGCAGGATGTCGGCGAAGGACCGCAGGTCTGCCGAGTTCTCGGCGACGACGGTGAGCTCCGCGAGGGGAAGCCGCACGCGCAACCCGGTCGCCTTGCGGAGACCGAGCCCGGAGGACGCGATCTCGCGGACGCGGTCCATCGTGGCGACGAGAGCATCGTCCTCCGGGAACGACGCGGCATCCGGCCAGTCGGTGAGGTGCACGCTGCGACCGCCGGTGAGTCCCTTCCAGATCTTCTCACTGATGAGCGGAAGCAACGGTGCCGCCAAGCGGGTGAGGGTTTCGAGCACCGTGTAGAGCGTGTCGAAGGCCTCAGCGCTGTCGCCACTCCAGAAGCGACCGCGGCTGCGCCGCACGTACCAGTTGGTGAGCACGTCGCCGAAGTCGCGAAGCGAGTTCGCGGCGAGCGGGCTGTCGAGGTTGTCGAGGTGGGCGGTGACATCCCCGATCACCTGGCGGGTCTTGGCGAGCAGATACCGGTCGAGCACGTCGCTCGAGTCGGTGCGGAGCGTGGCCGTGTAGCCGGCCTGCGCTGGTCGAGTAGGGCGCTCCGCGCCCGTGTCGAGACCCGCTTCATCGGTCGGGACACGCTCGTTGGCGCTCGCTACTCGACCAGCAGGTTTCGCGGCGTTGGCGTACAGCGTGAAGAAGTAGTAGCTGTTCCACAGCGGCAGCATCAGCTGGCGCACTCCCTCACGGATGCCCTCTTCCGTGACCACGAGGTTGCCGCCGCGGATCACCGACGACGACATGAGGTACCAACGCATCGCATCCGCGCCGTCCCGGTCGAAGACCTCGGAGACATCCGGATAGTTGCGCAGCGACTTTGACATCTTCTGCCCGTCACTGCCGAGAACGATGCCGTGGCTGATCACGTTGCGGAAGGCCGGCCGGTCGAAGAGAGCCGTCGACAGCACGTGGAGCATGTAGAACCAGCCGCGGGTCTGGCCGATGTACTCGACGATGAAGTCCGCGGGGTTGTGTTCCTCGAAGAACTCGGCGTTCTCGAAGGGATAGTGCACCTGCGCGAACGGCATCGATCCGGAATCGAACCACACGTCGAGCACGTCTTCGATGCGCCGCATGGTCGACCTGCCGGTGGGGTCGTCGGGGTTCGGCCGGGTGAGCTCGTCGATGAACGGGCGGTGCAGGTCGGTGGGACGCACGCCGAAGTCCGCCTCGAGCTCGTCGAGCGATCCATACACGTCGACGCGCGGGTACTCCGGGTCGTCGCTCTTCCAGATCGGGATCGGCGATCCCCAGTAGCGGTTGCGAGAGATCGACCAGTCCCGGGCGTTCGACAGCCACTTGCCGAACTGGCCGTCCTTCACGTTGTCGGGCACCCAGTTGATCTGCTCGTTGAGCTCCACCATGCGGTCACGGAACTTCGTGACGCTCACGAACCAGCTCGACACCGCCTTGTAGATGAGCGGGTTCTTGCAGCGCCAGCAGTGCGGATAGCTGTGCTCATAGCTCGCCACCCGAAGCAGGCGGCCGTCGGCGCGCAGCTTCTGCACGAGCGGCTTGTTGGCATCGAAGACCTGCAGGCCCGCGACATCCGAGATCTGGGACAGGAATTTGCCGCCGTCGTCGACGGAGATGATCACCGGGATATCGGCAGCGGCGCACGTGATCTGGTCGTCTTCGCCGTAGGCGGGCGCCTGGTGCACGATGCCGGTGCCCTCACCGGTGGCGACGTAGTCGGCAACGAGGACCTGCCAGGCGTTGCCGGTGCCCCAGGTCTCGACATCCGCGTAGTAGTCCCAGAGGCGGGCATAGGTGACCCCGCCGAGCTCGGAACCGAGCAGCGTTCTCTCGATAGCTTCGACGGCGGCCTCGGGCGAGCCGTAGCCGAGGTCCTTCGCGTAGGCAGCGACGGTGTCGGCAGCGAGCAGGAACTCCGCAACGCCCTCCGCAGAACCATCGGATGCCCCGAGCGGACCACTCGGCACGATTGCATACGAAATGGCGGGCCCCACGGCCAGGGCGAGGTTGGTCGGCAGCGTCCACGGTGTCGTCGTCCAGGCGAGCGCCTTGACCCCGGTGAGCCCGAGCGACTCCGCCTTCGCGCCGTCGAGCGGGAAGGTCACGGTGACGGACTGGTCCTGCCGCATGCGATAGACGTCGTCATCCATGCGCAACTCGTGGTTCGACAGCGGCGTCTCATCGTGCCAGCAATACGGAAGCACGCGGAATCCCTCGTAGGCCAGACCCTTGTCGTAGAGCTGTTTGAAGGCCCAGATGACCGACTCCATGAAGGTGATGTCGAGGGTCTTGTAGTCGTTCTCGAAGTCGACCCATCGTGCCTGGCGAGTGACGTAGTCCTCCCACTCGCGGGTGTACTCGAGCACCGACTCGCGCGCCTTCTCGTTGAAGGTGGCGATGCCCATCTCTTCGATCTGGTGCTTCTCGGTGATGCCGAGCTGCCGCATCGCCTCGAGCTCTGCGGGAAGACCGTGGGTGTCCCAGCCGAACCGACGGTGCACGAGCTTGCCGCGCATGGTCTGGTAGCGCGGGAAGAGGTCCTTCGCGTAGCCGGTGAGCAGGTGCCCGTAGTGCGGCAGGCCGTTGGCGAATGGCGGACCGTCGTAGAAGACCCACTCGGAGCATCCCTCGCGCTGGTCGATGGAAGCCTGGAAGGTGTCATCCCTCTTCCAGAAGGCGAGGATTCCGTTCTCGATCGCCGGGAAGTCCGGGGAAGCGGTCAGGCCGGCGTCGCCGGCATCCGAGCCGTCGCTGAGGGGGTAAGTCATGTCTCTCCAGGTCACACGTTCAACTGGACGAGGACGCGATCCCGATGGTTTCGGATCGCGCGGTACCACCCCGCTTGCCTTCCCGTGAGGGGCGGCCGCTTGTTCATTGGCGATGACGGGCCAGACCCGTTCGGTTCTACCCGGCTGCCGCCCGTGGGTGGCCGCCGCTCTTCCGAAGACTCCCCGGTGATTGCCGGATCGATGTCGTTGCAGACAATTCTACGTGAGGTGACAGACTGAATCGGTGACAGATCCCGTTCCCCCCGCAGCCGCCGGCGGATCGCTCACGGTCGTGATCGCGCTCGGTGCCAACCTGCTGGTCGCCATCGCGAAGACCGTCGCCTCGGTGATCACGGGATCCGCGTCCATGGTCGCGGAGACGGCACACTCCTGGGCGGACTTCGGCAACGAGATCTTCCTGCTCATCGCGGATCGACGATCGATGAAACAGCGCGACGACCGGCATCCGCTCGGCTTCGGTCGCGAGGCCTACGTCTGGTCGATGTTCGCGGCCTTCGGCATCTTCACCGCCGGAGCCGTCGTCTCGATCTGGCACGGCATCCAGGAGCTCATGATGCCGGAGGATGCCACGAACTTCGGCATCGCGTACATCGTGCTCGCTGTCGCCTTCGTGCTTGAGGGGATCTCGTTCACCCAGGCCTTCCGCCAGGCCAGGGCCGGCGGTAAGCGTCGCGGGATCAGCACGGGGGCTTACGCTCTCACCAGCTCGAATGCCACCCTGCGGGCCGTCTTCGCCGAGGATGCCGCGGCACTCATCGGTCTCGCACTCGCGTTCCTGGGCATCCTGTTGCATCAGGTCACGGGACTCGCGGCGTTCGATGCCCTCGGTTCGATTCTGGTCGGGGTGCTTCTCGGCGGGGTCGCGATCGTGTTGATCGACCGTAACCGTCGGTTCCTCATCGGTGAGAATCCGGATGACGGGCTGCGCAACGACGTGCTCGGCGGACTGCTCGAGCGGCCGGAGATCGAGCGAGTGACCTACCTCCATCTGGAGTTCGTCGGACCGGGCACCGTGTTTCTCGTGGCGTCGGTGGACATCGTCGGCGACGACACCGAGACCCATGTGGCCTATTCGCTTCGCCGCATCGAAGAGTCGCTGCGCCAGAACGAGCACATCGAAGAGGCCCTGCTCTCGCTCTCGACCCCCGACGAGCCGTCGCTCGAGCTGGCCTGAGGCTCAGTCCTCGATGGAGTGTGTCTGCTGCGGATAGTCGTCGTCGCGCCGGGCGTCCTCCACCGCGAGTCTCCGGGTGCGACTGACCCGGAAGATGTACAGCGCGTCGAGCAGGCCCATGGTGTTGCTCAGCAGCAACACGGCGAACCACGGCTTGCTGTCGTCCTTGGCGGCGTGCCAGAGCGAGGCGCCCTTCCAGGCGAGGGTCCAGGCCGCGAGCAGCGAGATCAGGGCGAGCTGCGCGGGCTCCGGCTTCTTGTGTTCCATCCAATTCGACATGCCTGCCAGTCTGCGCCGCCGACGCGCTCGGGTACAGGGCCAAACGTCCCGGTCGCCTCCCCGAAAAACGGGCCATTGCGGACAAACCGGGTCGGCCTGCCGGCCCGGTTTGTCCGCAGACGCCCGGATTGCGCTCTGCGGGCCACGACCTACTCGACCAGCGACGCGGTGAGGCCGGCCGAGACGACGTCGAAGGCCTCGGACATGTACTCGGCGAGCGGTCGGCGGCCGATGCCGTCTCGAGCCCAGACGGTCCAGGCGGCGGAGATCGCTCCGGACAGCGCGTTCGCGGCGCTGAGCACGAGCAGATCCTCCGGGTCGCGGTTCAGATGCCGGGCCAGGAACACCGCGATCAGGTCGGATCGGCGGGCGAGACGGGCGAGACCGGATACCCGCGTCTCCTCGGCAGTGCCCATCACATCGTCCTGGGTCAGGGCGAGGGGCACGCGGTCCACGCCGATCTCGGCAACCACACGCAGTGTCGCCGCGCGCATCTCGGCGAGCGCGGGGCGACCCTCCGGGACCGCCTGCAGCTCGAGCGTGAGGCGGTCGATCGCGGCATCCAACTCCACCCAGAGCACGTCGCTCTTGGCGGCGAAGTAATTGAAGAAGGTGTTGCGGCTCACACCGGCCCGCTGCGTGATCTGTTCGATCGTCGTGAGCGCGTAGGTGTTCTCGAGGAACAGCTCGGCCGCGGCATCCTCGATGACGGCACGGGATGAGGTGCGCGGGCGACCGACGGCGTTCGGTGTGCCCTGGACCATGTGTTCCTCCGCTGGGGCGTAATGTTGTACTGAGTCCAATAATAGAACCGAAAGAGTCTCCGTCGTGAAACGTGCCGTCGCCCCCGTCATCTCCATTCTCGCAGTCGCGCTCATCGCGAGTGGCTGCAGCGCCGCCCCGGCGCCGACGAGCACGACACCGGTCTCCGGCGGCACACTCGTCTACGCCTCCGGTGATGCGGAGCCGGACTGCCTCGATCCCCACGTCGGGGGCAACTATCCGCAGGCGCTCGTTGCCACCCAGTACCTGGAATCCCTCGTCTCCAAGAACACCGCGGGCGACATCATCCCCTGGCTCGCCACCACGTGGTCGGAGTCGTCCGACGGACTGAGTTGGGACTTCACCCTCAAGAAGAACGTGAAGTTCACCGACGGCACCGCCCTCACCCCCGACGCGATCGCGGCGAATGTCGCGCACGTGCAGGACCCGGCCACCGGATCATCCACCGGCTACCTGGCCCTCCAGAAGGTGACCGCGGTGACCGCGGTGTCGGCGGATGTCGTGCGCTTCACCCTCTCGACGCCCGACAGTGCACTGCTCGACTCGCTCTCCCAGCCCTGGCTCGCGATCGAGTCCGCCACTGCGTTGAAGCGCAGCCAGGCCGTGAACTGCGAGTGGCCCGTCGGCACCGGACCGTTCGTCGTGAAGAAGTGGACGCATCAGCAGTCGATCAGCCTCGTCCGCAACGACGACTACACCTCTCCCCCGGCGGATGCCGCCCACACCGGCCGCGCCTACCTGAAGGCGATCGACTGGCGATTCCTGCCCGACTCCGCCTCGCGCTACGCCGCGCTGCAGGCCGGTACCGTCGACGTGATCGACAATGTGCAACCGGACACCCTCGTCGCCGCGAAGAAGAGCAACGATCTGGTCGCCATCGACGCTCCCCGGCCCGGGGCATCCAATCGCATCGAATTGAACTCGAGCATCGCGCCGTTCGACGATGCGAAGGTGCGCGAGGCCTTCATTCGCTCCGCCGACGTGAACGATGCCGTCAAGAGCCTCTTCTTCGGCACCGCGAAGCGCTCCTACTCTCCACTGTCGAGCGTGGAGAAGGCCGGATTCTCCGATCCCTCACTCTTCGACTACGACCAGAAGGCCGCAGCCCGGCTTCTGGATGAGGCGGGCTGGTCCACCAAGAACGCCGACGGATACCGCACCAAAGGCGGCGCCGTGCTCGAAGTCTCCTTTCCGGTGAGCACCAACCAGTCGATCCCCGCCGAGCAGTCGCTGTTCGAGCAGTTGCAGGCGACATCGAAGCAGGCCGGGTTCAAGGTCGACCTCGAGCCCCTCGACCTCTCCAGCTGGTACGGCGCTCTCGGCAAGAACCAGTACAACCTCGTGAGCGCCCCCTACACGAAGGTGGGCCCGGATGTCTTGCGCATCCTGTTCGACTCCGCCGGCACCATCCCCGCGCCGAGCGGCTACTTCGCCAACCACTCGCAGGTGAAGGACCCGGCGCTCGACGCGCTGCTCGAGAAGGCCGCCGTCTCCTCCGACGAAGCCGAACGCCTGTCCCTGTACAAGCGGGCGCAGCAGATCGTGCTGAAGGGCTTCTACATCCTGCCGCTCTACGACCAGCAGAACCACTACCTGCACCGCTCCCTGGTGAAGGGCCTGCGGGCGATGCCGACGGTATCGACCCCCACGATGTACGACTCGTGGCTCTCCCGGTAGCGGCACTACCGGGGGCGGGGAGGCGCAGGCGCTGGGCACCCTGGGCGCTGCTGCGGGCCGGCGGTGTCGCCTTCGTGCTCTGGGCCGTTGCCACGGTCGCCTTCTTCGCGATCCGGCTGATTCCCGGTGATCCAGCGGAGGCGGTGCTCGGCGGGCCCGGTTCCCAGGCGAGCGCGGCGGCCCTCGCCCAGGCTCGTGCCGACTACGGTCTCGACCAACCGCTGTTCGTTCAATACCTCCTCTACCTCGGCCGGATGCTTCGGGGCGATCTCGGCACGTCCTACGCGCTCAAACGGCCGGTGATCGCCGTCGTCGGCGAGAACCTCGGCGGCACCCTTGTGCTGGCTGTGGTGGCGTTGATCGTTGCGGCGATGATCGCCCTCGCGCTCGCGGCCTGGTCCGCCCAGGGCGGGCGGGCGGCATCCGCCGTCAGCTGGGTGCTCGAGGTCGTCGCCGCTGCGGTGCCGCACTTCTGGCTGGCGATCAGCCTGATCCTGCTGTTCTCGACCACTCTCGGCTGGCTGCCGCCGGTGAGCGTGCCCGGGCCGCTCGGACTCGTGCTGCCCGTTCTCACCCTCGCCCTGCCCCTGTCCGGATTCCTCGCGCAGGTGATGCGCGAATCGATCCTCGATGCGATGGGCTCGCCTTTCGTCCTCGCCGCCCGGGCTCGCGGCGAGGGACCCGGCGGAGTGTTCTGGCGCCATGCGCTTCGTCACGCGGCGATCCCCGCGATCGGGCTGGCCGGCTGGGCCTTCGGTTCCCTCATCAGCGGGGCCGTCGTCGTCGAGACGATCTTCGCCCGGCCCGGACTCGGTCGCAGCCTGCTCTCGGCGGTGCAGCAACGGGATGTTCCGCTCGTTCTTGGCGTCGTGCTGGTCGTCGCCCTCGGCTACATGCTTGTCACGACACTGACAGACTTCGCCGACCGCCTGGTCGACCCTCGGTTGCGTGCTCGATGAGACGCATCCTGCCCTGGATCGGAGTCGGGGCGCTCCTCTTCCTGCTCCTCGCGGCCCTGGCGCCAGGGCTCCTCGCACCGGCCGATCCGCTGGCCATCCATCCCGCCCAGAGCTTCCGAGCCCCGTCGGTCGGCCACCTCTTCGGCACCGACGAATCCGGCAGGGACATCTATACGCGCATCATCCACGGCGCCGGAGCCTCCCTCCTGATCGGCGTCTCCGCCACGGCCATCGGCGTCGGGCTCGCGCTCGTCTTCGGGCTGCTCGCCGGGCTCGGTCCGCGCTGGCTCGACTTCGGCACCACCCGCTTTCTCGAGGTGCTGTTCGCCTTCCCCGGGCTGCTTCTCGCGCTGCTCTTCATCGTCGTCTACGGACCCGGGGTCGTCACTTCGACCATCGCCGTGGGGCTCGCCACCGCGCCGGGCTATGCCCGCATCATCCGCAGTCGGGTGCTCGTGGTGCGCCGGGCTCCCTACCTCGAATCGGCGACCGTCCTCGGGCGCGGCTGGTGGTTCCTCCTCTGGCAGCACGTGCTGCCCAACGTGGCCGGATCGCTCTTCGTGCTTGTCACCCTTGGCATCGGCCAGTCGATCGTCTGGGCCTCCTCGCTCAGCTACCTGGGGCTCGGTGCGGTGCCGCCCGCGGCCGAGTGGGGGGCGATGCTCTCGGCGGGTCGCACCTACCTCGCCTCCTCCTGGTGGATGACATTCTTTCCGGGACTGTTCATCCTGATCAGCGCGGTTGCCACGACGCTGGTCGGACGCGGACTGCAGGAACGGAGCCGGCGACCATGACTCCTCTCGTGAGCGTGCGTGACCTCGCCGTGAGTTTCGGGGCGCCCGTCGTCTCGGGCGTCTCCTTCGACATCGAACCGGGGCAGTGCGTCGCCATCGTCGGCGAATCCGGCTCGGGCAAGAGCGTCACCGCGCGGGCGCTGCTCGGCCTCACCGGCGGCACAGTCACCGCGTCGACACTGCGCTTCGACGCGACCGACATCGCGGATGCCTCCCCCCGGCGGCTGCAGCGCCTGCGCGGGCGGGACATCGGCTTCATCTCGCAGGGGGCGCTGGTGGCCCTCGATCCGCTGCGACCGGTCGGACGGGAGATCGCAGACCCGCTTCGGCTGCATTCAGCGCTCTCCCCCGCCGAGCGTCAGGCCCGTGTGCTCGAACTCCTCGCGCAGGTGGGCATGCCGAACCCAGCGCTGCGCGCATCCCAGCGTCCGGATGAGCTCTCCGGAGGGCTTCGTCAACGAGCTGTCATCGCCTCGGCGATCGCGCTGCAGCCCTGGCTGCTCATCGCCGATGAACCGACCACCGCGCTCGACACCACAGTGCAGGCCGGAATCCTCGATCTGCTCGAACGGCTGCGAGACGAGGGAGCCGCGGTCCTGCTGATCAGTCACGACCTCGCCGTGGTGAGCCGGCTGGCCTCCCAGGTACTCGTGATGAGCGAGGGACGCGTGGTCGAGAGCGGCCCGACCCACTCGGTGCTCTCGGCCCCGCAGCATCCGTACACCCGAAGGCTGATCGCGGCCGTGCCAGCCGGACGGCCTCGTTTCTCCCGCCTCACGGAAGAGCCGCGGGCTCTCGAAATGCCGATGGAGTCCATCGTGGAGCCCGTCGTGGTGCTCGCCGCGACTGGCCTCTCCCGGCGATTCGACACCCTTCAGGCCGTCGACGACGTCAGCTTCTCCCTGCAGCGCGGGCGCACCCTCGGAATCGTCGGCGAATCCGGGTCGGGCAAGACCACCCTGGCCCGCCTGGTGCTCGCCCTCGAGCGACCGGATACCGGGCACGTCTCCCTGCTGGGCGAGCCGTGGAGCGGTGTGCCGGAGTCCGCGAGACGAGCCCGTCGCGCGCGTATCGGCGCGATCTACCAGGACGCCGTCAGCTCCTTCGATCCGCGCTGGACGGTCGGGCGCATCCTCGCGGACGCCCTCGGCGGCACGGAGGGCGTGCCCGCCCTACTGAAGTCGGTCGGGCTCACCCCAGCGCTGGCCGCCCGCCGCCCGCGGCATCTCTCCGGCGGCCAGCAGCAGCGCGTCGCGATCGCGCGTGCCATCGCGCCACGTCCGGACATCCTGATCTGCGACGAGCCGGTGTCGAGCCTCGACGTGTCGGTGCAGGCACAGGTTCTCGACCTGCTCGACGACCTGCAACGCTCGCTCGGCCTCAGCTACCTGTTCATCACGCACGATCTCGGCGTTGTTCGGCACATGAGCGACGACGTGCTGGTGATGAGGCACGGCCGGATCGTCGAGGCCGGCGCGACCGAGTCGGTGTTCGGGTCGCCGCGGGATGACTACACGAGGGAGCTGCTCGCCTCCGCGCCGCGCCTGCCGATGACCGACTGACGGGAATCTCGCCCGCACGGGCGCAGAGGTCACGCGTGAAAGACTTGATCGGGTGAGCATCGATATCGCGCCGGCCTGGTGGACCTCCGCCGTCGTCTACCAGATCTACCCGCGCAGCTTCGCGGACTCCACCGGAGACGGTATCGGCGACCTCGGCGGCATCCGCGGCAAGCTCGACTACCTCCAGGAGCTCGGCGTGGATGTCGTGTGGCTCTCCCCCATCTACCGCTCTCCCCAGGCCGACAACGGCTACGACATCAGCGACTACCGGGACATCGACCCGCTCTTCGGGTCGCTCGCGGAGTTCGACCTCCTGCTGGCCGAGGCGCACGCCCGCGGCATCAAGATCGTGATGGACCTCGTGGTGAACCACACGAGCGACGAGCACGCCTGGTTCGAGGAGTCCCGTGGCTCACTGACCAACCCGAAGCGCGACTGGTACGTCTGGCGCGACGGTGTGGACGGCCGCGAGCCCAACCTCTGGCGCAGCATGTTCGGCGGACCGGCGTGGAAACTCGACGCCGCGACCGGCCAGTACTACCTGCACCTCTTCGCGGTGAAGCAGCCCGATCTCAACTGGGAGAACCGCGAGGTGAGGTCCGCCGTCTACGAGATGATGAACTGGTGGCTTGACC
Source organism: Frigoribacterium sp. UYMn621 (assembly GCF_040549525.1). Classification (NCBI taxonomy): domain Bacteria; kingdom Bacillati; phylum Actinomycetota; class Actinomycetes; order Micrococcales; family Microbacteriaceae; genus Frigoribacterium; species Frigoribacterium sp. UYMn621. Next base: position 370,615 of record NZ_JBEPTM010000003.1, on the reverse strand, counting down.
GAGGCGTCGACGGCTTCCGCATGGACGTGATCAACCTCATCGCGAAGGTGCAGTCCGACCTCGTGGGCGACAGCCCCGGCTTCGTGATGGGCGATCAGGTGCACGACTACCTGCAGGAGATGAACCGCGAGGTCTTCGCCGGGCGGGATGCCGACCTCATCACGGTCGGCGAGACACCCGGTGCGACGGTGGATGACGCCATCCGGTTCACCAGTTCCGACCGGCTCGAGCTCGACATGGTATTCCAATTCGAGCATGTGGGTCTCGACCACGGACCGCGCACGAAGTTCGACAACGTGCCGCTCGAGCTCGTGGATCTCAAGCGTTCTCTCGGGCGTTGGCAGTCCGGTCTCGCCGAATCGGGCTGGAACAGCCTCTACTTCGGCAACCACGACCAGCCGCGATCCGTCTCCCGGTTCGGCGATGACGGGCAGTTCCGGTTCGAGTCGGCCACCCTGCTCGCCGCCATCCTTCACCTGCACCGCGGAACGCCCTACGTCTACCAGGGTGACGAGATCGGCATGACGAACGCCGGCTTCACCACCATCGAGCAGTACCACGACATCGAGTCGCTCAACTACTACGACGAAGAAGTGGCATCCGGAGCCTCCCCCGCCGAGGTGCTCGCCTCGCTCGCCTTCCGCAGCCGCGACAACGCGCGCACGCCCGTTCAGTGGGATGCGACGGCGCTCGCGGGCTTCACGACCGGCACCCCCTGGCTCGAGATCACACCCAATCACAGCACTATCAACGTCGCGGCGGATCGAGCCGCCGGCTCCCGGTCGATCTTCGAGTTCTACCGACGACTCATCGCGCTGCGGCACGAGTCGCCGGTCGTGGCGCTCGGCGACTTCGTGATGCTCGAGCCGGAGCATCCGACCCTGTACGCCTTCACCCGCTCGCTCGACGGCGAGACCTTTCTTGTCGTGGGCAACTTCTCTTCGGAAGTGCTCGAGCTGCCGCTGCCTGTCGCGGGTGAGCTGGTGATCGGCAACTACCCGGACGTGACGGATGTGGCGGCAGAGCTGCGCCCCTGGGAGGCGCGGGTCGTCAGGCTGGGCTGACCACGGGGCTGAACCATTCGAGCGCGGCGACGGTGAGGTTTCGCACCCCGTTCGCGATCGTCGGTTCGGGCACCGGGGCGAAGAGCGGCGAGTGATTCCCCGGGATGTCGCGATCGACAGTGCCGGATGCGGCTGCCGCCGCGAACACAGCGGGGTCGACCCCGCCGAAGAACCAGAACACGAGGGGCGCGCCCGCGGCCCTCGCCAGTTCTCCCACGTCCTCGCTGCCGGTGAGAACGCCGGGATCGATCACCGCCGCGTCTCCGAACTCTGAGATGAACCGCCGCCGCAGGCGTTCGGTGCCGGCCGAATCGTTCACCGTCGCTGGCCCCCGCTCGACCACCGTGATCACGGGCTCGACGCGCATGCCCGACGCGGATGCCTCGGCGTTGACCATCCGCTCGATGGAATCGAGCACCCGGGTGCGCGATTCGGTCGTCACCGTACGCACGTTGACGCCGAGGGTCGCAGTCGCCGGAATGATGTTGCTCTTGGAGCCCGCGTGAAAGCTGCCGACGGTGACGACGGCGAGTTCGGCAGGGTCGCACTCTCGAGACACGATCGTCTGCAGGCGCAGCACCGCCGCGGAGGCCGCGACCACCGGGTCGATAGTGGTGTGCGGTCGTGACCCGTGTCCGCCCACGCCGGTGAACACGATCTCGAGGCTGTCGGTGCCGGCCATGGTCGGGCCGGCGTGGAGGGCCACGATTCCCACCGGGAGGGGAACGACGTGTTGTCCGAGCACCACGCTGGCCCGCGGAAAGCGACCGACATAGTCGTCCGAGACCATCGAGAGAGCTCCGGCGAGGGTCTCCTCCGCCGGCTGGAACACGGCGACGAGGGTGCCCGACCACTCCACGCGACGCTGCACGAGCTGCTCGACCGCGCCGAGAAGGCAGGTGACATGCATGTCGTGCCCGCAGGCGTGCATCACGGGGACCTCGGAGCCCGAGCCATCGACCACGGTCGCGGTGCTCGCATAGTCGAGGCCCGTCTCCTCGCGAACCGGGAGGGCATCCATGTCGGCGCGCAGATGCACGACGGGTCCCTCGCCGTTCTCCAGTACGCCGACAACGCCGGTCACTCCGACACCGGTGGTCACCGCCAGTCCCATGCGAGCGAGGTGAGTGGCCACGACTGTCGCCGTCCGGTGCTCTGCGTGGCTGAGTTCGGGATGGGAGTGCACATCGCGGTAGATGGAATCGAGGTCGATGCTCATGGCGGAAGGCTATTCCCGGCGTTCCCGCAAGTCGAGGGTCTTTCGGCCCGGCCCTGCCCGGCCCGGCCCAGCACCGGGCAGGCGCCACCGGCTCGCGATGGCCGCCGCCTGGTGAGCCGCCTGTAGAATTGCCTCACTCACACACTCAGGCACCTCTTCACCGACTCGGTGCCGCATATATCGAACCGGAGAACGACATGGCGTCCGCCAACCGTGCTGATCAGATTCCCGACAAGCCCGCCCTCGAAGGGCTCGAAGCGAAGTGGGATGCCGCCTGGGAGTCCGCCGGCACTCACCGGTTCGACCGGGCCAACGCGACCAAAGACAACGTCTTCTCCATCGATACCCCGCCGCCAACGGCATCCGGGAGCCTGCATATCGGGCACGTCTTCAGCTACACGCACATGGACCTCATCGCGCGCTACCAGCGCATGCGGGGCAAGAATCTCTTCTACCCGATGGGCTGGGATGACAACGGCCTGCCCACCGAGCGCCGCGTGCAGAACTATTACGGTGTGCGTTGCGACCCGACGCTGCCCTACGATTCCGGGTTCACCCCGCCGCTCGAAGGCGGAGAGAACGCGTCATCCAAGGCCGCAGACCAGCTGCCGATCGCGCGACGCAACTTCATCGAACTGTGCGAGAGACTGACCGCAGAGGACGAGACGCAGTTCGAGGACGTCTGGCGCAAGCTGGGACTCAGCGTGGACTGGACCCAGAGCTACCGCACCATCGGCGACGAGGCCCAGACCGCCGCGCAGCGCGCGTTCCTGCGCAACCTGGCCCGCGGCGAGGCCTACCAGGCGGATGCCCCGACCCTGTGGGACGTGACGTTCCGAACCGCCGTAGCCCAGGCCGAGCTCGAAGACAAGGAGCAGCCGGCGGCGTACCATCGCCTCGCCTTCCACGCCGCGGACACCGAGGTCTTCATCGAGACCACACGCCCCGAGCTCCTCGCGGCCTGCGTGGCGCTGGTGGCACATCCGGATGACGAGCGCTACCAGCACCTGTTCGGCACCACCGTGAAGACTCCCCTGTTCGGCGTCGAGGTGCCCGTGCGCGCCCACCACCTCGCCCAGAAAGACAAGGGATCGGGCATCGCGATGGTCTGCACCTTCGGAGACGTGACCGACGTCGTGTGGTGGCGCGAACTCGACCTTCCCAACCGCACGATCATCGGTCGCGACGGACGCATTGTGGCGGAGGCGCCGGAGGCGATCATGGGCGAGGGTGCGCTCGCGGCCTACGCAGAGCTGGCCGGCAAGACGGTCTTCAGCGCCAAGGCGAAGAGCGTGGAGCTGCTGAGGGCCAGCGGCGAGATGATCGGCGACCCGAAGCCGATCATGCACCAGGTCAAGTTCTTCGAGAAGGGTGACAAGCCCCTCGAGATCGTGTCGACCCGGCAGTGGTACATCCGCAACGGTGCTCGAGACGAGACGCTGCGCGACACCATGCTTGAGCGCGGCCAGGAGGTCAACTTCGTGCCCGACTTCATGCGGGTGCGTTACGACAACTGGGTCAACGGCCTCACTGGCGACTGGCTCATCTCCCGCCAGCGCTTCTTCGGCGTGCCGATCCCGGTCTGGTACGAGCTGGATGCCGAGGGCGAGAAGGGTGCCGTGATCGTTCCCGGCGAAGACGCGCTGCCGGTCGACCCGGCATCCGCCCCCGCCCCCGGATTCGACGAGAGCCAGCGCGGCGTCCCCGGAGGCTTCATCGGCGAGGTCGACATCATGGACACCTGGGCCACCTCCTCCCTCACGCCGCAGATCGCGGGCGGCTGGGAACGGGATCCCGAGCTCTTCGACCTCGTGTTCCCCTACTCGCTGCGCAGCCAGGGCCAGGACATCATCCGCACCTGGCTGTTCTCCACCATGCTGCGCGCGGAGCTCGAGAACCACAGCGTGCCGTGGAAGAACGCCGGGATCTCCGGCTTCATCGTGGACCCCGACCGCAAGAAGATGTCGAAGTCAAAGGGCAACGTCGTGACCCCCTCCGGCATGCTCGACGAGCACGGATCGGATGCGGTGCGCTACTGGGCCGCATCGAGCCGGCTGGGCACTGACGCGGCTTTCGATCCGCAGAACCCCAAGCAGATCAAGATCGGTCGACGCCTGGCGATCAAGGTGCTGAATGCCGCCAAGTTCGTCTATGGCTTCCCGGCACCCGCGGAGGGCCTCACCGACTCGGTCACGCACCCCCTCGACATCGACATGCTCGCCGAGCTCTCGACTGTCGTGGCGACGGCGACCGCGGCCTTCGACGCTTTCGACCACGCCAAGGCCCTCGAGGTGACCGAGAAGTTCTTCTGGACCTTCTGTGACGACTACCTCGAGCTCGTGAAGGAACGGGTCTACTCGACCGACTCGCCGGAAGGCCAGGCCTCCGCCGTCACCGCGCTTCGCTCGGCACTCGAGGTGATGCTGAGACTGTTCGCACCGTTCATCCCCTTCGCCACCGAAGAGGTGTGGTCGTGGACCCACGACGGCTCGGTGCATGTCTCCGAGTGGCCAACCGCGCCGACCGAAGCCACGCCCACCGGGCTCCTGGCCCTCGTCGGCGAGGCGCTCATCGGCATCCGACGCGCGAAGACCGATGCGAAGGCATCGCAGAAGGCGGATGTCACCTCCGCCACCATCAGCGGGCCGGCCACGCTACAACTCGCCCTCGACGATCTTCGCGACGTGGGACGCATCGCCACCATCGACTTCGTCGAGGCAGCCGAGATCACGGTGAGCGATGTCGTGCTCACCCCGACACTTGTGGAGAACTGATCATGCAGATGGGAACTCGCTGGGCGGTCGGTGCCGAGGCACCGGCCCGCCTCCCCCAACTCGTCATCGACGCCGTGACGTCGATCGAGGCCGACCTCGAAGGGATCGACACCAGCCTGCTGCGCTGGACGCTCACCTGGCTGGAGGGAAACCCCGTCGTCGAGCTCGATGATGGCACGGTCATCCGCTATTCCGGTGGCGAGGTCTTCATCGTCGCGTCGACGGACTGATCCTCGGCGGGCGAACGCGGCCAACAGGGGCTCGGCTCCCAGGACGAGACCGGCTCTCGGCGGAGAAGTCGCTGTGCGGGGGCGTCGCTCCTAGACGAGTCGAATCGGGCCGAGCGGGGACGCCGTCTCGCGCGCGTCGCGATCGAGGGCGTTGCGGTTTCGCAGCACGGCCTCGTCATGGGGCACGATCGAGCGGTCCGCGCGTGTGCGCGCCCACCGGAGCATCGCCACGCTGACCCGGATCACGAACCGGTCGAAGCCTCGGGGCTGCGCGCGGCGAGAGCCGCGACGGGCGGAGGGAAGCGCGCTGGAGTGCTGGAGTGCGACTGCTGATGTCATTGTTTTTCACCTCCTCGTCAGAGCAAATCTAGGCTCGGCCACCGACATTTTCGGGGCCGAAATCCGGTCAGTCTTCCGGTGGTGTTGCCACACCGTCGACGATCGGGAAAGCATCGAAGTGGATGAGCACGGGGCGTGCGCCCGGCGCATCCTTTCCGCGGAATCTCTCGACGATGTCCTCGAGACATCGCTCTATTGCGCCGCTGACCTCCGCCAGCTGGTCCGCGGTGAGCCGCAGGTTCGAGGAGCTGAAGACGGTCGGATCGGTCCATTCGTGTGGAAGGACCTCCCAGCCGCGGTGGGCGAAGTCGAGCACCAGTTGCGACCGATTGCGCTCCCACTGCGTGAGCACCAGGCTCGAGGCCGCACGCCCGGTGGGCGTGTCGGTGATGGCACGGTCCGAGATCGTGATGCCTCCGGGCACCCGCTCCCACCAACGCTCCCGACCGGTGCCCTTGCCCGTGACCTCACGCACGAAACCATGCCGCTCGAGCTGGCGAAGGTGGTAGCTGGTCGCACCGCTCGACTCCCCTAAACGCTCGGCCAGCCCACTCGCGGTGAGGCTGCCGTGGGTCGACAGCACGTCGACGATTCGCACCCTCAAGGGATGAGCGAGTCCCTTGAGCGAGTCGAGGTCGATCTCCCGCCGCTCGGGGATGCTCCGCTCCTGTTCGTGTTCGTCCATGGGGAGAAGTTACCAGTGCAAAGCTTTCTTTGCAAGACTTTCTTTGCAAGAGTTTCTTTGCAATTGTTCCTTTGCACTCCGCCACCCTAGGCTGGAGGCATGGTTGAACAGAATCCCTTCTTCGCGCCCAGCACCCTCCCCTACGGTCTCCCGCCCTTCGCGGACATCACCGATGACCACTACCGCCCGGCCTTCGAGCGCGGCTTCGAGGAGCAGCTCGCCGAGATCTCCGCCATCACCAGTCGCCGCGACATGCCGACATTCGAGAACACGATGATCGCCCTCGAGAAGTCCGGCCAGACCCTCGAACGCGTCGCAACGGTCTTCTTCAACAAGAGTTCGGCCGACAGCACCGACTTCACGAACGACCTCGAAGAAGAGATCGCTCCCCTGCTCGCGGCCCACTCCGACGCCATCAGGCTGGATGCGCAGCTGTACTGGCGCATCAAGACCCTGCACGACCAACTCGAGCAGCTCGATCTCGACCCCGAATCCCGGTACCTGGTGGAGCGGTACTACGCCGAGTTCACCCTTGCCGGTGCCGGGCTCGACGAGGCCGAGAAGGCGAAGCTGCGCGAGTTCAATCAGAAGCTCTCGACCCTCACGACCCGCTTCGAGAAGAATCTCTTGGCCGACACCAACGAGCTGGCCGTCGTGATCGACGATCTCGCAGACCTCGATGGCCTCGAGGCCGGCGAGATCTCCGCGGCAGCGGAAGCCGCAAAGGACCGCGGCCTCGAGGGCAAGTACCTCGTCACCCTGGTGCTGCCGACCGGTCATCCCTACCTCGATGCCCTCACCAAGCCGGCCGTGCGGGCGCGGATCATGGAAGCCTCCCGCGCGCGCGGCAGCCGCCTAGGTGCCAACGACAACCGCGAGCTGGTGCTCGAGATCACCCACCTGCGTGCCCAGCGGGCGAGACTGCTCGGCTTCGGAAACCACGCCGCCTACGTGACCGCCGACGAGACCGCGAAGACCCCCGAGGCCGTCGCCGCGATGCTCGGACGACTCGCGCCCGTTGCGGCCCGCAACGCCCGCGCCGAGCAGGACGACCTGCAGCTCCAGGTGACGGATGGCGCGCCGATCACGGCCGCCGACTGGGCGTTCTACACCGAGAAGGTGCGTATCGCCACGTACGACGTGGACACCGCGCAGATGCGTCCCTACTTCGAAGCCGAGCGGGTGCTGCAGGACGGCGTGTTCTTCGCCGCGAACCAGGTCTACGGGGTGACCTTCACCGAGCGAGAAGACCTCCAGGCGTACCATCCGGACGCCCGCGTCTTCGAGGTGCACAACGACGACGGCACCCCCGTGGGTCTGTACGTGCTCGACCTCTACACCCGCGACTCGAAGCGCGGCGGCGCGTGGATGAACCCGCTCATCTCCCAGAATGCCCTGCTCGACCAGCCGGTGACAGTGGTGAACAACCTCAACGTTCCGAAACCCGCCGCGGGAGAACCCACCCTGCTCACCTACGACGAGGTGAACACCTTCTTCCACGAGTTCGGGCACGCCCTTCACGGGTTGTTCGCGCGGGTGACCTACCCCAAGTTCGCCGGTACCAACGTGTTCCGCGACTTCGTGGAGTTCCCGAGCCAGGTGAACGAGATGTGGATGCTCTGGCCCGAGATCCTGGCGAACTACGCCGTGCACTACCAGACCGGTGAGCCGATGCCTGCGGCGTTCGTGGAGAAGATCCAGGCGTCGTCCGCCTTCAACGAGGGTTTCAAGACCAGCGAGTATCTCGCCGCGGCGATGCTCGACCAGGCCTGGCACCGACTCTCGGCGGACGATACCGTCGACGATGTCGCCGAGTTCGAGGCCGAGGCTCTCGCGGCCGCGGGTCTCGACAACCCGGCCGTACCCACCCGGTATTCGAGCGCGTACTTCGCCCACACCTTCTCCGGCGGCTACGACGCGGGTTACTACTCCTACATCTGGAGCGAGGTGCTGGATGCCGACACCGTCGACTGGTTCACCGAGAACGGCGGACTCACGCGGGCGAACGGCGACCGCTTCCGCGACCGGCTGCTCGGTGTCGGCGGATCGAAGGATCCGCTCGAGGCCTACCGCGACTTCCGCGGTCGCGATGCCGTGATCGAGCCTCTGCTGAAGCGCCGGGGCCTGCTCGGCGCCTGAGGCGAGAGAGCCACAACGCGCCAGAGGGGCGCCCGCGCCCGAACGTTAGAGCGCGGGTGTCACTCACGCGCGCGGTGATGCCTCTCTTCTGCGCCAGCCCAGCCAGAGCAGCACCAGTGCCCCCACCAGCAGTCCCCAGAAGGCCGATCCGACTCCCCCGACGACGATCCCGGATGCCGTCACCAGGAAGGTGAGGATCGCCGCGAGTCGGTGTGCCGCATCCTCCACCGCAGCCACGACCGCACCGATCAGCGCGCTGAGCAGCGCGAGCCCCGCCACAGCCTCGATCAGCAGGGGCGGCGACGCGGAAACGAAAGCCGTCGCGACCCCGGCGAGCATGCCGAGCGCGATGTAGGTGACCCCGGCCGCGACGGGAGCGATCCAGCGCTTCGTCCGGTCGGGGGATGCCTCCGGACCGGCCGTCAGCGCCTGCGTGAGCGCCGCGAAGTTGACGGTGATCCCCCCGAAGAGTGCCCCGACGCCGGACATCACCCCCGATGAGACGAGCGCCGAGCGCACCGGCGCACGATAGCCGAAGTTGTTGAGAATGGCGGCGCCCGGAATGTTCTGTCCGGCCATCGTGACGATGAACAGCGGGATCGCGAGACTCACGACGACGAGAGGATCGAAGACCGGCGCCACGAAGACGAGTTGCGGCGCGAGGTGCGCACCGGCGAGCCATCCGTCCCCCGCGGTGACCGCGAGCAGAATCCCGGCCAGCACTATCGCCGCGGGCACCGCCCAGCGCGGGGACAGCCGGTACAGCAGGAGCCAGACCAGGATTACCGGGATCGCGAGCAGCGGGATCGCGACGGCGGCCTTCACCGGGGCAAGGCAGAGCGGCAGCAGGATGCCGGCGAGCATGGCGCTGGATACGGGTCGTGGGATCCGCCCGATGAGCCTCTCCAGGGCCGGCCAGAGTCCGACCAGCACGATGAGGGTCGCCGCGACGATGAAGGCCGCGATCGCCTCGGCGAACCGCCCGGTCACGCCCGCCGTCGCGACGAGCAGCGCGGCCCCCGGGGTGCTCCAGGCGAACTTCACCGGAACGCGGTAGACGGCGCTCAGCACGATCGAGAGCAGCCCCTGCACGACACAGATCGCCAGCAGGCCCGAGGCCGATTGCGATTCGGTGGCCCCGACGGCGGCGAGCCCCGCGAGCACGATGGCGAACGAGCTCGAGAACCCGGTGATGGCGGCGACGATCCCCGCGATGATCGGCTGGACTATGGGCTATCGGGCTCTCTCGTCGGGGATGATGCCCCCAGCCTAGGGGCGCGCGCGAGCCGGCGTCCCCGGCCAATCCCGCACCCGTGGCCCGTGGCTGGCGAGCGGTGTGCGGTGGCCCGGCAACGCAGTGCGGCACTCCCCGGGCGTTCGCGGACTACCGGGGCGAGCGCGCCGGTCCGGAGTGTCCGTGGACGCCCGGTGTGTGGGCCGAGGCGAGCGACCGCGATCGGATCAGGCCGACTTCTCCTGGCGTGGCGCCTTGTGGTTCACGATCGTCGGCAGCGCGTTCTCGAGCACCGCCGCCTTCGTCACGATCACGCGGGCGATGTCGTCGTTCGACGGCACGTCGAACATGATCGGCCCGAGCACCTCTTCCATGATCGAGCGCAGGCCGCGAGCGCCGGTCTGGCGCAGCACGGCGAGGTCGGCGATGGCTTCGAGGGCATCCTGCTCGAAATCGAGGATCACGCCATCGAGGTCGAACATGCGCTGGTACTGGCGCACCAGGGCGTTCTTCGGCTTGGTGAGGATCTCCATCAGCGCGACCTGGTCGAGCGGCGTCACTGTCGCGACAACGGGGAGGCGGCCGATGAATTCGGGAATGAGTCCGAACTTGTGCAGGTCTTCCGGCAGCACCTCGCCGAACAGGTTCACATCGTCGCCCTTGCTGTGCAGCGGGGCGCCGAAGCCGATTCCCTTCTTGCCCGCGCGCTGGGAGATGATCTCCTCGAGCCCGGCGAACGCGCCGGCCACGATGAAGAGCACGTTGGTGGTGTCGACCTGGATGAACTCCTGGTGCGGATGCTTGCGGCCACCCTGTGGCGGAACGGAGGCGACCGTGCCCTCGAGAATCTTGAGCAGGGCCTGCTGCACGCCCTCGCCAGAGACATCCCGCGTGATGGACGGGTTCTCGGCCTTGCGGGCGATCTTGTCGATCTCGTCGATGTAGATGATGCCGGTCTCTGCGCGCTTCACGTCGTAGTCCGCAGCCTGGATCAGCTTGAGGAGGATGTTCTCCACGTCTTCGCCGACGTAGCCGGCCTCGGTCAGCGCCGTCGCATCCGCAACGGCGAAGGGCACATTGAGTCGCTTCGCGAGAGTCTGGGCCAAGTAGGTCTTGCCGCAACCGGTCGGACCGATGAGCAGGATGTTCGACTTGGCGATCTCCACATCGTCGATCACCGCATCCGCCGAGGTGATCGTGTTGCGGGAGCGGATGCGCTTGTAGTGGTTGTAGACGGCGACCGAGAGCGCCTTCTTCGCGGCCTCCTGCCCGATCACGTATTCCTCGAGGAAGTTGAAGATCTCGCGGGGCTTCGGAAGCTCGAACTCGCTGGAGGACTCCTCGCCGGCTTCGGCCAGGCGCTCCTCAATGATCTCGTTGCACAGCTCGACGCACTCGTCGCAGATGTACACGCCCGGACCGGCGATCAGTTGCTGAACCTGCTTCTGGCTCTTGCCACAGAAGGAACACTTGAGCAGATCGGCGCTCTCACCTATTCGAGCCATGCTCGGCCTCCTCCTGGTCTCGGCCTGTGCTGTGCCCCGCTGTCTGGGACTGCAGCCCTGCAATCAGCGGGTTGTCTGACACGACCGCGGGTCAGATACAGAGCCTAACGCGAGTAGACGACACTGTTCGCACCATGACGCAATTCGGCATCGGCGAGCCGCCTCGTTCGTGGGGGTGTCACCGCCGATCTAGACTTGTCGGGAGCCGAACGGCAGACGGACCGGGAGCAGGAATGACCACCAGATGGGCGCGATTCGCCCGCGGATGGATCGCTGCGATCGTGTCGCTCTGTGTCGCCGCGTGCTCCCATGCCCTCGCCGGTGGAACGCTGCCGGCCACAGCCGGCCTCGCCCTGTGCCTCGCCTTCTCCGGCGTCGTCTGCGTGCTGCTTGCCGGCAAGACCCTGTCGCTGCTTCGCCTCACGATCGCCGTCGGCCTGAGCCAACTGCTCTTCCACGGGCTCTTCAGCCTGCTCGCGGATGCTCCGCTCGGTGGCACGGCCCCGGCCGGAGCGGGCATGCAGCACGGCGACGCGATGGTGCTGCAACTCGGCTCCGCGACATCCGCGAGCCCCACGATGAGTGCGGATGCCGACGTGGCGATGTGGATCGGTCACGCGATCGGCTCGATCGTCACCATCGCGGCCCTGAGTTCCGGGGAGCGGGCCTTCTGGGCGTTGGCGCGGCTCGCCCGGCTCTGCATCTCACGAATCGTGGATGCCGTGCTGCCGGTCGAGACGCCGACCGGCATCCGATCACTCGGCGCGGCACGGGATGTCGTGGCGACTCCCCGCGCGCTCGTCTTCTCGATCCACCGACACCGCGGACCACCGGCAATCGCAGCCAGTCTCTGAATTTCCGCCGGGCACAGCCCGCGCGGCCACCATTTTCGATGCCCGTTCCGAACTTCCCGTGAGCGATGCTCCGGCGGATTCGGGTGTCACGAACCCAAGGAATGACATGAACAAGAGAACCCTGATCTCCGCGACCGTCGCCGTCGGCGCCGGAGCGCTGCTCGCCCTCGCCGCGCCGCTGGCCGCCAGCGCACACGTGGAAGTGACGCCCAACACTGCCGCCGCGGGAACCTATGCGGACATCACGTTCCGCGTGCCGACGGAATCCGCGACCGCGGCGACGACGAAGGTCGAGGTCGATATCCCGGCCGCGACACCATTCCCGAGCGTGAGTTACCTGGCGGTGCCCGGGTGGGACACCGAGTTGGTGACCGAAACTCTTCCGAAGCCGGTGAAGGTGGCTAAGACGACGATCACCGAGGCCGTCACGAAGGTCATCTGGACCGCGCAACCCGGTTCGGAGATCAAGCCGCGGGAGATCCGCGAGTTCACGCTCTCCGTCGGGGCCGTGCCCGACACCGGCAAGATCGTGCTCAACACGCTGCAGACGTACAGCGACGGATCGGTGGTCAAGTGGGCCGGAACCGCTGAGGGCGCGGACCTCCCGTCCCCCGTGCTCTTCGTGAATGACAAGCCGGTGGCCGAGCACGATGCGGATGCCGTCTCGGCTCCGCCGGCATCGCACGATGCGGCAACCACGGCCGCATCATCGTCATCGGCATCGTCATCGGCATCGTCGAGCGACACTCTCGCTCGCGTGCTCGGCATCGGCGGCCTCGTCGTCGGGGCGGTGGCTGTGGTGCTCTCCGTCGTCACCCTGCGACGCAAGGGTACGGTCTAAACCATGGCACGTCGCTCCCGGCTCCCCCTGGTGATGCTCGTCGCACTCGCGGCGATGCTGGGAGCGGCGGTGCCCGTTGTCGGCGCGGTCACCCCGGCCCAGGCGCACAACTACCTGGTGTCATCCACTCCGAAGGCAGGTGAGACGCTCACCGCGCTGCCGAAGGATTTCGTGATCACGACCAACGACATCCTGCTGAACATCGACGGCAACGGCGCGGGCTTCGGCCTGCAGGTGACGGACAGCGCCGGAAAGTACTACGGCGACGGGTGCGTGAGCGTCGAGGGGCCGGAGATGTCTACGGCAGCATCCCTCGGCGCAGCCGGCACCTACACCGTGACCTGGCAGGCAGTCTCGACCGATGGCCACACCGTGTCGGACAGTTATGGGTTCACCTGGCAGCCACCCGTCGGTTTCACGCCCTCACCCGGCGCCGCGGCAGTGCCGGACTGCAACGGCACCGCCTCGGTGAACACCAAGCCCGCGGCGGGATCCGGCACCACCGGAGCGGCCACGGTCGACACCGGCACATTGAGTACCGTGCTGTGGGTGGGTGGCGCGTTCCTCGCGGTGGCCGCAGCGGTGATCGTCACCCTCGTGGCCACGGGTCGAAAGAGCACGGGTCGACAGAAGGAGCCCAGCGCCTAGCGGTACAGGCGGCACACCACGAAGGGCCCGGATTTCTCCGGGCCCTTCGTGGTGTGACGCCTGTCCTGCGGGGCGATGCCTACTTGGTGATCGCCGGGATGTTCTTGCGCGAGGTCAGCACCTGGTCGACGAGGCCGTAAGCCAGCGCCTCTTCTCCGCTCAGGATGTTGTCGCGGTCGATGTCCTTGTTGACCTGCTCCATGGTGCGGTTCGAGTGACGCGACAGCGTCTCCTCGAGCCAGGAACGCATGCGAAGGATCTCGCGGGCCTGGATCTCGATGTCCGAAGCCTGGCCACGACCGGAGTCGCCCGTGGACGGCTGGTGGATCAGGATGCGGGCGTTCGGCAGCGCGAGGCGCTTTCCCGGGGTTCCGGCCGCGAGGATGACCGCGGCGGCAGACGCCGCCTGGCCGAGCACCACGGTCTGGATCTGCGGGCGCACGTACTGCATCGTGTCGTAGATCGCCGTCATCGCGGTGAACGAGCCACCGGGTGAGTTGATGTACATCACGATGTCGCGGTCGGGGTCCTGGCTCTCGAGCACGAGCAGCTGGGCCATCACGTCATCGGCCGAGGCGTCGTCGATCTGCACACCGAGGAAGATGATGCGGTCCTCGAAGAGCTTCGCGTAGGGGTCCTGGCGCTTGTAGCCGTAGGCCGTGCGCTCCTCGAAGGTGGGGAGGATGTAGCGGGCCTCGGCCGTCGGGCCGGCGAGCCCGGTCGGCATGTTGTTGTTGAATTCCATGTCTCTGTGCCTGTCTCTACTTCTTGGTAACGGACTCGTCGGTGCCGCCGCCGCCGATGACCTCGGAGGCGAACTCCCGCAGGTGGTCGACGAAGCCGTACTCGAGGGCCTGCTGTGCGGTGAACCAGTTGTCCCGGTCGCCGTCGATGATGATCTGCTCGGGCGTCTTGCCCGTCTGTTCTGCGGTGAGCTCCGCCATCCGCTTCTTCATGTCGAGGATGAGGTTGGCCTGCGTCTGGATGTCGGCGGAGGTTCCACCGAATCCACCGGACGGCTGGTGCAACAGCACTCGCGCATTCGGGGTGATGTACCGCTTGCCCTTGGTGCCCGAGGAGAGCAGGAACTGCCCCATCGAGGCCGCCATGCCGATGCCCACGGTGACGATGTCGTTCGGCACGAACTTCATCGTGTCGTAGATCGCCATGCCTGCGGTGATCGATCCACCGGGCGAGTTGATGTAGAGGAAGATGTCACGCTTCGGGTCCTCCGCCGCCAGCAGCAGGATCTTCGCGCAGATCTCGTTGGCGTTGTCGTCACGCACCTCTGAGCCAAGCCAGATGATGCGGTCCTTGAGGAGTTGGTCGAAGATGCTCGAGACCAATGCCGGTTGGGCCATTGTTGCGCTCCATTTCAGTTTGTCGCTGGTGACGAATCTATCGGAGGCTCGGGGACGAAACTGCCGTGTTCGCCGTGGGCAGAGCGCGCGGCGTCAGTCGCCGCGCGACAGTCGCGCGACGACGAGGCGTGTCTCGTGCTCGACCGTGGTCGGCCAGAGAACGTCGGACTTGTGGAGACGCAGCGACACGATCCCGTGCAGGGCGGCCCAGAGCCGGAACGCGACGACGGATGCCTCGTCCGGCCCGATCCCGCCGGCCGCGATCACGAGCGCGGCGGCATTGTGGATGAGATCCCAGCGATCATCGTCGTCGGAGTGCTCCGGGATCTCGAGCCGGTCGGCGCTCTCGAACAGCAGCTGGTAGCCACCGGCGTGGGCGAGCCCCCATTCCACGTAGCCGGCGGCGAGCGCATCCAGCCGCTCTGATGGCGCTTCGAGGCCGGCCATTCGTGCCCGGATGTGCTCGCTCAACCGGTCGAGCTGCGCATCGATCACCGCGGAGATGAGCGCCTGCTGCGACGCGAAATGAAGATAGACCGCGGCGGGCGACACCGAGCAGGCGCGGGCGACGGCGCGAAGACTGGGAAGCGCGATCGACTGCGGGCTGAGCAGGAGCCGGCTCGCGGCATCCACGAGATCGCGCCGCAGCTGGTCGCCTTCGCCCCGGGCGTTCGGCTCGCGTTTGGTCATCGGTTCTCTCACTGGACATTCGAGTGTACATATGTAAACCTACATGAGTAAACACCCGTTCATCCAGAAAGGTCCCCCGTGCCCATCGACCATCGCACCACCACCGCCCTCATCACCGGGGCGAGCTCCGGACTCGGCGAGGAGTTCGCCCGCCAGCTCGCCGCCCGCGGAGCCGACCTCGTGCTCGTCGCGCGACGGCTCGACCGGCTCGAGACGCTCGCCGCCGAATTGCGCTCGGAGCACGGCGTCGCTGTCACTGTCCTCGCCGCGGATCTCTCCCGCCCCGCCGCGGCGACCCAGCTGGCCGAGCGGATCGACTCGCTCGGCCTCACGATCGACTCCCTCGTGAACAACGCGGGCTTCGCGACGCGCAACCGCTTCGAGCACGAAGATCCGGCCCGTATCGCCGAGGAGATCGACCTCAACGTCGGCGCACTTGTGGACCTCACCCGCCGGTTCTACCCGCGGCTGCTCGCCTCCGGCCGCGGTGCCCTCGTGAACATCGCGAGCACCGGCGCCTACCAGCCAGTGCCGTTGATGGCCGTCTACGGAGCGACCAAGGCATTCGTGCTGAGCTTCACCGAAGCGCTCTGGTACGAGTCGAAAGGCTCCGGCCTGAAGGTACTCGCTCTGTCCCCGGGCGCTACCCGGACCGAATTCTTCGACGTCGCGGGAGCGGATGCCCGGGTCGGCGCCTTCCAGACCCCCAGCCAGGTCGTGGGACTTGCCCTCAGGACGCTGGATCGGCGCAACCCGCCGCCGAGTGTCATCAGCGGCGCGGCCAACCGCGCCACGACCATCCTCACCCGGCTGCTCTCCCGCCGCGGTCTCGCCACCGTCACCGGCCGGATCACCGCGCGCGCCTGACCCCGGCGGGCCCGATATCCCCCGCCCGGGTTCCCAAAACGCAGGAGATCCGCCACGAAAGGGGCCGAATGGCGACGAAAGGGGCTTCCGGTGGCGAATCTCCTGCGTTTTGAGATCTCGGGAGGCCCACCCCGAGCGGTGTCAGTCGCTCAGGTTGTCGCTGAGGATGGTGAGCACCGTCGAGCGCGCGGTGCGGGCGCGATCGCCGAGCCGCGCCGCGATCACCTCCACGAGGGATTCGAGCAGGATGACGTGGGGCACTCGCGAGGTGTGCTCGAGCTCATGGCGGAACGACCCGCTGGCCGGGGCGACCACGAGGGCGACATCGGCCAGCGAGCCGAGCGGCGAGGTGGCGAAGGAGGTGATGACGACGAGCTTCGCGCCGGTGAGCTTCACGGCACGGGCGGCCTTGAGGCTCGATTCGTTGGCGCCACTGCCGCTGAGGATGATCGCGGCATCCGCCGGCGAGAGCTGGCGGGCGGCGATCTGCTGGCCGATGGGGTCGGCGACGAATTCCGTTGGACGCCCGATCGCGGTGAGCCGCATCGACAGGTCGGACGCGAGCGGCGACGAGAGCCCGTTGGCGAGGGCGAGCAGCCGAGTCGCCGACAGCAGCGTGACAACGGCGGCCTCGACATCCGCCTCACTCAGCACACTCGCGATCTGGGGAAGGGATGCCGCGAGAGCCGCGATCTCCGCCCGGATCCGGCCGAGCGCCGACTCGCCGAAGTCCTCCGGCTGGCCCGACTGGGCGAGCTCCCTGGTGAGGGCGACCCGCAGTTGCGGGAAGCCGCGATAGCCGAGTGTCTGGCAGGTGCGAATCACCGTGGAGCGGGCGACTCCCGTGCGATCGGCCAGATCCTGCGCGGTCATCTCCACCACGCCGTCGAGGTCGCCGATGATGTGGTCGACAACCCGGCGTTCGCTGGGTTGCAGCGAGTTGAGCACCGTCGCGATGCGCGTGGTCGCCGCGGCGTCGTCGTTACCGGTCCAGCTCACGAACGGTGGCTCCCTCGGTGATCCTGCGGCGGATGGCGCCGGACACGGCGTCGATGCTCATCGTAACGACCACGACCACGATGAGCAGCACTCCGACCACCGGCCAGAGGCGGTACTGCGTGTAGCTCGTGAGCATGTCGCCGATGCCGCCGACCCCGATGAGTCCGAGAACGGCGGATGCCCGCACATTGATCTCGAAACGGTAGAGCCAGAAGGAGATGAATTCTGGGGTCACACTCGGCCAGACGCCCCAGCGGATGACGTCGATACCCGAACCGCCCGCCGCTCGAACCGCCTCGATGGGACCGGGATCCACGCCCTCGATCGATTCGTAGCCCCACTTGCCGAGGGTGCCGATGCTGTTGACGGTCAGGGCGAGCGCACCGGTGAGCGGCGTGAGACCGGTCACAGAGAGGATCACGATCGCGATGATGATCTCCGGCACCGCTCTGATCACTCCGAACAGCACCCGAAGTCCCCAGCGCACGGGGGTCGGTGAGAACCCGCGGGCGGACAGGAAGCTCAGCGGCAAGGCGATGACCAGGCCGAGCACGGTGCCGACCCAGGCCATCTCCACCGACCGCCAGGTCTGCAGCAGGGCCTCCGGCAGCTTCGTCCAGTCCGGTGCGGAGAACATCAGCCAGAGGTAACGCAGGATCTCGCCGGGGAGGCTGCCGAGCCTGCCCCAGTTGATGTTGATCGACCAGAAGGCGACGACGACCACCAGGGTGACGACGATTCCGATCGCCAGTCGTCCTCGTCGCGACGGCTGGGGTGGCAGGGTGAAGGCGCTCATACCAGTCGCCTCCGGATCGCGTCGCTCGAGGTGTCGATCACGATCACGACGATGAGGATCTCCAGGATGATGAGGGACAGCTGGTCGTACCGGTAGAACGTGCGCACCGCGTCGATGAGCAGCCCGAGTCCGCCCGCGCCGACGAGCCCCAGCACGGTGGAGGCCCGCACGTTGAGTTCGAGCACGTAGAGGGTCTGGTTCACGAAGGCGGGCAGGGCATCCGCCGTCGCGATCGCCCGGTTGATCTGAAACTGGGTGCCGCCCGCCGCGCGCCCGGCCTCCAGCGGGCCGGCATCATTCGCCTCGATGTTCTCCGAGACCATCTTCACGATGATGCCGATGTTGAAGAGAAGCAGGGCGATGATGCCGGGAAGTGCCCCGACCCCGACCATCGCCACGAGCACGGAGGCGTAGAGCAGGTCGGGGATCGACCGCACGACGTTGAGCAGGGTGCGCAGGAGGCCGCGGGTCCAGCGATTCGGATTGGTGAGGCGCGCCGCCCAGAGGCTGAGCGGAAATGAGACGAGGGATGCCACGAAGGTGGCGATCACCGCCATCTCGAGGGTCTCGAGCAGGGGCGGGATCGTGCGAGGGAAGAAGGACCAGTCGGGCTGAAGCAGCGCGATGATCTTGGAGGCCCCGTTCTGCCAGTTGCGCACGATCGCGTCGAGGCTGAACGAGATACCGACCTGGGGACTGAGCGTGATGGCCGTGATCAGCAGGATGACGGCGAGAGCCGCCCACGGCTTCCAACGACCTCGCGGACGTGGTGGAAGATCGAGCGCACTCATGCGCCGAGCACGTCCCTGTTCTCGATCGAGCGACCGTAGATCTTCTCGAACACCGCGTCCGTGGCATCCGCTACGGCACCGTCGTAGACGACCTCGCCGGCCCGCAGCCCGATGAGCCGGGTGCCGTACTGCCGCGCAAGATCCACGAGGTGGAGGTTCGTGATGACCGTGATGCCGAGTTCCTGGTTGATGCGGCGCAGGTCGCCCATCACCCCGTGGGCCGTCGGTGGATCGAGGCTCGCCACCGGTTCGTCGGCGAGCACGAGCCGCGGCTGCTGCGAGAGCGCTCGAGCGATCGCGACGCGCTGCTGCTGGCCGCCGGAGAGTGTTGAGGCCCGGTCCCAGACCTTGGCGAGGATGCCGACCCGATCGAGTGCCTCATACGCGATCTGCTTGTCCTCCGGCCGGTATGCGCCGAGGAAGGTGCGCCAACTCGGGGTGTGGGCGAGGCGCCCGACGAGCACGTTGTTGAGCACGCTCGCCCTCTTCGCGAGGTTGAAGCCCTGGAAGATCATGCCGATGTCGCCGCGAAGCGCCCGCAGCTCCCGCCCGCGCAGGGCCTCGAGCTGACGCCCTCCCACCTCGAGAGTGCCCGAAGTGACCGGAACGAGCCCGTTGATGGTGCGGATGAGGCTGCTCTTGCCCGAGCCGGAGAGCCCGACGACCGACACCATCTCCCCCGCGTCGATATCGAGGGAGATGCCGTCGAGCGCCACGACGCCGTTCGGGTACCGCACCGTGACATCCCGCGCGTGGATGGAGAACGGCACGGTACCCATGGTTACTGCAGTCCGAGCTTCTTGGCGGCGTCCGCGACCACGGTGAGGGTCTTGGGGTTTGCCGGGGCGAGCTTGGTGATGGAGTAGATGGAGGTGAGCACCTTCGATCCGTCCGGGGTGTTCGAGTAGTCAGCGAGCGCCTTCGTGATCTTGTCCTGAAGCTGGGGCGAGAGGTCCTTGGTGAGCGCGACGCCATCGTTCGGGATCTCGTCGGTGAGCGCGAACACCACCACCTTCTTTCCCACGTCCGGCTTGTCGCTCTTCACGATGTCACGAGCATCCCAGAAGCTGAAACCGACCTCGGCGTCACCGTTGTAGACGGCGAGAACAGAGGCATCGTTGGCCGTGACGGGGATCTGCTGGATGTCGGTGTCGGTGTTGAGTCCGGCATTCTTCAGCGCGAGAATCGGGTAGATGTAGCCGGCCGGCGACCCGGGGCCGAGCACGGCGACCTTGGCTCCCCTGACCTTCTTGATGGAAGAGAGCCCCGCCGGTCCCTTGAGGGCGTCGGCGCCGTTGCAGAACAGCTTGCCGTCGCGCTCGACCGGGGTGTCGGTGCAGTACTTGTCCGGGTTGTTGGTCATGAACTGGGCGGGGTAGGTGATGTTGCCGTTGCGCTCGGTCTGCAGCACGACGGTTGCTCCATACCGGTCGCTCGCCTGCCACAGCTGCAGTGAGGGCAGGAACCCGATCTGCGCCTGGCCGGCGCCCATCGCCTCGACCGCCGCCTGGTAGTCCTTGGACACGACACCGGTCACCGGCATCTTCAGCGCCTTGGTGAGCATGTCGGTCAGCGGCTTCGCCGTGTCGACCAGGCCGGCCTGGTCCTGCGACGGGACCAGCGCGAGGGTGAGGGAGGTCGGATCCTTGGCCGCGCTGGTGTTGGTGGTGGAGCCGGCCGGGGCCGAGCATCCGGAGAGGGTGACCGCGGTGACTGCGACTGCAGCCAGGGCGACCGATGAGCGGAGGAGTGCCGTTCTGGAGATCACTTTTCTACCTTCGTTTCGAGAGTGGAGGATGCGGTGGAGGTGGTGCGGTGTGGCGATTCGAGCCAGGCGGAGAGCGGGGGGTAGAGCTCCTCGAGCGAAGCGGCGTGCAGCGTCGGCGTCGCGCGGGCATCCCTCCGCGGCCCGACGAGCGCTGTCGTCGCTCCGCGGCGGTGGGCGGGATCGAGGTCGTTGGTCCAGACGTCGCCGACGCTCACGAGGGCGGATGCGGCATCCTCGACCGTCGAATCGGCAAGCAGCCCGTCGATGATCGAATCGAGCCCGGCCGGCTTGCCGACGGTCGTGTGCACCTCGTCGAAGGCCCCGGCGAGTCCGAGCGAATCGAGTGCTTCGGCGATGCGGGTCTCTGGCGCATTCGTCGCGAGAACCAGTCGGGCTTTCGTGCGTGCCGCCGCGAGGAACGCGGCCAGACCGACAGGGGCGAGGATGGGGGCGGCAACGCTCGCCAGCTCTCCACGGCTGCTCGAGTACGCGGCAGAGTGCGCGGCATCCGTCACCGCGAAGGGAGCGGCGAGAAGGCGAACGAGATCGTACCCGTCGAGGGGGTCGATCCCGTCCGGAAGGTCGCCGGCGAGGCCAGCCTCGATGGCGGCGAGGAACGTGTCGCGCTCGGCCCGCTCGAGTCCGGCAGCGACGAAGCGCGCGTAGGAGCGCACGGGTCCGTCCCCGAGCGACACTGTGCCGTCGAAGTCGAACACCATGACCTTCCCGTGCTGTGCCACGTGGATCTCCCCATTCCCTCGTCCCCTCATGGACGCAATGTCCACAGTAGGACCACAACAGCGACGAAATGACCACGCGGAGGTTAACAGCGTGTAAATCCTGGGTGACCCCTCCCTACGATGGAGAGGTGACCCGCGAGACGCTCGATGACCAGATTCGGGCGGACGCCGCGAACTCAGCCTTCGACGACTGGGGGCTGTCGACCGTCATCGACGAGAACATCGCGGCGCCGGTGATCGCGCGGGACGAGTTCGAGCGATTGCACGACCTCGCGGCGATCGAGGCCGCGTGGCCGATCGGCAACGCGGGCCTTCTCCACGTCTACGGTTACCTGCTCTCGACCGTTCAGACGCCCTACGGACTCAAGCGTGACCGGTGGCTGGATGGCGCCCTCGCGAGCACTCTCGGCCTCCCGCGGCACGCATTCCTCCCGGTCGGCACTGGCACTCTCCTCTCCCGCGTCTCCGCCGCCGTACTCCCCCGCATCATCGAACCACCGGGCGACGCACTGCTGGTGCTCGATCAGCAGTCCATCGATGGCGCCAGCGCAGTGCGCACCGTCGTGGTCGGCCACGCCACGGCTGCTGCGCTGCTCTACGGAGTTCGCGAAGCGGGACGGATGCGCGCGATCACGGCGTTTCCACTGGCCGCGGCGTCCCCATCCTTCTGCCGCTCGCTCGAGCAGCAGGCGCCGCGGCTGCGCTACAACGCAGCGACGGTGTCGCTTGCGCCGGGATCCGAGCTCGCGGCGAGTCTCCGCACCCAGTAGCCGAGGAATGCGGCCCCAGCCTCATCGTGGATCGCGTCGCCCTCCACGATGACGCGGTAGGGGCGCTCGAGGATGCCGTCCGCGGGGCGCACGTCGACGTGAGCCACGTCGTATCCCGCCCCATGCAGGTGGTCGGCCATCAGGTAGTCGCTGCGGGAGTCCCCGACCGACCGCCACAGCGTGGGGAGCGGTCCGAGGCCGGCGAAGTACTCGAGGGCACGTTCGGCCCCTCGGTCCTTGTCGAGCCGCACCGATTCGATGTCGGTGGAGATGATGGTGGACTCCAGCCGGAAGGACACACGGCCCGCGGCATCAGGGGCCGATCGTGAACCGAGCTTCACACCGACGCCCGCCGCGGCGGCGAGGGCGAAGCTCGCGTCGTTGAACCACGCCTGGGCATGCAGGTAGGTCTCGGGCGAGACATCGGTGCGCTGCTCGACGGAGATCATCGCCCTCTTCGTCTCGTCGAAGAACATCGTGTCGGAGAACCCGTCGGCGACCAGTGAACGCACTCCGTCGACGATCGAGGCCGGCGGCGCGACGCTCTCGTCGACGGTGACCTCGCCCATACCGGCACTCGTGATGGGCGCCCAGGAGCCGCCCTTTTCGAACACACCGAACATGCGCGCCCCCGGTGCGGCGAGGGCGGTGGCGAGCCCGACGCGCAGCAGCGGGGCGATCACCTCGTCGCGGATGAAGGTGTCGGATCGACCCGTGATGAAGGCGATCGGCACCCCCGCGGCGGCCAGAGCCACGAGGTCGTCGAGAATGCTGGGAATGCGGATGCTGCGGCTCACCGGGCTCGCGAGAGGCCCGTCCACGTCGAAGAGCAGGCCGAGATCGAGCATGGTCTCAACTCCGGTTCGACGGCGATGCGATCGCCGTCGAACGCGGGGGGTCAATCGGCACGACTACTTGTGGTCGTGACCGTAGTGCTCGTTGTTGGCTGAACGGCCGTGGCTGTCCTTCGCGCCACCGTGGCTGTGGCCCTCGTGCTCGTCTGAGCCGGCGCTCGCCTCGACGAAGTCCTCGTCGTCGTCGCCGGATCCGGTGACGGGAGCCGTGAACTCGGTCATGTCGACGTCGTCTCCGTTGGAGTCGACGACCTTCGCCTTCGACAGCACGATGGCAAGGGCCTTGCCGCGGGCGACCTCACCGATCATGCCGGGGATCTGTCCGTTGGAGTCGAGCACCTTGATGAACTCGCCCGGCTCCATGTTGTACTGGGCCGCACCCTGGATCAGGTACTGCGTGAGCTCATCCTGGCTCACCTTGACCTCTTCGGCCTCGGCGATCGTGTCGAGCAGGATCTGGCTGCGGAAGGTCTTCTCGCTCGACTCGGTGACCTCTGCACGGTGCACCTCGTCCTCGAGACGGTTCTCGTTCTCGAGGTGACGGTGCACCTCGTCGAGCACGAGCTGCGGCGGAACCGGGATCTCGACGGACTCGAGGAGCTTGTCGACGACCTGGTCGCGGGCCTGCGTGCCCTGGCCGAAGACCTTCGAGCGGCTCACCTGCACCTTGATGTCGTCCTTGAGCTCGCCGATGGTGTCGAACTGGCTGGCGATCTGGGCGAAGTCGTCGTCCGCTGTGGGAAGCTCTCGCTCCTTCACGGCGAGCAGCTTCACGGTGATCTCCGCGGACTCGCCCTCGTTGTCGCCTCCGAGCAGCTTGGACTCGAAGACGGTGGTCTCGCCGGCGCTGAGACCGTCGAGGGCCTCGTCGATGCCGTCGATCAGGTCGCCGGATCCGACCTCGTACGAGATCGCGTTGGCCGTGTCGACCTCATTGCCGCCGATGGTGGCGACGAGGTCGATCTGCGCGAAGTCCCCGGTGGTCGCGGGGCGGTCGACCGTGATGAGAGTGCCGAAGCGCGAGAGCAGGTTCTGCAGCTCGGTCTCGACCTCCTCATCCGTGACCTCGATCGCGTCGACGGTGAGGGTGATCCCGTCCAGGTTCGGAACGGTGAACTCCGGGCGCACGTCGACTTCGACGGTCACCTCGAGGTCGCCGGAGAAGTCCTTCGTGCTCGGCAGGCCGGTGACATCCGCTTCGGGGCGACCGAGCGGACGGATCTTCTGCTCCTCGATGGCCTGGCGGTAGAACTTGTCGAGACCATCGCTGACGGCGTGGTTGAGCACCTCGTCGCGGCCGACGCGCTGGTCGATGATGGGCGGCGGAACCTTGCCCTTGCGGAAGCCGGGGATGTTGACCGACTCGGCGATGTGGCTGTACGCGTGATCAATGCTGGGCTTGAGCTCATCGGGAGTGACTGAAATGCTCAGCTTCACTCGTGTCGGGCTCAGCTTCTCGACCGTGGTCTTCACGTTGGTTCTCCTGCTTGCTCTTGTGTGCGTGATTCTTGGGCAGTTCTACTGGGGGTCATGCGGGTGATGTCGGGATGACAGGAGTCGAACCTGCGACATCTCGGCCCCAAACCGAGCACTCTACCAAGCTGAGCTACATCCCGATGGGCCTGTCGGGCCCGGTGGCCCAGCGAAGGAACGCCGCTAGGCGCCCGAAAATAGGCCTCGGCAAGCCTATCGCACCGATCCTGCGAGCTGGTTCTCGCATCCCCACTCATGTAATAAGGTGGTAACCGCGCAATCGGCCTCGGCCGGCAGCCCATGGGGATGTAGCTCAATGGTAGAGCCTCAGTTTTCCAAACTGATGGCGCGGGTTCGATTCCCGTCATCCCCTCTCATTCAGGAGCCCCGGCCCCTCGGTCCTGTCCTCTCGCGACCTCTGCCCCTTTCGATCGCGGCGAGACGGCACATCCGGTCTTTTCCGCGCTCGGAAGGAACCGGATGCGCCGGCTCGCCTCGTATGGCTGTTGAGCGAGGGGCCGGGCGGGGGCGCCAGCCTGATCCGGCGGGCTTACCCGCCATCACCGGGCTGTGTGCGTCGCATCCCTCAGCTTCGGTCGCCCCTGGCTTCCCTCGATGGAACGTCAGCCCTGCTATCGCTGTCGACCGACAGGTAAACGGCGAAGCGGACGCCATCGGGTATCCCCCGAGCTCCTCGATTGCCGCTGCGACAGGCGCGCATTCGTCGCACCCTTCGTCGTGCGCCACGACGGCGATGACGATCGCAAGAGCCCATTCGAAGGCGTGCCCGTCATCGATTGATCGCTCTCCGGGTCCCGAGGCGAGTATCCGGGCGTGGTTTCTCCACCTGATGTTTCGGCCATGTGTCGCAGAAGAACACGGCAGGTAACAAATCCGGAACTTCTCGAGATTGCACTTCTGAGTCGACTGAAAAAGGATTAGGGTCTGGACTCTAGACCTAAAGAGGATTCATGCTGACCGAGCTCGATAACGTCATCGCGAGCAATTCCGAGCGCGCGTTTCACTTCCTGGAAGACCTGGTGCGCGCGCCGAGCACGGTGGGCCACGAACAGGGCGCACTCGACGTCTTCGCCCTAGAGATGGAAGCCATCGGACTGCGCTCGGAGAAACTGGCGTTCCCGAACACGCCTCTCTCTCACCCGCGCGCGGGAATCACCCAGCCCGAGTCGAGCAACGCGGCTGCGCGTTACCAGGTGCTCGCCCGCACGCCCGGTCACGGGCCCCTGAAACTACTGCTGAACGGCCACATGGATGTCGTGCCGGCAATGACCCCCCACCTGTGGACCTCGCCTCCCTTCGAACCCGAGCGGCGGGGTGGCCGCCTCTTCGGAAGGGGGACCGGCGACATGAAGAGCGGGTTCGCGATCGGCTCCCTTGCCCTTCGCTCCCTCGCTGAGGTCGCACCGGCCCTCTTCTCCCAGCAGCGACTAGGGTTCCTCGCGGTCATCGAGGAGGAGTGCACCGGTAATGGAGCGCTTCATTCGATCATCGATCACGACATCACCGCGGCCGAAGTCGTGCTGCTCGAACCAACTGATCTCGGACTGATGGTTGGCGGGGTCGGAGTGCTCTGGATCGATGTCGACGTGACCGCGCTCTCCGGTCATGCCCAAGAGGCCAACCTCAACGCCAACGCCCTCGAACTGGGGATGAAGGTCTTTCACGGCCTCACCAGGTGGTCGGAACAGCTCGCGTCCACGCTGCCGGAACCGAGCATGGCGATCGGCGAGAACCCCTACAACGTCAATCTCGGCAAGGTGCACTCCGGTGACTGGACCTCGACGGCGCCATCGACGGCGACCTTGAGCATTCGCGTCGGGTTCCCCCGAGCGTGGACTCCTGACACTGCAGAGAAGGAAGTTCGCCGAGCCATCGCGGAGCTGGTCGAGGCGGAAAGCGACTTCGCGCTTCCTCCCCGGGTGACCCTCACGGGTTTCCGGGCGGACGGATACCTTCTCGCCACAGACTCGCCGCTGGTGAGAGACCTCAGTGCCGCGCACTTCGACGCGCACGGCACACTCCCGACGGCATTCACCCTCGGAAGCACCACCGATGCGCGCACCTACCTCAACGGGTTCGAGATTCCCGCCGTGTGTTACGGCGCAGTCGCCCACGACATGCACGGGGTGGATGAGTCTGTGGAACTCGACAGCATCGTGGCGGCCGCGCGCACCCTGGCGCGCTTCCTCCTCACCCGCTTCACCCGAGAGGAGCAATCATGATCGCGCACGGCGCGGGGCCAGAGGCTTTTCTCGCCGCGAATGACAGCGCCGCCGCGACCCTCGCCTGGGGAAGCCCCATCGTGGCGCGGCACGTCGCCGACGATGTGGCCGACCGGCTGATCACCGCCATCGCTCTCGGACTGTATGTGCCTGCACAGCAGCTTCCGACCGAACGCGAACTCGCGTCGATGCTCGGAGTGTCGCGCACCTCGGTGCGCGAAGCATTGGGGCAGCTCACCGACACGGGGTACCTCGAGGTGCGCCGCGGACGCAATGGCGGGTACTTCGTTCTCTCCACCTGGGGCCCGACATCGGCCGAGCACGTTCGCCGCCATCTGGTGCCGAAATGGTCCGAGTTCGAGGAGCTGTTCGACGCTCGCACTCTGATCGAACCGCTGATCGCCCGCACGGCGGCTCTTCGGCACACGGAAGATGACGACATCAGGATTCAGGCGGCCCTTCGGGCATACCAGGATGCCCCGAACCACGATGCCTCCCGCAACGCCGACTCGATGCTGCACCGCGCGATCGCGGAGGCCAGTCACAATCAGCTGTTGGTGAACCTGTCGGTGGACCTTCGGACGAAGATCAGCCTGAACCTCGGCGCGGAGCCCTACACCGACTCGGTGCGACAGACAGCCATCCACCAGCACCACGACCTCGTGCAAGCGGTCATCGAGGGAAGGGTCGACGACGCCGGCGACATCGCGGCCCTTCACTTCGTGCTCTCCGAATCGCTCATCAGGGACCTGATCGCGCGCGCGGAGCGAGACAACGAGACGGGGGATGAGCGATGACCTCCCGCCTCGCCTTCGTCGTGCGCAGAATACTGCTCACGATTCCGGTGCTCTTCATCATGAGCATCGTGGTCTTCCTGATCATCCGGCTCGTGCCAGGCGACCCGGTGCGCACGATGCTCGGATTCCGGGCAACGGCCGCGAATGTCGCGGAGATTCGTCACCAGCTCGGGCTCGACCAGAATCTCTTCGCGCAGTACGTGAACTGGATCGGAGCCCTTTTCCGCGGGGATCTCGGCACCGACATCGTCAGCCATGCCTCCCTGGCCGAGTTGCTCGCCCAGCGGCTGCCGGTCACCTTCGAACTCGCGGGATTGTCCATGCTTCTTGCCGTCGCCATCGGCGTGCCGCTCGGAGTCCGCGCCGCCGTCGGGGGGCGTTGGGTTCGCCGACTCACCGAGGGGTTCGTCATTCTCGGCGTCAGCATCCCCGATTTCTGGCTCGGAATCATGCTCGTGCTCCTGTTCACGGGCACTCTCGCACTGCTTCCCCCATCCGGCTATGTGCCGTTCACCGACAATCCCCTCGACAATCTGCGCTACATGATCCTGCCTGTGCTGACCCTCGCGGTGGGCGAGGCAGCCTACATCCTCCGCACCACCCGCGCTGCGGTGTCGACCGTCCTCGACCAACCGTTCGTGCTGTTCCTCCGGGCGAAAGGGATCCGTCCCGGCCGCATCGTGTTCGGGCATGCGCTCAGGAACGCCGGCCCGGCCATCGTCACCGTGATCGGAATCCAATTCGGCGTGCTGCTCGGAGGGGCCATCATCATCGAGACGCTCTTCGCCTTGCCCGGTGTCGGCAAACTCATCGTCACCGCGATCAACCAACGGAACTACCCCACCGTGCAGGTAGGCGTTCTCGCCATCGCGACGACATTCATCGTGGTCTCCCTGCTCACCGACCTGATCGTCGGCTGGCTCGACCCGCGTGTCTCGGACGGAGCCTCCACATGACCACGGCCCTCGTTCCCGGCACGACTTCGACACGGATGCGACCACCTCGCAGACGACGTCGAACGGCGAACCGTTTCATCCTCGCCGGCATCCTGATCCTGGCTGCGCTCGCCGTCGTCGCCATCCTGGCGCCGATCCTCGCGCCCCACGATCCGGAAACCGTCGAGGTGAGCAGGGTGCTCGGCACCCCCAACCTCCAGCATCCCTTCGGCTCGGATGTGCTCGGACGAGACGTGCTCAGCCGGGTTCTCTTCGGTTTGCGCGTCAGCCTCCTCGTCTCGATTTCGGCGGTCCTGGTCGCCACACTCGTGGCCGTACCGCTCGGACTGGCCGCGGGCTACTTCGGCAGCTGGGTGGATACCGCGATCTCGCGCACCCTCGACATGGTCCTCGTCCTGCCGGCCATGCTCCTGGCGATAACGCTGATCGCGATCCTCGGCCCGGGAAGCACGGTTGCCGGCCTCGCTATCGCCGTCATCTACCTGCCCATCCTGGCTCGGGTAATGCGAAGCAGCACCCTCGTCGTGACGCGCAACGACTATGTGGCCGGAGCGCGGGCGCGGGGAGCGAGCCACCTTCGAATCATCGGGACCCATGTGGCCCCGAATGCGATAGGTCCGGTCATCGTGCAGGCGTCGATTCTCAGTGCGTTCGCCCTTCAGCTCGAGGCGGGACTCAGCTTTCTCGGCCTGGGAACCCAGCCGCCTACCCCGTCGCTCGGAGGCATGCTGGCCGACGGTCGGGACGTCCTGATCCAGGCTCCCTGGGTCGAGGTCTTTCCCGGCCTCGCGATCGTGATCGCGGTGCTCGCATTCACGCTTCTCGGCGAGGGTCTTCGCCGCGCCTTCGATCCGGCAGGAGTGGCCGAATGACCGACATCCTCGCGCTCTCCCAGGTGTCAGTGCGCTTCGGCGCACAACCCGAACCCGCCGTGCGCGATGTGTCGCTCACCCTCAACCGTGGCGAGATCTTCGGGATCGTCGGCGAAAGCGGCAGCGGCAAGAGCACCCTAGCGAACGCCGTGATGAGCCTGCTTCCGACTATCGCCCAGACAACGGGAAGCATCTCCATGAACGGGCGGGAGGTCACGCACCTCGACACAGCCGAACTCCGAAACCTGCGCGGCAACGAGGTCGCGATGATCTTCCAGGATGCCTCGGCGAGTCTCGATCCCACCTGGCCGGTCGGTGACCAGATCGCGGAGACCCTTCGCGCGCACAGTCGCATTTCGCTGCGGGAAGCGAAGGCGCGGGCAATCCAGCTCATGGGCGAAGTGGGAATCCCCGACCCCGCCTCCCGCTATTCCGATGCTCCCCACCGCCTGTCCGGCGGCCAACGGCAGCGAATAGTCATCGCTGCCGCCTTGGCGAACCGGCCGCAGCTGCTCATAGCGGACGAACCGACCACGGCACTCGACGTGACGATCCAGGCGCAGGTCCTCAACCTGATCGACACGCTGCGAACCGCCCACGGCACCACCGTTCTTCTCATCACTCACGATCTCGGCGTTGTCGCCCAGGTGTGTGATCGAGTGGGGGTGATGTACCGGGGGGAACTCATCGAGGTGGCGAAGACGACGGATCTCTTCAGCGCACCCCGGCACCCCTACACCCGAGCACTCCTGGCCTCCAACCCGGCTGGGGCTCCGCGCGGAAGCCGCCTTCCGGTGATCTCCGACGACTGGAGCATCGACGGGCCGACAAGTGATGACTCACTCCCCGGAAGGGACGGCCGCTCATGAGCTCACTTCTGACGGTTGACAACGTGAGCAAGTCTTTCCCCGCTGGTGGTCCTCCCTGGAGTCGCCGCGATGCCGTGGCACTCGACCGTGTCTCATTGACGCTCGAGCGTGGCCAGACACTCGGTCTCGTCGGGGAATCGGGAAGCGGAAAGAGCACTCTCGGTCGCTGCATCCTCGACCTCACCGCGCCGTCCGAGGGAGTCATCAGCTTCGACGGGAAGGAACTCAGCACGATGTCCCGGGCCGACCGCTCGACGTTCCGCCGACGTGTGCAGCCGGTGTTTCAGGATCCCTACGGGAGTCTCGATCCGCGGTGGCCGATCGGGCGAAGCGTGCGGGAATCTCTGGACAGCTTTCGGATCGGTACACCGCTCACCCGGGAGCGACGCGTGCTCGACCTGTTCGACCGGGTCGGACTCAGCACGACCCTAGCCGACCGCCTGCCGACCACTCTCTCCGGCGGCCAGCGTCAGCGTGTCAGTATCGCGGCCGCTCTCGCGAGCGAGCCCGAACTCATCGTGGCCGACGAGCCGGTGAGTGCCCTCGACATGAGCGTGCAAGCACAGATCCTCAACCTGTTCATGGACCTGCAACACGACCTCCACGTCGCCTGCATCTTCATCTCACACGATCTCGGGGTGGTCGAGCACATCAGCAACGAGGTCGCCGTGCTCTATCACGGCGTCATCGTCGAGACCGGTGAAACGGAACAGGTCATGAACCGGCCCAGTCATGACTACACCCGAGCGCTGATCGGCGCGATCCCCCGACCGAAGTGACCCCGACCGAGCCCACGAACACGCATATCACCAACAGAAGGAGCGCACCGTGCCCACAGCACACGTGAACGGAATCACCCTGAATTACCGTCTCGACGGCGAGGAGAACAGCGGAGAGACGATTGTTCTCATCAACGGACTCGCCGATGATCTCTACTCCTGGGACTTTCAAGTACCCGCGCTGCTCGAGGCGGGATTCCGCGTGCTGCGATTTGACAATCGGGGCATCGGGGACTCCGACAAGCCTGCCGGTCCTTACAGCTCCACGATGATGGCCGAAGACGCGAAAGCCCTCGTCGACAGTCTCGGGATCTCAGACTTCCACCTCATGGGTGTCTCGATGGGCGGCATGATCGCCCAGGAGTATGCGATCGCGTTCCCCGAGGATCTCAAGTCGCTCACCCTCGGATGCACCTATGCGAGGCCCGACGCGTTCTGCCTCAACATGTTCGCCATGTGGGCTGATCTCGCCACAGGACTCGGTGTGCCCTTCGTAATGCGGGATGTCGCCCTCTGGGCATTCACGGGTCCGTTCTTTCAAGAGCGTCCAGAAGACGCTGCCGAATTCGCGGAGGCCATGGCATCCCTGCCGATGACAGTCGAGGCGTACCTGTCGCAACTGCACGTCATCCAGACCCACGACGCCCTCGACCGGCTAGCCCACATCACCGCACCGACGCTGGTCTTGGCCGGCGAGGAGGACATCCTGATCCCCGTGCGCCTCTCAGCTCAGCTCCAGTCCAGCCTGCCCGGCTCCAGCTGGTCGACAGTTCCCGGCGGGCACGCGTGCCTGTGGGAATCGCCGGATCCGTTCAACCACAGCTTCATCGAGTTCGTCACCCGCACCGCAAATTAGTCCATCACATTCGGAAGAGGCACCAATGAAAACGCACTCCCGCCCCCGGCCCTCAACGGGCCACCGGGCAAAAATCGCCGCACTCATCACCGCAACCGGACTCGCCGTGGCCCTCGCCCTGACGGGATGCGGCACCAGCTCGACGCCGTCGGCGAGCGGTGGAACGTCGTCATCGGGTATCAAAGACGGAGGCGACCTTCGAGCCGCACTCACAGGCGAACCCGATGTGCTCGATCCCGCCACATCGTCGATCTACACGGGCGCGCAGGTCTACGAAGGCATCTTCAGCATGCTGATCGACCTCGACGCAAACGGAAAGTTCGTGCCCGACCTCGCCACGAAGTGGAAGCAGGATGACGCGACGACCTGGACCTTCACCCTGGTCGACAACGCTACGTTCCAGAACGGCGAGAAATTCAGCTCGGCCGACGTTAAGTACACCTTCGAGAGGCTGCTCAACCCCGCCACAGCGAGTGCATACGCGGGGCTCTACTCCCAGATCGCTTCCATCGATGCACCGACGCCCACCAGCGTCGTGTTCCACCTGAAGGCTGCATTCGGACCCTTCCTCACCAACCTCGCGACGAACGGCGAGATCGTGAACAAGAAGGCAATCGAGAGCTCCGACCCTGCCCGCCACCCCGTTGGCACCGGCCCATTCGAATTCGTCGAATGGGTGCAGGGAGACCACATCACGCTGAAGAAGAACCCCAGCTACTTCAAAAAGGGGCTTCCTCATCTCGATTCGATCACCTTCAAGTTCCTTCCAGTTGACCAGAGTCGCATCGACGCCCTGTCGTCCGGTGAGATCGACTGGGCCGATGCCGTCCCTCTCCAGCAGGTGCCCACTCTCAAGAAAGACCCGCGTTTCACCCTGGTGACGAGCCCGGTTGCGGGAATTCCCGATTACCTCGCGCTCAACACGACGAAGGCGCCCTTCAACGACCCGAAGGTGCGCCAGGCAATCGCCCTGGCCATCGACCGTTCTGCTATTCGAGATGTCGCGTATCTCGGCACCGGCGAACTCGGTCTCGAGGAAGTTCCCACCGGGTCACCTTGGTACAAGGCGTCCGGCATCTTTGGTGCGAAGCAGGACATCGCCAAGGCGAAGAAACTGATGGACGAGGCCGGCTACGCCAGCGGACTGAAGGTCGAGTACCTCGGCCTGTCCCAGTACCCAGAGCTGCTCAAAACCGGGCAGGTGGTTCGAGACGAACTGAAGAAGATCGGTATCGACATGTCGATCAAGGCAGTCGATGTCTCCGTCTGGTACGACGCTTTCAGCAGCGGTGACTACCAGATCACCAGCGCGTACCAGGAGCGCACCATCGATCCGGACAACTTCTATTCCCTGGTCATCAAAGCGGGCGGGCCCATCAACACCACCGGATACTCGAACCCGCAAGTCGATGCTCTCATCGACCAGGCCGCGGCGAGCAGTGACACGAAGGAGCGAGAGTCCCTCTACGAGAAGATTCGTACCCAGATGACGACTGATGCTCCGCTCATCTTCACGCACTACGAAACGCTGAACTACCTCATGAACAAAAATGTGGTTGGATCGGCGATCACACCGACTCTGAGCCTCAACATGGCGAAGATCGGCTTCAGCAAGTAATTCCGATCACCCTGGCCGGGCGGGGAGAGAACACCACGCTCCCCGCCCGGCTTCGGCATCGAGGAGAGCCCTGCCCTAGGTGCCGAAAAGCTCGCGGCCATGCTTCTCGAGGAGTTCCGTTGCGTCCGCATAGGTCTTGGGGATGGGATCCCCCGGCTGCCCATACTTCGCGAGCAAGACGCTCAGCAATCCGACCGCCGGCGGGGTGAGCGCGGCATTCGGCTTCGCCCCGACTGCTGCGCTCGGGGCCTCTGGGTTGAGCGGCACGTAATGCGAGGTTGTCACCGGCCAGGTGGAGGGCTGACGCGGCGCGGGCAACGTGGCGGCACTGCTAAGGGTCGCAGCGTGACGATCGCGCTCCGTCAGTGGTTTCAGCCCCCACCGGGCTCGCAGGGTGCTCGGGATCGCACCGTGGTGCATCTCATCGTTGATGACAGCTCCCGCGGGCGTATAGGCGGAGATCGCCAGCGCCGGCACTCGCGCACCCAGCCGGTCGAATCCGAATCCGAGCTCTCCCGGTGCGCCATCGCCCGGAGGCTCTGCTGCCGGAGGGGGAACGTGATCGTAGGTGCCCCCCGTCTCGTCGAAGGTGACGAAGAACATCGTGTTGAGCGCATTCGAGCCCTTCACGGCCGAGCTCTTCCTGATCGAGGTGTAGACCTCGTGGAGCAGTTGTTCCCCGGCCCTTGCGTCGGAAAAGCCGCTTCCCAGGATGACCTTTCCCTCCACTGTCTGTTCTGTCACGGCTTCGGTGGCCGGGTGCATGTCGTTGTGGTTGTAGATCAAGCGGGGCTCGATGAAGCTGTAGGCGGGCAGGGTGCCCGCTGCGACATCCGCGTGAAACTGGGTCATGGTGCGGAAGTTGGTCTTCCAGTAGGGCTGGAGTCGCGCCGCGTGGATCAGTCCGGTGAAGGAGATGAGCTGGCTCTCGTCGAAGTACACCGCCCAACTCACCCCGGCCTCGTCGAGCTGGTTGAACACGGTCGGCGCATCGTTGAGTGCCGGATCGATCCATTTGCCGAAGCCCTGGACGCCCTTGTTCTCCACGAATCCACTCGAGGTGGATGCGTGCATGAAGGATCGGTTCGCGAAGGTCTGGGTCGGCACCGAAGCGTGCCAGTGATCGTAGATCGCAAAGCTCCGGGCGAGCGTGCTGAACACCGGCAGCATGTCGGGAGTGAATGATCCCATGATGGCGCCGTATTCGTCCGGCGTGAGGAGTGCCCCGGTCTTCGCGGCGTGGTTGTTGATGTAGTCCGTGACGAACCCGCTCATGCTGGGCTTCGTTCCCGGCGGCGGCGCGTTGTACGGCGCCTGCGGCACGGTGGCCGTGGCGTTCGCTGGCGGATCCACGATGCCGAAGAGCTGAGTATTGATGTGCGCATACTCCTCGCCGGCATTGGGCGAGGGGCTGGCCATGATCGCGTCGGTCGACCCGGAATAGGGATGCGCGTCGACGCGGGTGCCATCGGGAGCGAGGTTGAACCGGGCTCCCCCCTCCAATCCCTCGAAGGACTGGCCCGCAGGCACGGGATGCCCGAGAGAGGAATACAGGTATCCGAAGAGGTTGTCGAACGATCGATTCTCGAAAGCAAGAACCACCAGGTGATCGAAGCCGGTGCCGCCCGGCCGCTCGGGAAGTTCCGACTCCGCGACTGTCGCGCTGGGCAGGGCGGCACCGAGCGCCGTTCCGCCCGCGAGCCCCGCGATCCCCCACACCGTTCCGGCGAGCACCGAGCGTCTGCTTGGTCGATGCGATCGAGCAGTGGATTCGGTCATCTACACACCTTGCCACCCGGGCCCTCGATGCTGGAAGCCGTCTCTCGATCGGTCGGGGACACCCACGACGAACGC
This sequence comes from Frigoribacterium sp. UYMn621, assembly GCF_040549525.1. Taxonomy (NCBI): domain Bacteria; kingdom Bacillati; phylum Actinomycetota; class Actinomycetes; order Micrococcales; family Microbacteriaceae; genus Frigoribacterium; species Frigoribacterium sp. UYMn621. Next base: position 335,130 of record NZ_JBEPTM010000003.1, on the reverse strand, counting down.
GGATCTCACGAAACTTGCGGATTTCTTAGAGAGCGGAGGAGACATTGGGCACGTGAGCATCCCCCCGGCACCCCAGATACGCCCGTTCGTCGACGAGAACTCCCCGTCACCACTCGGTCGCCGGCTGCCGGCGCTCACCGCTGTCGCCGTACTCGGGGTGGTTTTCGTCGCCGCCCTCGGGCTGGGTGTCACCAGGTTCGGCCTGCTCTCCGGCTTCGACCGGGGGGCCTCGCAGGCACTCAACACGCTGCGTTCGGGCGGCCTTGGCGCCCTCACCTCCGGACTCTATGCGGTGCTGAGCCCGATCCCGGCCGTGATCATCACCGCCGTCATCGCCATCGTCATCCTGGTGATCACTCGGCGATTCCGCGTGGCTCTCAGCTTCGCCGTCATAGTGGCCGTCACCTGGCTGCCGAGCGCCGTCATGAAATTCCTCATCCACAGGCCGCGACCGGATGCCACCGCGCTGTCGCATCCCTTCGCCCACCAGCCGGTCGATGCCTCGTTCCCCAGCGGCCACATGGTGTTCGTCGTCGCGGTGGTCGTCGCATTCGTGTTCCTCGCCCCGCGAGGCCCCTGGCGAGCGTTCGCCCTCGTGGCGGGGACGATCTTCGCAGTCCTGGTCGCGTTCGCCCTGATGATCGACGGAGTGCACTATCCGACGGATGTGCTCGCTTCGGTGCTGTGGTCGGCCACGGTCGGCCCGCTCGTGTGCGCGCTGTGCGCTCGGGTCATCCTGCACCGTTCGAATCCGCGGTAAGTAACGGGAATCGACCGCCACAGCGCGGCACGGTGGCCCGGCGAACGTCTACCGTTAGAACATGACGCCAGCTGACACCACCACGACCAGCGAGGCAACCACTGCCGCCGCCACGCTCACTTTCTCCGAACTCGGCCTGACCGACGCCGTGCTCAAGGCACTCAAGGATGTCGGGTACGAGACCCCATCGGCCATCCAGGCAGCGACCATCCCTCCGCTGCTCGCCGGACGGGATGTCGTGGGACTCGCCCAGACCGGCACGGGAAAGACCGCCGCATTCGCGCTGCCCATCCTCTCCCGCCTCGATCTCGCTCAAAAGAACCCGCAGGCCCTCGTGCTCGCTCCCACTCGCGAGCTCGCCCTTCAGGTCTGCGAGGCCTTCGAGCAGTACGCCTCCGGAATGCGTGGCGTTCACGTGCTCCCGGTCTATGGCGGACAGGCCTACGGAGTGCAGCTCTCCGCCCTCCGGCGCGGCGTGCACATCGTGGTCGGCACTCCCGGACGCATCATGGACCACCTCGCCAAAGGCACCCTCGACCTCTCCGAGCTCAAGTACCTCGTGCTCGACGAGGCCGACGAGATGCTCAAAATGGGCTTCGCCGAGGATGTCGAGACCATCCTCGCCGACACCCCGGACGACAAGCAGGTGGCGCTGTTCTCGGCCACGATGCCTCCGCAGATCCGTCGGATCTCGAAGAAGTACCTGCACGATCCGCAAGAGATCACCGTCGAGAACAAGACCACGACATCGGCCAACACGACACAGCGCTACCTCATGGTGTCGTATCCGCAGAAGGTCGATGCGCTCACGCGCATCCTCGAGGTCGAGAACTTCGAGGGAATGATCGTCTTCGTCCGCACCAAGAACGAGACCGAGACCCTCGCCGAGAAGCTGCGGGCGCGCGGCTACTCCGCCGCAGCCATCAGCGGCGATGTCGCCCAGGCCCAGCGCGAACGCACGGTGAACCAGTTGAAGTCGGGCAAGCTCGACATCCTGGTGGCCACGGATGTCGCGGCCCGCGGCCTTGACGTCGAGCGCATCAGCCACGTGGTCAACTACGACATCCCCATCGACACCGAGTCCTACGTTCACCGCATCGGCCGCACCGGTCGTGCGGGACGCAGCGGTGCCGCGATCAGCTTCGTCACCCCTCGCGAACGTCGTCTGCTCGACGCCATCGAGCGTGCGACGCGCCAGCCGCTCACCCAGATGCAGCTGCCAAGCGTCGAGGATGTCAACGTCACCCGCCTGACCCGCTTCGACGACGCCATCACCGAGGCTCTCGGCCAGGGCGATCGCATCGCGGGCTTCCGCGACATCATCAGCCACTACATCGCGCACCATGACGTGCCAGAGGTGGATGTCGCAGCCGCGCTCGCGATCGTCGCGCAGGGCGAGACCCCGCTGCTTCTCTCCCCCGAGCGCGCGCAGCGCCACGACCGCGCCGAGCGTGCCGACTGGGGCGATCGTCCGGACCGCGGTGACCGCCCGGAGCGGGCGGACCGCACCGAGCGACGCGCCCGACCCAACGCTGGGCCGATGTCGACCTACCGCATCGAGGTGGGCAAGCGGCACAAGGTGGAGCCGCGCCAGATCGTCGGCGCGATCGCCAACGAGGGTGGTCTCAGTCGCGAGGACTTCGGCCACATCAAGATCCTTCCCGACTTCTCGCTGGTCGACCTTCCGGCGAACCTCCCCGGCGATGTGCTCGACAAACTCAAGGGCACCCGCATCAGCGGCAAGCTCATCGAGATCCGGGCCGACCGGGGCGGGGCACGGAAGGACGCTGCCCGCGGCGACGACCGGGGCGACCGACCCCCGCGCAAGTCCTACCGGGACTAGAGCTCGGTACGCGATGGGTCACCGCGGGAGTCGACGAACCCCGATCGGCACCGGCCATGTTCTTTAGAGAATTCTTAGAGGAAAATGGGCAGACTGGGTAGATGACGATGACTGTGCACCCGAGTCTCCCGTGACCGACGCGCGGCCCCGCCTGCTGCTCATCGAGGATGACCCCCAACTCGGTCCCCTCCTGCGCGAGGTGCTCGACGAGGTCTACTCCGTCACCCTGGTCGCCGACGGCACCACCGGGGTCGCCGTGGCGCTCGAGGGCACGTTCGAGGTGATGATCGTCGATCGTCGCTTACCGGGACTCGACGGCCTCGGGGTGATCGAGACCCTCCGCCGCAAGCGAATCACGACCCCCATGCTTATTCTCACGGCGCTCGGCACCATCCAAGACAAGGTTCGCGGTCTGGACGCCGGGGCGAACGACTACCTGGTGAAGCCATTCGAGTTCGACGAGCTCTTCGCCCGGTTGCGGTCGATCCGGAGGGTCTATACGGGTGAGGGGCCGTTCGTGCGCATCGGGCTATGGGAGTTCTACCCGGAGAGCCGCACCGTCTACTCGCCCTATGACGGCCGCACCATCCTCACCGAGCGGGAGAACGAGCTGCTCCGGCTGTTCGCGGAGAATCCGCATCGCACCTACACGCGCGAACAGATTCTGGACCAGGTCTTCGGCTCCACCGACCAGCCGGGCACCGTGGACACCTACGTGCACTACGTTCGCCGGAAGACCGACACCGACCTCATCACCACCGTCCGCGGGCAGGGCTACCGCTTGGGGGCCCCGTGAGCACGAGGGGCACCCTGAAAAAACGGGGCATCGCGCGCAAGACGGATGACTCGGACGCCCGGGCGATTCGGCGGGCATCGCGCACCGTCGGCTTCCAGATCACCATCACCTCGACCGCGCTCGTGCTCGTCGTGCTCATCGCCGCCTTCACCTTCGTCTTCGCCCACCTCAAGCCCGGCAGCCTGTTCCCCCAGGGGGAATCGCACGAGACGACCATCGACGTCGGCGGCCTGGAGATCCTGGTCGGCGGACTCGTGATCGGCACCATCGCCATCATCCTGGCCGGCACGATGAGCTTCTTCGCCACCCGCCGTGCCGTTCGTCCTCTCGGTGACGCGCTGCGGCTGCAGCGGGCCTTCGTCGCCGATGCCAGCCATGAGCTGCGTACCCCCCTGACCGTGCTCGACGCGCGTCTCCAACTGCTGCAGCGCGGCCTGGCCCCCGGCGATCCGTCGGCGCAGACGGTGAACGATCTCCGTCGCGACACCCGCACCCTGATCGGTATCGTCAACGATCTCCTCGCGCTCGCGGAGCTCGACCGCTCCCCCGGCAGCGGCGAATCCATCGCGGTGGCCCCCATCGCACAGCGAGCCATCGACTCGATGTCCATCCTGGCTGCGGAACGCTCGATTTCGATCGACCTGGAGGCGGCAGAGGGGTGCGCCACCGCAGTTCCGGCCACCAGCATCCACCGCTGTGTCCTGACCCTCCTGGACAACGCCCTCGATTTCTCCCCCGCGGGATCGACCATCGATGTGACCGTCGAAGAGATCAAGAACACGGTGGTGGTCCGCGTGCGGGACCGCGGACCGGGAATCACCGGAATCGAACCGGGTCGCATCTTCGACCGCTTCGCCCGGTCCGGAGCCGCCGTCGGCGGGGGCGGCACCACGCATACCGGTTTCGGCATCGGACTGTCGCTCGTGCGCGACACCGTCGAGCGCTTCGGCGGCACAGCGAACGTTCTGGAGACATCTCCGGCGGGCACCACCATCGAACTGCGCATTCCCCAGGCTCGAGAACAGCGCCCCGCGGCCGAGTCGTAGGGTCGATACGCCCATGGCGTCGACTGCACGAACAAGCACGACCCGAGACGGCGCTGACCCGCGTGTCGCGTGGGCTAGGAATCGACCGCGGCGAGTCGCCGGCGACGTTCGGTGGCGGCGATGACCGCGATCCCGGCCGCGATGAGGAGCGCCAACACGACGCTCACCGGCCCGGTGCCCCACCCCAGTCCGCCGCGCGCGTGGGAGACGCCCATCCAGTCGGCGAAGGATGCCCCGAGCGGTCGGGTCGCCACATAGGCGAACCAGAACGCGAATATCGGGCCGAACCGTCGGAGCCGGAATGCCACGGCCGGGATCGCGATCACCACGGCGAACAGAAGGCCAGAGACGAAATATCCGAGATGCAGCGTCGTCGCCGTCAGGTCCCCCACCGCTGTGCCAAGGGCGAAGGTGACGATCACCGCGGCCCAGTAGAACAATTCGCGACGGCGCGAGGTGATGCTGTGGATGGACAGGGTGCCTTCGCTTCGATGCCAGAGGGAGAAGACCAGGACGAGCACAGCCCCGAAGACGATGCTCGAGACCAGGTACGGCACGCCGAGCACGATGTGGGTGACATCCGCCGCCATCGTGCCGAAGACGCTGACCGCGACGACGGTGAGCCAGTAGACCAACGGCCGGTAGCGATCGGCGCGGAACTGAAGGGTCAGCGCCAGAGCGAAGAGAGCGGCTCCGATCCCGACCGCGACGACCGGGTCGATCGAACGCACCAGGAAGTCCGAAGTCGTCTCTCCCATTCCGGTCGTCAGGACTTTGACGACCCAGAAGAGCACTGTCACTTCCGGCACTTTGCTCGCGGTGGTCGCTGCCAGACGCCGGCTGCGCGAGGGTGAGGGGCGAACTGTCACGAGAGCAACGGTCCACGGGAGGCACTAAGAAGCGTCTGAGAATTCGTTAGCTTGGAGCTTTCTTAGACCCGCGTTGGGCAGACTGGAACATCATGATTTCTTCTTCCCTCGTCTCTCTCGGGATTCTCGACCCCCAGTCCCTCATCACCGGTGCCGGAATCTGGGGGCTCGCGATCGTCTGCGCGGCCGTGTTCGCCGAGACCGGCCTCCTCATCGGATTCTTCCTCCCCGGAGACACCCTGCTGTTCTTCACCGGGGTGCTCACTCTCAGCGGAGCCATCCGCCAACCCCTGTGGCTGGTCGTGCTGGTCGTCGCTGTCTCCGCCGCCCTGGGCGATCAACTCGGGTACACGATCGGTCGGCGCACGGGGCCGAGGGTCTTCGAACGCCGCGAGTCGGGAATCTTCAGCAAGAAGAGTGTGGATCGCACGGAGGCCTTCTTCACCCGCTTCGGACCGGTCGCGGTGACCATCGCCCGCTTCGTCCCCGTCGTGCGCACCTTCGCTCCCGTCGCAGCCGGTGTGGGACACATGTCACGCCGGCTCTTCACGCTCTTCAACCTCGCGGGGGCCGCTCTCTGGTCGGGCTTGGTCATTCTGGTCGGCTTCGGACTCGCTCACGTGCCCGGGGTGACGACTTTCGTCTCGCAGTACATCGACATCGTGCTCATCGGGATCGTGGTGATCTCGGTCGTGCCGATCGCGGTGCGCACGATCATCATCCGTCGACGCACCGTGACCGCGTCACCCGAGTCCGACTGATCCCTCCCGCGACTCTGCGGCCCGGCTACGACGAGATCCGCTGCGCCTTCGGGTGCGGACTCGCCACCGCGCAGAATTCCGCCAGCGCGGACCGGTTGTACGCCACTCCGTCGAGCGCTGCCGCGGCCACCTCACCGCGAAGGAACGCCCGCATGCCGTCGGCCAGGCCGCTGTCGCTCTGCGGAACGATTCGGATCGGGGAATCCGGCAGTGCATCACGAGCGGAATCGAACTCCACTGAGACGATCGGAAGCCCCGCGAGTGCCGCTTCCAGGAGCACCATAGGCTGGCCCTCATAGTCGCTCGACAGCACGAAGCAGTCAGCCGCGGCGAGGATGGGAAAGGGGTTGGCGAACGGTCCGACGATGAACGCGACCTCCGAGAGCGCGAGGCTGTCGATGAGTCGCTGCAGGTGATCGCGCAAGGGTCCGTGACCGACGATGACCAGGCGCGCAGCGGGAGTCTCGCGAGAGATCTCCGAGAAGGCGCGGATGAGTCGTGCCTGGTTCTTCTCTGGCGAGAATCGGCCGACGCTGACGAACCATACGGTGTCGTCGTCGCGCAGCATCCCGTCGATCCAGCCCCGGTCGCTCGAAGCCCGGGCGCCGCCCTGCGCGGCAGCCTCGTCCGCGTCGAACTCTTCGATCGATGACAGCGGAGCACGGAGCCCCTGGAGAACGTAGGTTTCATCCACGAGGTTTCGAGCGAAGACGAATGCTTCCTCCGGCAGCGCGTAGCGCGTGCCGAGAGCGTCGCGGTTGATCTTGTTCAGGCTCTCCGACACGGACACCAGGGCGTCGAAGTCCCGGTACACGCTGAACACCGCGGGCAGCGAGCGCTTCATGCGGCGACGACTCCCCACGAATCGCCGGGTCTCGAGGAACAGGTCGTTGTGCAACCAGATGGAGCGAAAGGCCCGCGGGGAATGGAGCAGGAGAGAGGCCCAGAACGCGGTGTAGCCGCTGAACTCGACGACGGAATCGAACTGCGTGTCGCCGAAGCAGCGCGCCCACTCCGAGCGCCACATCCGCTGCTCTATCGCCGTCTCCGGCCTGCGCCTCAGCACGGGGTAGCGCTCCTGCAGCCGGCGAAACACGTGCGTGGCCTTGCTGCCGTTCATGCCGCCGACCCGGAGGAATTGCCTCACCTGATGCGGAATGCGCTGCTGGTTCGACAGTTGCTGGGAGCGGCGCGGCCGGTTAAAGACGACCGACACGTTGTAGGCATCGTGATCGATCGCAGCAAGCAGATTGAGCGCGGAGTTGGTGATGCCGTTCGAACGCATCCCCCCGATGCTCAGCAGCATCGACGTGCGGGGGTCGTCTGCGAGCGACCGCGTGCGAGCGCGATCAGTCTTCCCTCGAAAGACGACGTCGACGACACGACGAGCGGCTCCCCCATCGTCTTCCGGTGAGAACCGCGCTTTCCACTCGGTAGAGCGGGCGGCCGGGCCCGACTGGGCTTCTGGGACGTCCGAGACTCCCGAGACTTTCGAGACTCCCGGGACTCCCGGGTCCTTCGCGGCGATGCTGGACCGGATGGCCTCGCCGAGCTCCGAGACGTGTGCCACCACCGGCCCGGGAAGCTCGTCGAGCGGAAAATAGAGACCGCGCGATGCGGAGTAGTCGAGATCATCCGGGGTGAAGAACACGACGGGGCGCTCGAGAGGGAGAAAGTCGAAGAAGATCGACGAGTAATCGGTGATGAGAACGTCGGTGATGCCCAGCATCAGGTTTGTCGGCAGGTCGTTCGACACGAGAATCTCGCGGAATTCGGGGCGATCCCTCGCGAAGCGGTGCACCACCTGATGGGTCTTGAGCAGCACCAGGAATGCGGGTCCCACCTGCTTCTGGATCTCCTGCACCAGCTCGAACAGCTCGTTCGCGTCGTCCGCCGGCGAACTGAAATCCGTTCCCTTCCAGGTGGGGGCGAACAGGATCACCGAGCGATCACCCAGAGGGATTCCCTCGGCCTCGAGGCGGCATCGCACCTCGATCACCTCCTCGGCGCCGAGGAACTGGCGGTCGACGCGAGGGTATCCCGCTTCGATGACGAGCCCGCGGAAGGCCCCGCGCAATCGGTAGGCCTTCTCGTACATCTGCTCGGTCATGAAGGGGTTCTGTGACAGCAGGAAGTCAGCGGCAACGAAGTTGCGCATCGTGTTCGCGGAGTCGAGAGCGCCGTTGGGCATGTCGTAGCCCATGCGTTTCAATGGTGTTCCGTGCCAGGTGTTCAGGTAGACCTGCCCCGGCCGCTTGCTGAACTCGGCGGGGAAGGTCGCGTTGTTCACGAGGTAGCGGCTCGTCGCGAGGGCACGCACGTAGGCGAGGGAGCGACGCCTGACAAAGCGCACGCGCCGATCGGCGGCGAACTCGGCCTGCACCGCCCGGTGTTCCCTGAGGCTGTCGAGCGCCCAGATGTGATGAAGGTGGGCGAGGTCGGGAGATCGCAGGATCTCACGGAAGATGGCCTCGGGGTTGCACAGCACACCGTTGCCGGCGAAGGACTCGTACAACACGACCTCTGCGCGCACTCCACCCCGTCGGGCGAATGCCTGGAGTTCGGCCCGGCTCGCCCCGCCCACGAGCCTGAGCAACTGGCGGATCAGACGGATCACTCGCTTCATGGCGCTCCCTGTTTCGAACCGGCCGTTCAGCACAGCAGTATGTATAGTACTTCTCTTCGGCTCCACACAAAGCTCTAAGAATGCGCTGCTCTAAGAATGCGCGGCACGCTCTCGCCGCGAGGCAACCCGCAGTCTTAGAGCCATCTGGGAGAGCGCTTGGCAGGGTGGTCCCGACGGATTCGAGATCCCAGGAGGCGCTCTATGGTGTGGCTGATATTCGGTGGTGTCGGTGTTCTCGTCATCGTTGCTGCGCTGTGCGTCTGGGCGGTTGTTGCGCTCCTCGCAGAGGTCGGGGACGAACAGGACGACGATGAGGATGCATCGATTAGCGATCCCCTGGGTGTCGAAGACCGTGCCGACAGCTCGTCCGAACGAAAGAGACTCCACCACCGTGTCGCTCGCTACTGACCGCTCCGGCAGCTCTCCGTCCACCCTCGCCCGCCGTGCGGGATGGCGGCCGACTGTCCGGTCGAGCCTTGCTCTGTTTCTCGGCGCCGTGGCGACTGCCGTCTCCGCCTGGGGATCCTGGATCCCCTCCCTGTGGGGCGATGAGGCGGCAAGCGTCCTGTCCGCCGAGCGTTCGCTTCCCTCGCTGTTCCGCATGCTCGGCAGCGTTGACGCCGTGCACGGCACCTACTACTTCTTCCTGCATTTCTGGGTGCAGGCGTTCGGCGCCTCTCCCTTCTCCGTGAGATTCCCCAGCGCCATCGCCGTCGGAATCGCCGTGGCGGGTGTCGTGGTGATCGGCTCGCGCCTCGGCGGAATCCGGGTCGCCGTCTTCGCCGGCATCATCGCCCTGATGCTGCCTCGCATCACCTACATGGGCGAAGAGGCACGGGGCTATGCCATGAGCACGGCCGCCGTCGTCTGGCTGACGATCCTGCTGCTTCACATCGTCGGCCGGGATCGGCCGGAGAAGCGACTGTGGGTGGTCTACGCCGTTGGACTGGCCGCGTGCGGGTATCTGTTCCTCTTCAGCCTCCTGATCATCGTCGCCCATGCGGTGGTCGTGCTGTCCCAACGGCGTCCCGCCATCCTGCGCGCCTGGGCACGGGCGACGCTCGGCGGCATACTCCTCGCCGGGCCGGTGATCGGTTTCGGTATCGCGGAGAGCGGCCAGATCGCGTTCCTGGCGAACCGCGACTCCACCAACATCCGCACTCTGGTCGTGACGCAGTGGTTCGGGAACAACCTGTTGGCCACCCTCGCCTGGATCCTCATCGCAGCCGCCATCGCCGTCTGGGCGGTGGCCTCGCGCCGAAACCGCGACTGGTTCGATGGCGCGGATCCCGACCCCACCTCCGGCGCCCGCACTCCGGCCCTCGTTCCTCTTGCGGCGACCTGGCTGCTCGGCCCCCCGGCCATCCTGCTCGCCGCCAATTCCGTGCACGCGGTCTACTCCTCCCGGTACCTCTCGTTCGCGGTGCCCGGCGCAGCACTCCTCATCGGATGGCTCTTGGCGCGACTCCGCCCGCGCATCCTGGGGATCGTTCTGCTCGCCGTCGTCGTCAGCGCCTCCTCGATCAGTTACCTCAGCGAACGCACACCCTTCGCCAAGAACAACAGCGACTGGGCGCAGATCGCGCAGACCATCAAGGCTCACGCGCAGCCCGGTCAGGGCATACTCTTCGACGAGGGGAGCCGCCCGTCGCGCGCTACCCGACTGGCGATGCGCACCTACCCGGCCCCATTCACAGGCCTGACGGATATCGCGCTCAAGACCCCCTGGTACGACACGAGCAACTGGCACGATGCGGTGGTGCCCACGACGACTGTCGCTTCACGACTCGACTCGGTGTATCGCTCCACCAAGACGGTCTGGTTGGTCGAATACCGCCTCCCGGGCAAAGAGGCCGCTACCTACGGCCGATCGATGCTGGCGGCGCAGGGATTCGTGGTCGTGGCGGAGTACCCGCAACACACGAGTGTCACGCTGGAACTCACGCGTCCCTGATCGTGCCGATCGCCGGGATCCCCCCGATCGCCCGGTAGAAGCTCTCGATCGCCCGATCGTCGTGCGCGACCCAATCGATTGACGATGGTCCCACCCGACCCGCGAGGAACTCGAGCATGCCGTCGGCGATGGCCCGGTCTTCCGGCTCGACCTCGAGGATGCCCGAGAGGGGTGCGGCGCCGACTTCCGCGCCGATGACCCGGACGACGGGCAATCCGAGCACCCGCGCTTCGGCGATCACCCTCGGGTTTCTGGCACTCCCGGCGACGAAGACGAAGCAGTCTGCCCGCCTCAGGAGGGGAAAGGGGTTGGATCGGTACCCCACGAGAGCCACGACGCCCGTGAGGCCGCGGGCGGCCACTTCCGCGGCGAGGATCGTCGCTAGCGGGCCATCCCCCACCACGAGCAGTCGCGAGGTCGGCGCAGCGGCATTCACCAGCGCGAAGGCACGAACCAGTCGAAGTGGGTCGTTCTCCACACTGAGCCGGCCGAGCGACACGAAGATCCGGGTCGCCCCGGTCGCGTCTCCGAAGCCGCCGCGACCCAGCCAGTCGGGTAGCGCTGGATCACCCTCGTTGCGCTGTACGGGCAGGTCCGCTCGGGCCAGGATGCTCTCGCCGCCGATCAGGGGCTCCGCGACGGTCACCTCTCGAAGGGCGGGATGGCGCGACAGCGAGGGCGAAACCAGACGATCGAAGGCGTCGTAGATGGGACGGATCCCGGCGATCTCGGGCCCACCGGGGGTGTCGGTCTCCGGGGCCGACGTCGAGGCCGGGTCCTCCCTCAGCCAGATCGAGCGTTCCGAGCCGGGCGACTGCACCATCAGGCTCGCCCAGAATGGGCTGGTGCCGACGAAGTCGAGCGCGAAGTCGAAGGCGGCACCCCCGAAGCATCGATCCCACTCGTCCCGCCAGAGCTCGTCCCGCCAGAGTTCGTGCCGCCGGAGTTCGTTGCGCACGGGAGACGTCCCGCGGCGAGTTCGCGAACCGGCCGCTGCCGCGCGCGTCGACCGCAATCGGGCGAGCGCGAGCTTCGATCCGTTCATGCCGCCGACCCGGGCGAACTGCCGCACCCGCGGATCCAACAACCGCTGCTGGTCGAGCACGGGCCGGGAGCGCAGCGGCGGGAAGATCACCGACACGTCGAACCGCGAGTGGTCGATCACGTCGAGCAGCGCGACGAGTTCGGCGGTGATCGCCCCGGGCCTCATGCTTCCGGCGGCGATGAGGATCCTCTGCCGCCCATCCCCGGGGAGCGGCGCAACCGCATAGCCCTCGGGCTTGCCGCGAAACACGATGTCGAGGATGCGCTGGGTGGCGTTGCCGTCTTCGCGCGCGACGAACCGTGCCTGCATCGCCCGGTAGTTCGCAGCCACCCGGTCGTCTACGCCGCCGTGGTCGAACTCGTTGATGGCACCGGCGAGCGCACCGACGCTCGGCACCACCGGACCCGGCCAGTGCTCCGGCTCGATGTACAGGCCGCGGTAGCCGCTGTAGTCCGCGAGATCCGGGGCGAGGAAGAAGATCGGCCGGCCGGTGGCGAGGAAGTCGAAGAAGATGCTCGAATAGTCGGTGACGAGCATGTCGGTGACGCCGAGGATGACGTTCGAGGGGATCTCGTTCGGAACCACGCGATCGCGGAGGCCAGGGATGTCCGCCGCGAAGCGGTGCACCACCTGGTGGGTCTTCAGCAGCACAACGTACTTCGTCGTGTCGATCAGCGACTCGAGCTCTTCGATGCGGGACACCAGCTCGCTGATGTCGTCTTCCGGACGGGAGAACGAGGTCCCCTTCCAGGTGGGCGCGTAGAGGATGATGCGGCGACCGCGCAGATCCAATCCCCCGGCTTCCAGACCCGCTCGCACCGCGGCGGCGGCGGGTTCAGCCATGAATTGCCGATCGATCCGCGGATAGCCCTCCTCGATGATCCGCCCGCTATAGATGTTGCCCAAGCGGTGGGCGTTCTCATACATGTGCTCCGTCATGAACGGGCTGGCCGAGAGCAGGTAGTCGGCCGAGAGGAGGTTGCGGATGACGTTGGCCACGCGGGTGGCCGGATCCCCGATGTCGAAGCCCATGCGCTTGAGCGGAGTGCCATGCCAGGTATTCAGATAGACCTGGCCGCTGCGCTTGCCGAACTCGGTCGGGAATGTCGCGTTGTTGACAAGGAAACCTGCGGTGGCGAGTGCCCTGAAGTAACCGAACGTACCGGGGCGGACGAACCGCACGGAGCGCGATCGCGCGAATTCCCGCGCGACAGCCGGGTTCTCTCTCCGACTCGCGAGCACCCAGACGTGGGTGACATCGGCGAACTCCGGGTCGGCGAGAAGTGCTCGGAAGATCGCCTCCGGATTGCAGAGCATCCCGTTGCCGGCGAAGGACTCGTACAGGACCATCGTCGGGCGCAGCGCGCGGCGTCGCCAGAACGCGTAGACCTCGGTCTTGGCCGCCTGCCGAAGACGACGCGTGATGGCGAGGAGGCGACGACGGATGCCGGTGAGGCCGGGCACATCCGTCAGACTCATCACCACCTCACTATAAAGTCCGCCACGCACCGCGCCTTCCGGGGTGAGCGGAACTCCTCGGCTCTAGAGACGGCCGCTCACGACGCCGACCACCACGAGCCAGGCGAACACAGAGGTGCTCGCCAGACTGAGCACGATGTGGACGGCCTCCCCAGCAGACGGCAGACCGGACTCGATCCGCGGCTGGTCGAGCCGGTGGGCGAGGGAGTGCCAGTGCACGATGAAGAAGGCGAACGAGAACCCGAGCATCACCAGCGTGACGACGCGGCCGAGACCGGAGGGCGGCTGTCCCACGAGCAATCCGGCGATCTGATGGAACGCGATCACCCCCCACGGCACGATGCCGATCGCGGCGCCGAACCAGAGCGGAAGCATCCGCTCTGTTGCCGGTCGTGGGCCGCGCTCTTCGAGCACGAAGAACAGGGTCATCGCGCTCGTCGCGGCATAGCTGAGCACGAGGGTACCGATGTCGGTGATGCCGTTCAGCTGGGCGACGAGAAACACGACGATCGACGAGCTGAAGGCGAACTCGATCCAGCGCGCCGGATGGCGATCGCGGGACGCCTGCGCGGAATAGATCGGGAAGATCCCCGGGGTGATCGCGAGCAGGCGAGCCACCCCTACGAGCAGGCAGAGCACGACGGCACCCAACCCGAGGTCGAGGCGCACGAGCTCGAAGCGGTGCGGATCCGCGGCAAGGTCGAGAGCGATCGGCAGGAGCACCCGCGTGGGAGCCGTCGCGAGCAAGATCCACAGCGCGATCGCCTCGATCAGGAGCAGCGCACCGCAAAGGCCGGAGATCCGACGAAGGCGGGCGCTCGTCACCGGCGGCCCACCCGCCAGCCGAGACAGAAGACCATCACGGCGATGCCGACACCGATCAGGGTGGCGCCCACCGTGTGCAGCGTCGATGAGAACCACGGCATCGGCATGAAGGTGGTGGTGCTGAGCGGCACGTACGCGAACCACCCGAAACTCGCGGGGGGATCCGGCCTGAGCAGAAGGATCAGCCCGGTGATGGCCAGCACCCCGGCGGTGACGGGGAGAACGATGCCGAGCATCAGTTCGCCGCGCCGGCGTGGGGAGCCTGCGGGCCATCGAGACATGAGTGCAGCCTAGTTCTCGACCCGCCGCCGCCGCCAACGACAACCACAACCACAACCACAACCACTAGGCCGACGACAGTGCGCGACAGGGAAAAGCCGCGGGGATCCGTCAGTCCGCGGGTCTCGGCGCCCAGGTGAACACGGGGGCCCGCTTCGCGGCAAAGGCGGCCGCACCGATCGCCGGGTCGTCGCTGCCGGCGATCTCCTCCTGCCACCGCAGATTCACGGCCGACGCATCCGCACCCGATGCGATGGCATCGACGATCTGCTTCATCGCGTGGATCGAGAGTTGCGACCGCGCCGCCAGGCGGTTGGCGAGACTGGCGGCCTCACTCCACAGGTCTTGGGGCTCGACGACCGAGGTCACCATGCCCCAGCGTTCCGCCGTCGGCGCGTCCACAAGGTCGCCACTGAAGAGCAGGTATTTCGCGACGGCAATCCCCGCGACGCTCACCAGCCGTTCGATGCCGGACAGCGGATAGACGATTCCGATGCGCGACGGAGTCACCCCGAAGCTCGCCCGGCTCGATGCGAGGCGGATGTCACACGCCGCCGCGAGCTGCCAACCGCCGCCCACGCAGAATCCGTCGATGGCCGCGATGGTCGGCCGGGGAAAGCGGGCCAGGGCATTCTCGCCCTCGGTCAGATAGCCGCCGTCCTGACCGGTCGGTGCATGCAGGATCCCGTCGAGCTCACTGATGTCCGCACCGGCCGAGAAGTCCTCGCCGGCACCGCGCACGATCAGCACCTTCACGCTGTCGTCGCTCGCGAGCCGGGAGAGAAGCGGCGGGAACTGCTGCCACATCTCCGCCGAGAGGGCGTTGCGTTTGTGAGCGTTGTCGATCACCAGCGTCGCGACGACTCCGGACTGGTGAACGGACAGCCCCGGCATGTCAGGAGGCTGTCTGCGCGGCTGCGGTCTTCACGATGCCGGAGGCGAGGAGCCCCGCGACCTGCTGCTCGGTGAGTCCGAGCGCGGCGAGCACCGCCTCGGTGTCCTCCCCGAGCATGGGTGGGGCCTTGCGGATGGGAAGCGCCTGCCCGTCCACCGAGATGGGCCCCCGCAGCAGCGGGAGGTCGGTGCCGTCGGCCCTTGTCACGTGTTGCACCATGTCCAGGTGCTTCACCTGCGGGTCGTCGAAGACCTGCCGGTAGTTGTAGATCGGACCGGTGGGGATGCGCGCGTCGCGCAGCGCCTCGACCCATTCGAGTCCGGGGCGCGCGGCCAGGGCGACTTCGAGGCGGGCGGTGAGGGCGTCCCTGTGGCTGAGCCGAAGCGAACCCGTGGCGAAGTCGGCCTCGGAGGAGAGCTGCGGGTCGCCGACGAGCGCGCACAGGTCCACCCACTGCTTGTCATTGCCGACCGCGATGATGATCGGGATGTCCGCCGTGGCGAACATGCCATAGGGCGCGAGCACGGGATGGTTATTGCCCTGGGGCTCCGGCACTACCCCGGTGCTGAGGTAACGCTGCCCCTGGAACGCGGAGATTGCGATAGCCGCCTCGAGGAGCGAGGTAGACACCTCACGGCCGCCTCCGGTGCGCTCCCGCCCCACGAGGGCCGCGACGATACCGAACGCGGTGAAGACGCCGGCATAGATATCGATGATCGGGATGCCGACGCGGTAGAGCTCACTCGCGTTCTTGCCCGTCACCGACATGATCCCCGACATCGCCTGAGCCACCTGGTCGAGCCCCGCCGTCTGGCTGAGCGGTCCGGTGCTGCCGAAGCCACTCACCGAAGCGATGACGATCGAGGGCTTCTCGGCCCGAAGCCCCGCGGCATCCAGCCCCAGATCGGCCATGACGCCGGGACGGAAATTCTCGATGACGACGTCCGAAGCGAGGGCCAGTCGGCGCAGGAGCGCCTTACCCTCCGGAGTATAGAAGTCGAGGGCGATGGAGGACTTGCCGCGATTCACGGAGTCGAAGTAGAGGCTGTGTTCGTTCTCGAACGGCGGCCACCCTCGCGTCGAATCTCCGCCCCTCATGCTCTCGACCTTGGTGATCGTCGCTCCCATGTCCGCGAGGAGGGCTGTCGCATAGGGGCCGGCGAGCGCGCGAGTGAGGTCGAGCACCGTGATGCCCTCGAGGGGCAATGGGGCGTTCATCCCCGCAGCCGCACGTTGATCTGCTTGGTCTGCGTGAATCCGGCGAGCATGCCCTCGAGCGACACCTCGCGCCCGATTCCACTCTGCTTGTAGCCGCCGTAGGACTGGCCGACCACCTGGCCACCGCCCTGGTTCACCTGCACCCACCCGGCCTCGACGCGATGGGCCGTGCCCAGCGCCGCATCGAGGTTGTGGCTCCAGAGGAAGGCGGCGAGCCCGTAGTGGGAGTCGTTGGCCATGGCCACCACGTCGTCGACCTCGCGCCACGGGATGGCGACGAGCACCGGCCCGAAGATCTCCTCCTGGGCGAGACGGAAGTCGTTGCGAGCACCGGCGAAGACCGTCGGCAGGTGGTAGAAACCCTCGGTGAGCGGACCTTCCGTCGGCGCGGACCCGCCGAGCGCCACCGTCATCGCGCTGTTCGCCCGACCGTCCGCGAGATACTCGTCGATAGAGGCGTGCTGCTTGCCGTTGATGATCGCGCCCATATCGGATGCCTCATCGAGGGGATCCCCCACCGTCAGGGCGCCGAGGCGACCGACGAGACGGTCGAGAACCTCGTCGTAGATGTCTTCGTGCAGGAAGAGGCGGGATCCGGCCGTGCAGCTCTGTCCCTGGCGGGTGAAACGCGAGGCGAGAAGCAATCCGTCGATGAGTTCGTCGGTGTCCTGCGGTGTCGCGGTCGCATCCGGGAACACGATCGAGGGGTTCTTACCCCCCAGCTCGAGCGAGACATGTGCGAGGCGCTCCCCCGCCTGGCGGCCGACCCCGCGACCGACCTCGGTGGAGCCGGTGAAGGAGACCTTGTCGACGCCGCGGTGCGTCGCGAGAGCAGAACCGATGAGGCTACCGCGACCGGTGAGCGCGTTGACGACACCGGCGGGGAGGTGGCGGTTGCAGACCTCCGCGAGCAGCAGGATCGTGAGCGGGGCGTCATCCGCAGCCTTGAGGATCACCGTGTTGCCCGCGGCGAGCGCCGCCGGCACCTTGAAGCCCGCGATCATGAGGGGCGAGTTCCACGGCAGGATGCAGGCCACAACCCCGAGCGGCTCGAGACGGGTGTACTGCAGCTGGTTGTCTCCGGCGGGCAGCGTCGTGCCCTTCACCTCTCCGGCGATTCCGGAGAAGTAGCGAAAGAGCGCGACGAGGGTGGTCACCTCCGGGCGGGCCTGCGTGCGCAGCGCATTGCCGGTGTCGAGGGCGGTGAGGCGGGCGAAGTCCTCCGCTCTTGCTTCGATCTCGTCCGCGATGAGGGCGAGGGCCCGCGCCCGCTCGGTGAAGTGCCGGGCGCGCCAGGCCGGGAACGCGGCGCGCGCTGCGGCGACCGCGCGGTCGACGTCTTCGACCCCCGCTGCCGGAACGCGGCAGATCACGCTGCCCCGGTGGGCGGGGTTGGTGACCTCTCGCCACTCGCCGGTGGCGGACTCGACCTTGTCACCGCCGATCCACATGGGCTGGTCGGGGCCCGGGGTGGTGGCGAAGGTATCGACTGCGCCGGGAAGGAGGGTGGTGTCTGGCATGCGGGCGTCCTAGCTGTTGGTGAAGTGCGGGGAGCGCTTCTCGATGAAGGCGCGCATCCCCTCCTTCTGGTCATCGGTGGCGAATACGGAATGAAAGACCCGGCGTTCGAATCGGATGCCGGCATCCAGCGTGGTCTCGAAGGCCGCGTTCACGGCCTCCTTCGCGAGCATCGCAATCGGCAGGGACATGCCGGCGATGGTCGTCGCGGTGGCGAGCGCATCGTCGAGCAGCATGTCGGCGGCCACGACCCGTGCGACGATACCGGCCCGCTCCGCCTCGTTCGCGTCGATGGTGCGACCGGTGAGGATGAGTTCCATGGCCTTGGCCTTGCCGACCGCCCGGGCGAGCCGCTGGGAGCCGCCGATGCCGGGGATCACGCCGAGCTTGATCTCCGGCTGGCCGAACTTGGCGGTGTCGGAGGCGATGATGAAGTCGCACATCATGGCGAGCTCGCATCCCCCGCCGAGGGCGTGCCCGGAGACCGCGGCGATGAGCGGCGTGCGCACGGCCGCGAGCCTGTCCCACCCGGAGAACCAATCGGCGAGATACATCTCCATGTAGCTCTGCGTCGACATCTCCTTGATGTCCGCTCCGGCGGCGAAGGCGCGGGCCGATCCGGTGATCACGATGGCTCCGATCCCGGCGTCCGCATCGAGCTCGGTCGCGGCCGCCACGACGTCGTTCATCAGGGCGAGGTTCAGAGCGTTGAGCGCCTCCGGCCGGTTGAGGGTGATGAGGCCGACGCGTCCGCGTCGTTCGAGCAGGATGTTCTCGTAGTCGGTCATGCTGCCCTGCCCTCGGAGTTCTCACGGATGGTGTTAATGATGGCCGAGAAGTCGAGGCCGGCGCCGCCCTCGTCCGCGAATCGCCGGTAGATGGATGCCGCGAGCGGCCCGAGTTCGGCGGCGGTGCCGGTCGATTCCAGCGCCCCGAGCGCGAGCCCGAGGTCCTTCGCCATCAGGGCGCCCGCGAAACCGGGCTGGTAGTCGCGATTGGCGGGGCTCGCCGGCACCGGTCCCGGCACCGGGCAGTTGGTCGTGAGGGCCCAGCACTGGCCGGAGGCCGTGGACGCCACATCGAAGAGCGCCTGGTTCGACAGGCCGAGTTTCTCACCGAGCACGAATGCCTCGCTCACGGCGATCATCGAGACGCCGAGGATCAGGTTGTTGCAGATCTTCGCGGCCTGGCCTGCACCGGAGTCTCCGCAGTGCACGATCCGGCCGCCCATCACGGAGAGGATCGGCTCCGCCGCGGCGAAGTCCGCGACATCCGCTCCGACCATGAAGGTGAGGGTGCCGGCGGCCGCTCCCCCGACACCGCCCGAGACCGGCGCATCCATCCCCCGGTGGCCCGCGGCGACGGCGAGGGACCGTGCCGTGCGGGCATCCTCCACGTCGATCGTCGAGGAGTCGATGAAGAGGGTGCCAGGGGCTGCTGCGGCGAGCAGCCCATCGGAGTAGGCGTCGATCACATGCTTTCCGCTCGGGAACATCGTGATGACCACCTCGGCGCCGGAAACTGCCGAGCCCGGATCCGGCGCGGCGGTGACGCCGTTCTGCGTGGAGTGGTCGAGCGCGGCGGGCACCGGGTCGAAGCCCACCACCTGGTGACCGGCCTTCACGAGGTTGGCGGCCATCGGGCCGCCCATGTTGCCGAGTCCGAGAAAAGCGATTCTGGTCATGGGGTTCTCCTGTCTGCGGCGGCTGTCGTCGATGACAGGCCGAGTTCGTGAATCGGGGGTTCGCTGCCGTCGAGGCCCGCGAAGTAGGCCTCGATATCGCCCCGGGTCACGTCGACCAGAGCCGGCGGCGACCAGTGCGGGGTGCGGTCCTTATCGATCACCTGGGCGCGCACGCCCTCCACGAGCTCCGTGCCCCGAGCGAAACGCACGGAGACGCGGAACTCCTGGTCGAGCACCTCCTCGAGCGTTCCGAGCGCTCGTGCCCGGCGCAGGGACTCCAGAGTGACGCTCACCGCCGTCGGCGATTTGGCGAGAATCGCGGATGCCGCGGCCCTGGCGGCTTCGACCGGTGAGGCCGAAAGCCGCTCCACGATCTCCGTGGCGTCGTCAGAGGCGTAGCAGGCATCGATCCACTCCCGCTGCTCGAGCAGAGCGGATACCGGCGGAGTCGTGGCAACGGCGGCGACCGCCTCCGCAGCATCGCGTGTTTCCAGCGCGATGGCGAGGCCGGCGAGCGCCTCGCTCGGCACGAAGTGGTCGGCGAGGCCGAGGGCGATCGCATCCGCCCCGGTGACCGTACCGGCGGTGAGTCCGAGGTGGGTGCCGAGCTCTCCGGGCGCGCGCGAGAGCAGGAAGGTGCCGCCGACATCCGGAACGAACCCGATTCCCGTCTCCGGCATGCCCACCCTGCTGCGCTCGGTGACGATGCGCACGGATCCGTGCGCGGAGATCCCCACCCCTCCGCCGAGCACCACGCCGTCCATCACTGCCACGTAGGGCTTGGTGTACCTGGCGATGTGGGCATTGAGCGCGTACTCATCGGCCCAGAACTTCGCCGACTCGTCACCGCCGGCTTTCGCGTCCGTGTAGATCGCGACGATGTCACCGCCGGCACACAGGCCTCGTTCCCCCGCGCCCGTGATGAGAACTGTCGACACGGAGTCGTCGTGCTCCCACCCATCCAGCGTCGCCGCGATGGTCTGCACCATCCCGTGAGTCAGGGCGTTGATCGCCTTCGGCCGGTTCACGACGATGTGGCCGAGCCGTCCGCGGCGCTCGACCAGCACGTCCTCGTCGGTCGACGTCCCCTGGCCCATCAGGCTTCCGCCAGGCTTCGGCCGATGATGAGTCGCATGATCTCGTTGGTCCCTTCGAGGATCTGGTGCACTCGCAGGTCTCGCACGATGCGTTCCAGTCCGTACTCCGCCAGATAACCGTAGCCGCCGTGCAGCTGGATGGCCGAGTTGGCGACGCTGAATCCCGCGTCGGTCGCGACCCGTTTCGCCATCGCGCAGAGCCGCACCTTGTCCGCATCGCCGCGGTCGAGGGCATCCGCCGCCCGGGCGAGGAGCGTGCGTGCCGATTCGAGTTCGGTGTCCATGTCGGCGAGCTGGAAGAGCAGTGCCTGTTGCTCGATCAGTGGAGCTCCGAAGGCCCTGCGTTCCTTGAGGTACGCGACGCTCTTATCGAGCGCCACCTGGCCGCCTCCCAGCGAACAGGCGCCGATGTTGACCCTCCCGCCGTCCAGCCCGCTCATCGCGATACCGAATCCGTCGCCCTCCTGGCCGAGCAGGTTCGCGACGGGCACCCGCACCCCGTCGAAGAAGACCTGCCTGGTCGGCTGGGCATGCCAGCCCATCTTCTTCTCCAGCGGTCCGAAGCTGAGTCCGGGAGTGCCGTCCGGCACCACTATGGCGCTGATGCCATGGCTGCCGGTATCGGCGGTGCGTGCCATCACGATGTAGAACGCCGATGTCCCCGCTCCGGAGATGAACTGCTTGACGCCGTCGATCACGTAGTCGTCTCCGTCGCGCACCGCCCGGGTACTGAGGGCGGCGGCGTCCGATCCGACCCCGGGCTCGGTGAGGCAATAGCTGCCGAGGGCCTCCATCGAGGCGAGCTGCGGCACCCATTCGGCACACTGCTCGTCCGTGCCGAAGCTGTCGATCATCCAGGTGACCATGTTGTGGATCGAGATGTAGGCCGCGATCGTGGTGTCGCCCTTGGCCAGCTCTTCGAAGATGAGCACAGAGTCGGCTCGGCTGAGACCCGATCCGCCGAATTGCTCCCGAGAGTAGATGCCGCCCATGCCCAACTCGCCCGCTTGGCGCAGCACGTCGACGGGAAAGTGGTGGGTCTCGTCCCACTCGGTCGCGTGCGGCGCGAGCGATTCGGTGGCGAATTGGCGCACCATCTGAACGATCGCCGCCTGGTCTTCGGTTACTCCGTACATCTCCCCCAATTTACTAGGACTTCCGAGTATTTTTACTAGGACTTCCGAGTACTTTCAGAAAAATGCGAATGATGAGGGCCGCGCCGCTTGCGAGAATGACCATATGCGCACTCCTTCCGTGGTCTCGGTGAGCCGAGATGACCGTCACCGGTTCAGCAAGCCCGTGGTGGACCGGATAGTGCTCCTCGACGGTCTCGGAATCGACGGCGATGCGCACTGTGGGGCGACGACACAGCACCGGTATCTCGTGAAGAAGGACCCGACGCGGGCCAATCTCTGCCAGGTTCACCTGATCGGCGTCGAGCTCTATGACGACCTCGCGACAGCCGGCTGGGTGATCGCACCGGGTGAGCTCGGCGAGAACGTGACGACGCGCGGAATCGACCTGATGGGGCTGCCCACCGGAAGCATCCTGCACCTGGGCGGCGAAGCGAGCATCGAGATCACCGGCAAGCGAAGCCCCTGCAGCCAGATCAACGGCTTCCAGCCCGGACTGGTGAAGGCGGTGTTCGGGGTGGATGAGTCGGGCCGCACGCAGTCACGGGCGGGCATCATGGGCATCGTGCTCAGCGGAGGGGTGGTGCTCCCCGGGGATTCCCTGCGGGTCACTCTGCCGGCGGAGCCCTTTCGTGCGCTGGTCGCGGTCTGATCGCCGAGTCGCGCCGGTGGTGTGCATCAGTCGACGATGAGACCGAGGTGGGAAGCGAGGAGCGGGGCGAACAGGGAGAGCTGGTAGTCGTCGATCGTGACACCCCTCAAGCCCTCGAGTCCGTTCACCGTTGCGAGGCTCGTCGATCTGAGGTCGACATCCGCCAGCGTCGCCCTGGTGACATCCAGAGTCTCCACCCGGCAGTTGCGCAGGGCGATGCGCGTGCCGCGGCAGCCTCCGAGATCGAGGTCGGTGATCGTGCAGTCTTCGATCAGCAGGTCGGTGATGGTGGATGTGCGCAGATTGAGGTAGTCGATCTTGCCCCCACGCAGATGCAGTGAGGTGATGTTCGCCTCGAAGAGTTCCGCCGAACCCCAGCGGGGATCGACGATCACCACCTCACGCCAGGTCGTGCGCGCGGCGAGCAGCGAGGGGGCGAAGGAGTCCGAGAGGCGGCACTCGACGAACCGTGCGCCCCGCAATTGTGCGTCGTCAAGGGTCACCGCCGAGAAGTCGCACTCGGTAAAGAGGCTGGCCGTGAGGTCGTATCCGGTGAGGTCGCTCTCCCCGTAGTGCTCGCGGTCCCTCTCGTCGCTGCGGGTGAGCAGTGTGCCGTCGGTCTCGTCGAGGGGCGGGAGGGAGAGGAACGGCATCCGGGGGGCTTTGGCGGGAGCGGTCACGCCCTCCACTCTTCCACCTCGGCCTGGGCCATCCGTTCCTGCACCGAATCGCGAGCTGATTGATCCTCGCGCTCGCCAGCCACTAACCTGATCGGACGCCGTTCGAGGGGGAACCAAGACATGGCCGAGACAGATCCACCGAGCGCTCCGGGTGCCCCTGGAGGCACGCCGACCGGGCTCGATCTTCGCCGCTTCGCCGGCCGTGTGCTGTTCCCGCGCACTCCCGCCGACCTCACCGACGCCGCGCGATGCCCCGCCTGTTTCTCGCCGCTGGTAGACGGGGCCTGCCAGGATTGCCGACTGGACCTCTCTCATCCCGCAGCCGCCGAGCTCGCCACCCTCTCCCAGCAGAGCGCAGAGCTCCTCGACCGACGCCTCGAGGTCATCGGCAGGATCCGCTACGACACGGGGCGGGCCATAGTCGCGCTGGAGGCGCAGCGGGAGGCGCAGCGGGAGGCGAGCATGCGGGCGCGGGATGATGCCCCCGCCTTGTCGGCGGCTGCAACGGACTCCTTCGGTGCCCTCATTTCCGCTCCGCTGGCGCCCGCTGCGCGAGCGGGCGGCACCCCCGCCGACGTCCGCGGGGCGACTCGACCGGAGCCGTCTGCCCCCGAGGGGGCACACCCTCAGACGACCGACCCGAGGGCACCGGCTCCCCGACGCTCGAGCGTGCAGGTGATCCTGCTCATCGTCGGCATCTCACTCCTGTCGGTCGCAGCGATCTTCTTCCTCGTCTATGCCTTCATCAATTTCGGCATCCTGGGCCGATCGCTCGTCATCGCCGGCGTCACGATCGCCTCCTTCGTGGTCGCCTCGACGCTGCGCCGCCGCTCTCTCGCTTCGACCGCCGAGGGCATCGCGGTGCTCGCGGTGGTTCTCGTCTATCTCGACGCCTTCGCCATCCGCGCCAACGACTTCTTCTCGTTGGGGTCGACGGACGTCACTGCGTTCTGGGGAGCGACCCTGCTCGTGACCGCAGCGGGCTTCCTGGCGTGGCACCGATTCTCCGGTCTCCGCACCGCCCACCTGATCGGATTCGTGGCCATGGTTCCGGGGACCGCCCTGGTGGTCGGCGGACTGGCCGATGGCGCGGATGACGGCACCCGGGTCTTCGTCGCGTTCGCCGCTGCGGCACTGGCGGGCGTCGCGCATCGCTTCACCGGGCGCCCGGCGACCGCCACACGAGCGGCCCTCTCCGGTCGTGCCGAGCGCCTGTTGGTGCTCGGTTTCACCGGCGGAGCCCTGGTCGGCGCGCTCGTCGCGGCCGCGACGCTGGCGCCCGGCCGGCCCTGGGCGTCGACACCGGCGTACCTGGTGGTGGCGGTGCTCAGCGCCCTTCAGGCCAGGCTCGTGGGCTCAGATCCCCGCGATCCTTCTGGGCTCCCCACCACCGTCTCCGCCGCAACCGTCTCCGCCGCCACCGTCGTCGCCGCTGGCTTCGCCAGAGTCTTCGCCGCTGTCGCCGGGGTGAGCGCAGCAGTGGCCGTTGCCGCGGGAGCACTCCGCTTCGGCGACCTCACCGCGGTCGTGATCCTCGCCCCGGTCTGGGCCGTGCTGGCCACCCTCGCGGGGGAATGGCTCTGGCGGCGATCCAGACACTCCCCGGGCACCGTGATCACGCATCGCCGCAGCCTCGCGGTCGCCACCGTCTCGGCCGCAACCGTGGCGGCGTTCGCGTTGCTCTACCCCCTGGGTGTGAGCGTCTCCTCCGTCGTGAGCGCGGTATCCCGCAGCATCTCGTCGGCCTGGTCGCTGGGGCCGAACGACGAAGTGTTTCGCGCAACCAGCCTCGACGTGCTCGCGGTCACGGCGCTGGCGGCCTGTGGACTGATGACGGCGGCGGTCTGGGCGGCCGGCGGTGCCGTCCGGTCTCGTGACAGCATCCTTGGCGGGTTCGCCGCCGTCGTCCTGGTCGTCGCCGTTCCGCTCGCGGTCACGGTGGCCGCGGTCGTGGCCGCGTGGCTCGTGAGTGCCGCGGTGGCGCTCACCGGGCTTCTGCTCTCTCATCGCTACCGGCGCTTCACCCGGCTTCGAGCGCCTGCGATGGTGCTCCTCGCCGTCTCCGGGGTGCTGGGTTATGTCGTCTCCTGGGGCAGCACCTCCACCTGGTGGATCGGTTCGCTCGCCGCTGTGGCGCTGCTCCTCGCCTCACGGCTTCTCCCGGGCAGTCCCCTCGGTCGCGCCACGGCGGCCGGCACCGCCGCGATCATCGTGCTCATCGGGTCGGCCGCGGCGGCACGCCAACTGGCTCTCCCTCTTCAGCCGGATTCCCCTGTCGATTCCTCCAACGCCCTGCGCTTCGTCGGTTGTGCCGCGATAGTGCTGATCGGTGTCTCCGCGTTCCGGCTGACGGCGGGTTTCTCACGGCTCGATCGGCGGGTGGTGTTCTGGGTCGGCCTCGCCGCCGCAACGGCCTCCTTCGGCGTGCTCGCCCTGTCGCTCTGGTCGCTCTCTGCGAGCGAACGGATGTCGCTGCTGCTGCCAGAACCGGGCACGAGCCTTGCGGCGAGTGCGGCCCTCCTGGTGGCACTGCTCCTCGTGGCGTCGCGCCCACCGGGCCGGGAGCTGGCAGGTTCGGGGACGAAGGGTTCGGGGCTGGCAGTCGAACGGGTCGTCGCATCGATCGCGCTCTCCCCCGTGCTCTCGCTGGTGGTGGACTCCTTCGCCCGGGTGATCGGGCTGCCGGAACTCGTTCGATCGGTCGGGCCGATCACCGCCGCCCTTCTCGCCGCGGTCGGGACCCTCGTCGTCGCGGCTCGCCGCGTCCGGCCGAGCACCCTCGAACCAGGGAAGCTCGCAGCGGAAGACACAAACGCGGCTCCGAACCGAAATGGGCGGCTCGGTCGACGATGGGCGCGGGAACTCGGAGTGCTTCTGGTCGCCGTTCCGAGCGTCGTCGTCGGCGTGACCCGCCAGGACTCGGCGACCTGGCTCGTGCTCCTCGTCGCCGCGCTCGTCGCCCTGGTGCTGGCGACGAGTCCCGACGGGCTGGTGGGTTCGGCGTCCCCCAGACGCTACATCGGCTGGGTCTCCCTCGCTCTGGCGACGGCCGGACTCTGGTGGCAGCTCGTGAGCTCCGGCATCACGAATCTCGAACCCTACGTCTTGCCGCTCTCTGGCGTGCTCCTGCTCGTGGCGCTGTCGGTTTGGCGCGCGACGCCCGTGACGACCGCGTCCGGGCCGAGTCTCGTCGCGCCGGCGATCACCCTCGTGGCTCTGCTCGCGTCAATTCTCCCGCTCGCGGCGAGCGGAGCGACCGGTCCACCGCTTCGCGCCCTTCTGACCGGAGCAATTTCGGCAGCACTGCTGCTCGTGGGCAGCATCCCTCGCGGCACCACCGCGGCGCGCCCCTATCTCGACTCGATCGGCCTCGCCGGCGCACTCGGGGTCATCACCGTCGAAGTCGGTCAGAGTACAACCCTCGTCACGCAACCCGGTGCACCCGACATCCGACTCGACGGCGTGCTGGTGGCGGGTCTGGTCCTGCTGCTCGTGGCCGCGATCGGTCAGGCTCGGGATCGGGGGGACTACAGCGCAGCCTGGCGCGCCGTGGCGAGCCAGGTGCTCGGGGTGCTCGCGCTCGTGATCCTCCTCGCCTTCGAGCTCGCCGCGCTCGACGCGACCTCCCTCGGCGGAATCCGGGCGGTCGGGGTGATACTGCTCCTCTGTGCCGTGCACGTGGTCGCCTTCCTCCTGCGTCGCGCCCCCTTCACGCACTCGGTCGCGTGGATTGCGATCGCCGGAGCCGCTGTTGCGGGCATCGGGGCCCTCGTCACGGGAGCCATCGACGTCGTCGAGGTCGCCTCCGTGCCGGTGGCCGTTGCGCTCATCCTCACCGGCGCGATCACGCTCTCGCGGGTGTCGACGGCCCGAACCTGGCCGTGGCTCGCACCGGGGATCGCCGCCTTGCTCCTCCCCTCGCTCATCGCGACCGCCGGCCAGCCGCCCCTCTTCAGGCTCGTGGGCCTCGGGGTGGTGGCCGTGGCGATCATCGTCGTGAGTGCGATCCTCCGCCTGCAGGCGCCGTTCCTGATCGCCGTCGTCGTCGTGCTGGTGCATGCGGTCGCGACCTTCGCACCGCAGATCCGTGTGATCTACGAATCGGTGGAATGGTGGCTCTGGTTCGTGCCCGTCGGCATCGCGGTCGTGGTCTTCGCGGCCCGATTCGAGAAGAGCGTCCTGGGGATGAAAAGCGTCGCACTGCGCATCCGCGCCCTCCGCTGAGAGCCCGTGCCGCATCTCGAACCGAGGATTTCCCACACCCCCCATTCGGGGGTCTGTGCTGTCCCCCCTAAGGGGGACTATCGTGATCACACCGCACCCGAAATGCCCCCTGCGGTAGGGCAAATCCCCACAGGAGCTCCCCGATGCCTTCAGTGAACAACTCCCCCGTACCCGCCGGCTGGTACCGCGACCCGCTCGGCCTTCCCCAGCTGCGCTGGTGGAATGGCCTCAGCTGGACGAACCGGATCGAAGAACACCGACCGGAGATCCAGATGGCGACGCCCGACGCCGAGGAGTCGAACCTGGTGGCCGCTCGCTGAGTGACGCTTCACCCGCAGCCTGAGCAATCAGCGCTGCAGCCAGGCCAGTACCGCAAGCACTCGCCGGTGGTCGTTGCCCGAATCGTCGAGCCCCAGCTTCTGGAAGATCGACGTGACGTTCTTCTCCACCGCCCCAGTACCGACGACCATGGCTGCCGCGATCGCCGCATTCGTGCGACCCTCCGCCATGTGAGTCAAGACTTCACGTTCCCTGGGCGTGAGCGAGCCGAGCGGGTCGTGTCGGCGCCCGAGTAACTGTGCAACGACTTCGGGGTCAAGCACAGTTCCGCCCGACGCGATCCGTTCGATCGCTTCTTCGAGCTCCGCGAGTGATGCGACGCGATCCTTCAGCAGATACCCGATCCCGCCGGTGCCCGAAGACAGCAGTTCCTGCGCGTACGCGATCTCCACGTACTGCGACAGCAACAGGATGCCGAGCCTCGGCATCAGTTGCCGGGCTCGGATGGCGGCGCGCACCCCCTCGTCCCGGAAGGTGGGCGGCATCCGCACGTCGAGCACGATCAGGTCGGGGTTCATCGACTCGAGCTGCGCGAGCAACGAATCGGCATCCGGGTAGGAGCCCGCGACCTCGAGTCCGGCCTCCACGAGCACGCGCACCAGCCCCTCCCGCAGCAGGACGGAGTCGTCCGCCACGAGCACTCGGAGAGGAGCGGAGGCTTCGGTCGATTCGGTCACGCCACCACCCTAGGGGCCGGTGGCCTCGGCGTTCGGGAGGGGGGCCAGGAGCTGCGCTCAGGAGAGGGGCAGGAGAGCGGAGACGACGGTCGAACCGCCGTCGGGACTCTTCAGCACCAGATGGCCCCCGAGACCGCGGAGGCGCTCCTCGAGCCCGGCCAGCCCGTGCCCGGCCACGACCGTCGCACCGCCCCGGCCGTCATCCGTCACCGAGATCTCGAGGCCACCTCCGTCGCCCAGCCCGACTCGCAGCGCGATCGAGGTCGCCGAGGCATGCTTAGCCACGTTGGTGAGCAGCTCACTCGCCACGAAATACGCGTTTCGCTCGATCTCCTGTGGCAGCAGCACCGGCGTGGGAAGCGCGTTCACCAGCGTCACCGGCACGGGGCTGCGTACCGCAAGGGATTCGAGCGCGGCGATCAGGCCACGATCGAGCAGGATGGGTGGGGCGAAGCCGCGCGACAGCGCCCGAAGCTCTTCGAGCGCCTCACGGGACTGGTCCCGTGCCTCGGCGATGAGGGTGCGCGCGGCATCCGGGTCCGAGGCGAGCTGGCGCTCTGCCGCAGCCAGATCCATCTGCAGTCGGACGAGCCGCTGCTGTGGCCCATCGTGGATGTCGCGCTCGAGGCGACGGAGCGCGGTCCCCTCGGCCGACACGGCGGCCGTCCGCGACGCCGAGAGATCGGCGACTTCGCCCTGCAGCTCGGCGATGCGGAAGCGTCCGAGCATCCCCACAGCGACCAGGTAGTGGAGCATCGTCATTCCGCGGGTGATGAACGGCAGTGTGACCGCGAAGATCACCCCGATGGCGAGGAAGACGAGGTCGTCGGCGAGCACCGGATCGGGGGTCCAGCCCGGGGCGAAGGTTCGAGCGATCCAATCGGAAACGTGCCAGTCCCCGCGCCCGGTGGGAATGAACCGGGAATAGAACCAGTAGCTGAGGCCGGACAATGCGACGACGGTCCACGTGAAGGACAGGATCCAGGTGAACAGTCCGACCGCGAAGTTGACGACGAGGCCGTGCAACAGGTAGAGCCAGTAGTGCGGGTTGAGCAGGGTGCCGAAGAGCCTCGCCCAGAAGCCTGTGGCGGTCGGTTTCGTCCAGTCCGGGCCGGCGATGGCGGGACGACCCGCCCAGCGGAGGCGCAGGAGTTCGAGCATCCCGAATCCGCGCGCCGCCCAGAGCGAACCGATGATCAGGAAGATGCCGAAGAAGGTCACCAGGGTGCCGAAGCCGGTGGAAATGCCGGTGACCAGCACCGTGAACGACACGATGACGAGGGGAAGGGTGAGCAGCAGGAACCCGAGCTCCCGCGGCACAGCGCGCCAGAGACTCCCGTACAGGGATCGCGGGCGCGGAACTGTGATGGTCACAGGGTCCAGAGTGGCAGAGTCGGTGGAGGTCATGGAGCAAGCCTCGCGAACGGCCGCGCCGCGCGACATCCGGTAGCCACACCGGTGTGGAGTGGGGTTAGCCCCCGGGCGTGCAGAGCTCGCCGGTTTAGGAGGATCCGCTCCAGGCCGCCGGGACGATGGTCCAGATCAGCTCGGTCTCGGCGTCGGATTCGTTGTCCCAGGAGTGCGGTTCGCGTCCGGCGAAGGTCATGGTGTCCCCCTCCGCGAGATCGACCCGACCGCTGACCAACCGCACCCGGAGGCTCCCCCGCACAACGTGAAGCACCTCGACGTCGCAGTTGATCGTGTAGAGCTCTTCCCCTCCGGACGCGCCGGGCTCGAGCACCGACCGCAGCAACTGCACCCGAGCCTCGCTGCGCGGAGTGAGCAGCTTCTCCACCGCGCCGATGCCGCCCATGTTGATGCGCGGTGCCTCGGCGAGCGCGACGACCTCGTTCTCCGGCGGCTCGAACAGCGAACCGAGTTTGAGCGAGAGCACCTGGCACAGCGTGACGAGGGTCGACACGCTCGGTGAGGTCTCATCGCGCTCCACCCGACTGATGAAGCCGGTGCTCAGCCCGCTCGCCGTGGCGACGTCCGCCATGGTGAGGGACTGCGCCAGTCTCGTCGCCCGCAGCTTGGCGCCGATGGCGAGCGGGGATCCCGATGGCGCGGGGTGGACTGCTCGCATGTACGGTTCTCCGGTCGGATCAGCGGGGTGTCATCGCTGAAAGGATCTCATACGCGACGTGTGAGGCGGCGACAGCCGTCACCTGAGCGTGATCGTAGGCCGGGGCGACCTCCACGACGTCGGCTCCGACGATCGTCAGCGGGCTGAGGGCACGGATGATCGCGAGCAGCTCGCGACTCGTCAATCCACCGGCCTCTGGGGTGCCCGTTCCCGGGGCGTGGGACGGGTCGAGCACATCGATGTCGACCGATATGTACACCGGCCTGTCGCCGAGCCGGGCGAGCATCCGTTCGATGACCCGCGCCAGGCCGTCGGTCTCGAACTCGTGGGCGGCGATGACGGCGAAACCGAGGCGGGCATCATCCGTGAGGTCCTGCCGGCTGTAGAGGGGACCGCGGATGCCGATGTGCAGGCTCGCCTCGAGGTCGATGAGCCCCTCCTCTGAGGCCCGACGAAAGGGGGTTCCGTGGGTCACCGGGGCACCGAAGTAGGTGTCCCAGGTGTCGAGGTGAGCGTCGAAGTGGAGCACGGCTACCGGGCCGGTGCGCTTGGTGACGGCCCGGAGCAGTGGCAGGGCGATGGTGTGGTCCCCGCCGATGGTGAGAAGGCGGGTGCCGTCGGCGCCGAGCCGCGTTGCCGCCTCCTCGATCTGGGCGACTGCCTCCTCGATGTTGAACGGGTTGGCAGCGATGTCCCCCGCGTCCACGATCTGCTGGGTCGAGAACGGCTCCACATCCTGCACCGGGTTGTAGGGGCGCAGCAGGCGGGATGCCTCGCGAACGTGCGCCGGCCCGAACCGGGCGCCCGGACGGTAGCTCACTCCGCTGTCGAATGGCACGCCGACGACCGCGATGTCGGCGCGGGGCACGTCTTCGATCCGCGGGAGACGGGCGAAGGTGGCGATGCCGGCGTATCGGGGCGAGACGCTCGCATCCGATGGTCCGAGGGGTGTTGTCATGGGGTTCTTCCTGTTGGAGGGTTCGTGCGACGGAAAGGTCAGTCGGCAACCCGCAATGCGACGGCGCGCACGGGAGCGCCATCGGCGGCTTCGAAGGCGATGGGCAGCAGGGAGATGAGCGGGTCCTCGAAGTCGATCGACTGAAGGTTAGTGAGATTCTCGCTGATCACACCGGCGACATCGGCGATGAGGTGATGCACCGGGAAGCCCTCGCCGGGATGGTCGTCATCGGGAGTCTCGTCGATATTGATCGCGTCGATCCCGAAGGTGCGCACCCCGAGGGCGATGAGGCGTGCACACGCGTCCGCATCGAGGAAGGGATTCTCGAAATATTCGTCGGTGCCGTAGTGGGCACTCCACCCGGTGTGGAGCAGCACGATGCTCCCGGCCACCAGCGCATGTTCGAGCCCGGCGAAGTAGTCCCACGTGATGCGCCCGCGTGCCCCGGCTCTCCGGGCGTCGACGACCACGCCCGGACCGATGAACCGGTCGAGGGGCAATTCATCGAGTTTGGGCGCGTCGGCATCGAAGTGGAACGGCGCGTCGACGTGGGTGCCGGTCTGGGACCCCATCGAGACGCTGAGCAGGTTGAATCCGTCGTGCTCGATCGTGGAGTGGGGGCGGAATCGCGGCACGGGATCGCCGGGGTAGACCTGCGTCGTGGCATTGACCACCAGCGAGAGATCGACGACCGCTTTTAGCTTCATAGTCAAAAACTATTGCACATGGAACAACACCCCGCTAGTGTCGGGCCAACCCTCGAGCCCTCGCCGGGCCCGTTCGCTTCGTCGAAAGCACTTCACATGAGCACACGCCCCGATATCCGCCCCGACTCCCCCACCGAGGTGTTGAACGCGCGCCCCAAGATCACCGAGGTGGAGGTCCATGGGGTCGACACGATTCCCGACGCCGACCGCACCTCCACCTGGCTCGACCTGCTGCGAATCCAGTTCGGCGGCGCCAACACCTTCGCCACCGTTCTGCTCGGCACCTTCCCCATCGTGCTCGGACTCTCGTTCTGGCAGGCGGTGCTCGCGACGGTCTCCGGTGTGCTGCTCGGCACCATCTTCCTCATGCCGATGGGACTGTTCGGCCCGAAGACGGGAACCAACAACGCCGTCTCGTCGGCCGCCTTCTTCGGTGTGCGCGGTCGGATCGTCGGCTCATTCCTCTCACTCCTCACGGCGGTGGCGTTCTACTCGATCTCGGTCTGGGTGAGCGGTGACGCGCTCGTTGGCGCGCTGACCCGGCTCGGCGGCATCCCCGACTCGCTCGGCCTTCGCACCCTCGTCTACGGTGTCATCGGCGTGATCGTGATCGTCGTGGTGGTCTTCGGATTCCAGTTCATGTTGCTGGTGAACAAGACAGCGGTGATCGCCAACACCATCCTGATCCTGCTCGCGATCGTCGCCTTCAGCGGCACCTTCGACAGCTCCTACGACCCCGGGCCGAAAGGCTTCGCCCTCGGCGGGTTCTGGGCGACCTTCGTCGCCGCGGCCCTCATCGTGGCATCGAACCCCATCTCGTTCGGCGCCTTCCTCGGCGACTGGGCCCGCTACATCCCGCGCAACACGCCCCCGCGCAAGCTCCTTGCCGCGACGCTGTTCGGGCAGCTGCTCACCCTCATCCCCTTCCTGTTCGGGGTGGCGACCGCCACGATCGTCGCCGGCAAGAGCGACTACGTCGTCGCACTGATCCAGGCCTCACCCATCTGGTACGCCGTGCTGCTCATGGTCGTCGCCTTCATCGGCGGCCTCTCCACCGGCACCACCTCGCTCTACGGCACCGGGCTCGACTTCTCCTCGGTGTTCCCGAAGTTCAGCCGGGTGCAGGCCACCATCGGCATCGGAGTCGTGGCTTTCCTGTTCATCCTCACCGGCCGGATCTTCTTCGACCTGCTCGGCGCCGTCAACGCCTTCGTGGGCGCGATCATCGTGACCACGACTCCGTGGATGGTGATCATGGCGATCGGATACATCGTGCGACGCGGAAGCTTCCGTCCCCGTGACCTCCAGGTGTTCAACCGCGGCGAGATCGGCGGCAGCTACTGGTTCCGCAACGGGGTGAACTGGCGCGGCATGGTGGCGTGGCTCGGCGCGGCGGCCCTCGGCCTGCTCTTCGCGAACTACCCGCCGATCATCATTGGACCGTTCATCAACGTCGGCGGCGGCATCGACCTCAGCCTCGCTGTTGCGGTGGTATCCGGCGCGGTGCTGTACCTCGGTGCTCTCTGGCTGTTCCCCGAACCGCGCTACGTCTTCGGGGACGAGGGCCCGCGGGGAGTGCGGAGCCTGCCGGGCGAACCCCGCCCAATCGAGACCGATCACACCTCCACAGCAGCCCGGATCGCCGCCCGCCGGACGGAAGCGGCGTCATGATGGACGCCACCGTGCCGACCGAGGCGGACGCCCTGGCCGCAGCGGACCGCATCATCGACGACTTCGCCCACCACCGTCGGGATGCCTACTTCGCAGGATTCTCCCCGGAGGCCACATTCCTGTTCCACAACGTTGACCACCGCCTCGAAGCCCGCAAAGCCTACGAGGAGCTGTGGGCGGAGTGGGAGGCCGAGGGATTCCACGTGCGGGGGTGCAGGTCGTCGAATCGTCGCATCCAACTGCTCGGGACGGTAGCGGTGTTCAGCCACGATGTCGACACCGACGCCGAGGTCGCGGGGGTCGCGGAGACCTCGCACGAACGCGAGACGATTGTGCTGGCCTTCGATGACGGGGCCTGGCTCGGGGTGCACGAGCACCTCTCGAAGCGGGAGTAGCTCCCGCCAGACGTGCCGCTAGGCGCCGACCGTGCCGCTAGGCGCCGAGCGTGCCGCTACCCGCCGAGCGTGTCGTGGGTGAACCGGCCGGCGATCAGGGTCGCCGACACCGGCATCGTGCGCAGCTCGTCGCCACTGGCCGTGAGGGGGTCTGTGTCGACGACACAGAGGTCGGCGACATCCCCCGCGCCGACACGACGCCGCCCGTGTGCCGATGCCCCAACAGCCTCTGCCGCGGTGATCGACTGCTCCGGATGCCACGCGGCGCGCCCGTCGCGCGCCCGTGCGACCGCCGCGGCGATCGTGATCCACGGATCGAGCGGGGCGACCGGCGCATCCGACCCCAGCACCACTGTCGCCCCCGCGTCGAAGAGGCTCCGCAGCGGGAAGGCGCGAGAGGTGCGGCCCGACCAGTAGCGGTCGGCGACATCGCGGTCGTCCATGGCCTGTTCCGGCTGCACGCTGGCGGTGACCCCGAGCGCGGCGAACCTCGGAAGGTCCGCGTCGCGCAGCAGCTGAGCGTGCTCGATGCGCCCGTGGCATCCCGCTGCCTCGAAGGCGTCGAGAGCGATGCGATTGGCGTCATCGCCGATCGCATGCACCGCGGGCAGAAGCCCCGCGCCCGAGACCCGCCGCAACAGGGGCAAGAGGTCATCGGGAGCAACGGTGAGCATGCCGTGGGAGTGCTGATGCCCCTCGAGCCCCGGGTACTCG
This sequence comes from Frigoribacterium sp. UYMn621, assembly GCF_040549525.1. Classification (NCBI taxonomy): domain Bacteria; kingdom Bacillati; phylum Actinomycetota; class Actinomycetes; order Micrococcales; family Microbacteriaceae; genus Frigoribacterium; species Frigoribacterium sp. UYMn621. Next base: position 300,199 of record NZ_JBEPTM010000003.1, on the reverse strand, counting down.
TCGACGCAGAAGGCCGTTCGGGTGTTGAGGGACCCGTCGATGAGGATCTTGAACGGCCCGACCGCGAGCAGCTCACCGCTGCCGGGCATGATCTGACCGGTGCGATGGCCGGCGGTGATCGCCGCATCGAGGTGCTCGGTGTAGATCCCGGCGGAGATCCGCAGGGCGCGCGAACCTCCGGCCATCCGGCGGGCCCAGACCGCGAGGTTGTCGGCCATCTCGAAGTCCACGACCCCGACGACACCCCGGGATGCCGCGGTCGCGGCTGCTTCGGCCACCCAGCCGTCGAGCACGCTGTCCGGAACATCCTGCAGCGAATCCGTCACCCGGAAGGCGTCGTCTTCCCGCAGGATGCCGGTCGCGTGACCGCCGAAGCCGAACCGGTCGAGCGCCGCGCTGTTCAGCCAGCAGCAGTGCAGGTCCCCGCTGACGAGAACGGTCGGCAGCGCGCCGGTTGCCTCGTCGAGCACCGCGGCCGTCGGGAGGTCCGGCCAGAGTCCATCGCGGAAACCGAATCCGACAAGGGGTACCCCGGGCTCCGGTGGTCGCACGATGGCGGCGGCGCCCATGATCGCCGCGGCCTCCGCTGCGGAACCGGCCGCCGACACATCCACCCGGCGCTGGGCGAGGGCATGCTGGCTGAGGTGCACGTGGTCGTCCCAGAGCCCGGGCACGACATGACGCCCCTCGAGGTCGATGGACCGGCTCGCGGTGAGACCCGAGCCGATTTGGGTGACGGCTCCGTTCTCGAGGAGGAGATCGACAGGCTCGGCCCCCTCGATTCGGCCGTTGCGCAGCACAAGCCCGGTCACGCGATGACCGGGTTCGCGCGTCGCATCTCGGCAGCGAGCGAGGGGCTCGAGTAGGCCCCGTCACCCTCGAGGTGTTTCACGATTCGCTCGACCACGGCGGGCTCCTTGTTCTGGCTCAGCTTGAGCCGGGCGTCGAATCGCGTGACCCGCAACCGCAACCCGACGGTACCGGTGGCGATGTGACGGGCCGCGGACTCATCGATCTGCAGCGACACCGGCTGGGGCATCCGCTGTTCGAAATGATCGACGAGCCGGCCGAGTACCGTGAAGTTCTCGTCATCCGACAGGAGTTCAGGGGTGCCGTAGAGGTGGGCGGTGACGTGATTCCAGGTGGGCACGAAGTCTTCGGACTCGTACCATCCGGGTGAGACGTACCCGTGCGGGCCCTGGATGATCACCAGCACCTCGTGCTGGCCCAGTTCATGCAGCCTCTCATCCGGACGCCCGACATGGCTGACGATGCTGATGCCCTCGGCGTCTTCCTCGAGCAACACCGGATAGTGCGAGGCCACCATTCCGGTCGCGGGGCTGGAGACGATCGTGGCCCAGGGGTTCTCGCGGATGAGCCGCTTCACCTCGTCCGGGTCCGTGAGCAGGTAGTCGGGCGTGAAGCGCATGGTCCCATTCTGGCGCAGAGAAACTCAGGCCTGGTCGGTCGGGCACCAGTAGAGCTTGCGCCCGCCGAGCTCCTCCAAGGCGATGTTCGTGCCGCACACCCGGCAGGGCAGGCCGGCGCGGTGATAGACCCAGTGCCGGTCATCCCGGTGCGCGAGAGCCTTGCGTCGGGCCGCCGGGGTGAGTCCATCCATCGTGAGCATCTGGCCGGTCTTCACGCCGATGGCGAGCAGCCGACACCAGTCCCGCCACAGGGCACGCAGGGTCTCCTCCGGCACGAGTTTTCCGGGGGTGTGCGGGTTGAGTCTGGCCCGGAACAGCAGCTCTGCGCGATAGACATTGCCGATGCCACTGACGACCGACTGGTCCATGAGCAGCAGCGCGATCGGGGTCGGCTTCTTGTGGATGACGCCGACGAACCGCTCCTCCCCCGCCTTCTGGTTGTCGACCAGCGGATCCGGGCCGAGTTTCGCGATGGAGGCTTCCACCTGCTCCGGTGTCTGTACCTCGCAGGCTGTGGGTCCGCGCAGATCGGCGACAGTGTCGTGGGTGAGCAGGCGCACGCGAACGGCGCCGATCGGGTCGGGAGGGAAGGGTGTGTCCGCGTCGCGCAGCACCTCCTGCTCCGACATCCGCAGCCGGGTGCGCCGCGGGGCGCCGATGCTCGAGAGCGAGTCTTCGGCCGCATCCCGGTCCACGATCGTGCCGCGCTGGTTGGTCTGGCCCATGCGTCCATTGGCGGATGCGACCGTGGCATCCGCGGTGAAGTCGCCGGCGAAATCCCAGGCTCCGTAGAGCCCGAGGTGCACCCGAAGCCACAGGTGGTTGTCGAATTCGAGGAACATCTGTTTACCGACGGCGCGTGCGTCGATCATGCTGTGCCCGTCGAGCAGTGCCGCTCCCTCGGCGAAGCGGCCCTGCGGCGAGGACACGGCGGTCTGCTTGCCCACGAAGTGTCGGGCGAACTGGCGGGCGATGCGGTGGACGGAATGGCCTTCTGGCACTGTCAGTCGATCTCGTGGCCGGCGATCAGGCCCGTCGCCTCGTACTCGGAGAGCTGGGCGATGCGGCGAGCGTGCCGCTCCTCACCCGAGAATGGTTCGCCGATGAAGGTGTCGATGAAGAGCTTCGCCTCGTCGACACTGTGCTGCCTCGCTCCGATCGCGATGAGATTCGCATCGTTGTGCTGGCGGGCCAGCAACGCGGTCGACACGTTCCAGACCAGGGCGGCACGGGCGCCGAGCACCTTATTGGCCGCCATCTGCTCGCCGTTTCCCGACCCGCCGAACACGATCCCCAGGGCCTCGACGCCGGCCTCCTGGTCCGCGACGGTGCCGCGCGCCGCGTTGATGCAGAAGCTCGGGTAGTCATCCACTGCGTCATAGACCTTCGGGCCGTGGTCGACGACCTCGTGGCCGGCGGCACGGAGGTGCTGCTGCAGATCCTCGCTGAATTCGAGCCCGGCGTGGTCGGTGGCGATATGGATGCGCATGCTTCCCAATTTAGGCGATGCACTCGGGGCTTACATGCCACGGAAGAACACCTAGGCGAGGTAGACCTTGCGAATCGTCTCGGTCACCGTCCACACCGTGCGTTCGCCGGCCGAGAGTCGGGCGACCGATCCCGCGGAGAGGTCCATCACCCGGTCGTCGGCGTCGAAGCTGACCGTGGCGCGACCGGCGATCACGACGAACACCTCGTCGGTCTCGACATCCCGCATCGATCCCACCGTCATCTCCCACACCCCGACTTCGAGGTCACCGAGAGTGGTGATGGTCGTGAAGCCGGTGCTCGGCGCACCGTCCAGGACCTGCTCGAGCGCGACCGGCTCCAGAATGATCTGCACCTCACCGGCGGCGACCGCGGCGTCTCCCGGGCCGGCCGCGGAATCCGGGATCGTCACGGAACCCAGTATCCGACGCGAGCGAGGAGCCGGGTCTCGGCATCCGCGTCGTCCGGCACCGTGATCTCGGGCGGGAACACCCCCATCGCGCGGAAGCCGTCGATCTGCGGCCCCACGATCTCCCACAGTCCGTCGACGAGCGCATCGGGCAGCGAGTAGTCGAGGCCGATGAACTTTGCGATCGACCACGCCTGGAATGCCCGATACGTGCTCGTGTGCACGAGGTAGTCCCCGAGGGGGAAATCGCCGTAACTCAGGTGAACCGTGCGCGCGAGGTCGAGATCGCCGGTGACGGCCTCTGTCGCCGCGTCGTTGATCTCGCCGTAGTTGCCGATCGGGTCGTCACCGAGCAGATCGCCGTCGTGACGCGTGCCCACCTCTTCCGCGGTGCGCCCGGCCAGAACGTCCGGGACCCAGGCCTCATCGAAGGCGTGATAAGCGAGGATGTCGCGCAGGCTCGGGTTCGGCTTACGGGACCAGTCGGCCGGGGCGGCGAGGGCGAGCTGGTCGGCATCGACCATATCGATGACCTCCCGCAGGGCGGCGTCGGACATGAGGAAGAGATCCTGTTGGTTCATGCCCACACGCTACTGCCGGCCGCCGACGCCCGAAACATCAGGAATCGAAACCGAGCCCGGCCGCATCCAGTGTCTTCAGAAGCAGGTTGCGGCGACCGCCGTTGTGATCCGCCCGGTCGAGTGCCCATTTGGTGGCCTGCACGCCGGCGTAGGTCGCCGGCTCCGGCGGGAACGGCAGGGGGGTCGAGCGCACCATCTCGAGCTCCGTGCGCTCGGTCGGCTCCCCCGACAGGTGATCGAGCATGACGTTGGCGGCGAAACGGCTCGCTCCCACTCCGAGACCGGTGAAGCCCGCGGCGTAGGCCACCCGCCCTCGACGGGCGAGCCCGAAGAAGGCGCAGAATCTCGTGCTGGTGTCGATCACTCCGGCCCAGCGGTGACTGAACTTCACCCCTTGGAGCTGCGGGAAGGTGGTGAAGAAGTGGCTGGCGAGTCTCTGGAACGACTGCGGCCGGTCGTCGTAGCGTGCGCGGATGCGTCCGCCGTAGTGGTAGATCGCGTCGTAGCCGCCCCAGAGGATGCGGTTGTCGGCGCTCAGCCGGTAGTAGTGGAACTGGTTAGCCAGATCGGCGATGCCCTGCCTGCCCTCCCAACCGATGGAGGCGAGCTGGGCATCCGTCAACGGCTCGGTCATGAGCACGTAGTCGTACACCGGCACGGTGTGCAGCCGGTAACGCTTGAGCAGGGACGGGAAGGCGTTCGTGGCCAGGGCGACCCGCTCGGCGCTGACGAAGCCGCCATCGGTGGCGAGGGTCACCGCGCCGGTGGGCAGCTCGCTGTCGATGCCGCGCACCGGCGAGTTCTCGCGGATGTCGACTCCCGCCTCCACACAGGCCCGGGCGAGCTCCGCGGCGAGTTTCGCCGGATGCACGAGCGCCGTCGCGTGCCGGCTCCACAGTCCGCCCTCGTAGGTGGGTGAATTGACGAGGGAGCGGATTCCCGCGGCGTCGTAGTACAGTTCGCCATCGCCGTCGTGGGCGGCCCCGAGTTCGGCAAGCTGGTAGCGCTCGGTGGCCACGGCGAGCGAGCCCGTGCGCTCGAAGTCGCAGTCGAGCCCGAGCCGTGCGACGGTCGCCTGGATCTCATCGAGGTTCTCCGCACCGAGCCTGTCCAACTGCGGCAGCTCCCGGGGAAAGCGGGCGAGTCCGTTGGACTCGCCATGGGTGAGGGATGCCTCGCAGAAGCCCCCGTTGCGCCCGGATGCCGCCCAGCCGACGGTCTTCGCCTCGAGCACGATGACGCGCGTGCCCGGATCCCGCTCGACGGCCTGCAAAGCGGTCCAGAGACCGGTGTAGCCGCCACCGACCACGGCGAGGTCGTAGTGCACAGTGCCGGAGTGGCGCGGGTAAGCCTCCCGCCGGCCGAGGTCGTCGAGCCAGAACGGGGCGAGCCGGGCATCCGCCAGTGAGTCTGTGATGATGCGGGCGTCGGGTGCTGATCGTTCGAAAACGGTGCTTGCCATGGGCCAACCTTACGGTCGCCGCGCCCACGGAGGACACTCGCGCCCGCATGTTTCCTCGCGCGGTGACGATCGGCGGCGTGGTTCGCCGGGCCGGCAGCGCTCAGTCGAAGACCGGCCCCCGTGTGCGGGAGCGCTTGATTTCGAAGAAGCCGTCGTAGCTCGCCAGCGCGACGACGCCATCCCACAGTGTCGCTGCCTGCTCGCCTTTGGGTGCGGGAGAGATCACGGGACCGAAGAAGGCGTAGCCACCGACCGCGATCACCGGCGTGCCGACATCCTGGCCGACCCTCTCGATCCCGTCGAGATGGGAGGCCCGCATCTGCGGGTCGTATTCGTCGGTGTCGGCGAGGGCCGCGAGCGAAGCGGGGAGCCCGGTCTCCGCGAGGGCCTCGGCGATGATCGCGTCGGCATCGGTGCGGGCACCGGGATGGATGCGCGTCCCGAGCGCGTCGTACAGGGGCTTTACCGCGGATTGGCCGTGCAATTCGGTGACCGCCGCGACCAGGCGCGTGTACCGCAGCGCACGCGGCAGGAACTCGCGATAGTGCTCGGGCAGATCGGTGGCATCCTCGTTGAGCACGGCGAGGCTCATGACGTGCCAGGTCACCTCGAGGTCGCGAAGCACCGCCACCTCGTCGAGCCACCGGCTCGTCATCCAGGCCCAGGGGCAGGAGGGGTCGAACCAGAAGTCGACAGCGGTCGGGGCGGGCGCAGAAAAAGTCATGAATCGAAAGGTACCCTCAGTCACCTGAAAATGCGGTCGGGGTCTGGATTCGCGGGGCCCGAAGGCGCACACTGGACTGACAGAAATCGTCAGTCGCGGGAGGCCATCATGCGCACAACTCCAGACCTGCTTCCGGTGCTGTCCCGAGGCAAACATCGCACGCCGCGGCGCGGCGCCTGCTTCATGGAGTACGCCTCCTACCTGGCCGGTGAGCCCTGGAGCGACCACCCCGCCTGCACCGATCCGGCGCTCGCCTCCCTCGCCCGCATGGTGAACGACTGCACCTCGGACGCGGCGCGCGGTCGCCTCGTCACTCTCATCCCCGCGGTCATCGGTCTCACCGGCTCTGGCACGATCACGGGCATCCGTCTCGCTGCGCGCGCGGCGAGCGCCGCACTGCCGATCGCGAGCGAGGGACGCCAGCGTGCCCTCGCAGCGGGACTCCTGCGGTGCGATGAACTCCTGGCCGGCTTCGGCGAGAGCGCGGCGAGTGTGAGCCGCACCCTCATCCGTCGTGCCCTGGAGTTCACCCCCGGAGCCTCCTCCTGGGCCGCAGACTTCCTGGCGGCGGCGGGAGCGGTCAACCCTCGGTCGATTCCGCTGATGAGCGACGCGATCATCCGCACCGCCGTCGTGGGAATCGCGGACGCGTGCGTGCAGGATCCGGACGACCGTCTCCGGCAGCTTCTCGGCGAGGCCATCGCGGACTGCGCCATCGCCTCCGAAGCGCCGGCCCGGGAGCTTCAGCCGACCCCCTGACGGGCGCAACTAGACTCTTTCGTTGGACACGATCCATTGAGCGAAGGAGCCGCAATTGCCTGGAGAGAACCTCACCCGCGTCGAAGCCCAGGAGCGCAAGTCGCTCGTCTCCGTCGATCACTATGACGTGACACTCGACCTCACCACGGGGCCGGAGACCTTCCGCAGCACCACGACCGTCACCTTCGATGCCACCGCGGGATCATCGACCTTCATCGACGCGATCACGCGCACGGTGCACTCCGTCACTCTCAACGGCACCGAGCTCGACGCCGCTGCGGTGAGCGACGGCATCCGGATTCAGCTGGACGGCCTCGAGGCCGAGAACACCCTCACCGTCGTCGCGGACGCGGAGTACACGAACACCGGCGAGGGACTGCACCGCTTCGTCGACCCGGTCGACAACGAGGTCTACCTGTACACCCAGTTCGAGGTGCCGGACTCCCGGCGCGTCTTCGCCGTCTTCGAGCAGCCCGACCTCAAGGCGACGTTCGGATTCACCGTGACCGCGCCCGCCGCCTGGCAGCTCGTGAGCAATTCGCCCACCCCCGAACCCATCGTCGACGGCGAGTCCGCGACCTGGACCTTCGAGCCGACCCCGATCCTCTCCTCCTATGTGACCGCACTCGTCGCCGGCCCCTACGAGGTCGTGCGCTCCGAACTGACCAACAGCAGCGGACGCGTCATCCCGCTCGGCCTGTTCTCGCGCAAGTCGCTCAGCCAGTATCTCGACGCCGACTACATCTTCGAGAAGACCCGCCAGGGCTTCGCGTACTACGAAGAGAAGTTCCAGTACCCCTACCCCTTCGCCAAGTACGACCAGCTCTTCGTGCCGGAGTTCAACGCCGGCGCGATGGAGAACGCGGGTGCGGTCACCTTCACCGAGACCTACGTCTTCCGCTCGAAGGTGACCGACGCCATCAAGGAGCGTCGTGTCGTCACGATCCTGCACGAGCTCGCCCACATGTGGTTCGGCGATCTCGTCACCATGAAGTGGTGGAACGACCTCTGGCTCAACGAGTCCTTCGCGGAGTGGGCGTCCACCATCGCGACGGCCGAGGCCACCGAGTGGACCGAGGCGTGGACCACCTTCCAGGCCATGGAGAAGAGCTGGGCCTACCGCCAGGACCAGCTGCCGTCGACGCATCCCGTCGTTGCCACCATCGAGGATCTCGAGGCCGTGCAGGTGAACTTCGACGGCATCACCTACGCCAAGGGCGGATCTGTGCTCAAGCAGCTCGTGGCCTGGGTCGGGATCGACGCCTTCTTCGCCGGTGTCGCCGCCTACTTCGCCAAGCACGAGTTCGGCAACACCGAGCTCGGTGACCTGCTCGCCGAGCTCGAGATCACGAGTGGGCGTGACCTCAGTGGTTGGTCCGCGCTCTGGCTCGAGACCGCGGGTGTCAACACACTGACACCCGAGATCGAGACGGATGCCACGGGCGTCATCACCTCCTTCGCGATCGTGCAGACGGCCGCGGCCGACTACCCGACCATCCGTCCACATCGCCTGGCCGTCGGCTACTACGACCTCTTCGATGGATCACTCGTGCGCACCCACCGGGTGGAACTCGACGTCGACGGCGCGCGCACCGAGGTGCCGGAGCTGGTCGGCACGACCAAGCCGGCGCTCGTGCTCCTCAACGACGACGACCTCGCCTACGCGAAGATCCGCCTCGACGCCGACTCGCTCGCCGTGGCGATCGACCACCTCGCCCACATCGAGAACCCGCTCGCCCGCGCCATCGTCTGGGGAGCGGCCTGGGATGCGACCCGCGACGGAGAGAGCGCCGCGAGCGACTACGTGCGTCTGGCCCTCGGCAATATCGCGAGCGAGACCGAGTCGACGACCATCCGCACGACGCTCAGCCAGCTCGGCCTCGTCGCCAAGCAGTACGTGGCTCCCGAGCGGCGCACGGAGACGCTGACGCGGGTCGGCGACGCTCTGTGGACTCTCGCGACGGACGCGACCCCCGGCTCCGACGCGCAGTTCCAGTTCGTCAAGTTCTTCGCGGCCTACGCCTCGACGCCGGAGCACGCCGCGGCCCTCGCCGGGCTGCGCGACGGCTCCGCGCCGCTCGAGGGCCTGGAGATCGACACCGACCTCGGGTGGGAGATCCTCGAGGGACTCGTGCTGCTCGGTGCCGTTGGACAGTCGGAGATCGACGCGGCGCTCGCCGCCGACAACACCTCCAACGGGCAGCAGGCCGCGGCACGGGCATCCGCCACGATCCCGACAGCGGAGGCCAAGCGTGCCGCTTTCGACTCTCTCGTCGACAGCGATGCCCTGCCCAACTCGATAGTGCGCAACGTGACCATGGGCTACCTGCACGTGAACGATCCCTCGGTGCTCGAATCGCTCATCGAGCCGTACTTCGCGGCCATCGGCGACATCTGGGCCACGCGGTCGTACAAGATCGCGGAGTACATCGTGCTTGGGCTGTACCCCTCGCCGCTGGCATCCGTCGCCCTCGTCGACGCGACGACGGCGTGGCTTGCCGCCAACCCGGACGTCCCGGCGTTGCGTCGACTCGTCACGGAGAACCTCGCCGGGGTCGAGCGCGCCCTGGCCGTGCAGGCGAAGGACGCGTAGACCGCTTCCGCATTCGCCGCAATTGCGGGCGTGTGCGGTCATCCCGGGTCGGCATGCCCGCCCGGAATGACCGCACACGCCCGTTTTGCCCGCGGCGGCGAATATCCCCCGGAGGGATGATTCGCCCGGGAAACGGCCTCGCTAGGCTCGAATCATGAGGATGATTTCGTGATCGAAGCGACCGGCCTGACCAAGCGATACGGCATGAAGACCGCCGTGGACGACGTGACGTTCTCGGTGAAACCCGGGCTGGTGACGGGGTTCCTCGGGCCGAATGGCGCGGGAAAGTCGACGACCATGCGGCTCGTGGTCGGTCTCGACCGCCCCTCCAGCGGATCCGTCACCGTCAACGGGAAGAGCTACAGCGCCCTGAGGGCTCCCCTCCGCGAGGTTGGCGTCTTGCTCGACGCCAAAGCCGTGCACACCGGACGGTCGGCGATCAACCACCTTCGCGCCCTCGCCGCCACGCACAGCATCGGACGCGCGCGCGTGGATGAGGTGATCGGCCTCACCGGTCTCGATTCGGTCGCCCGCAAGCGCGTCGGCGGCTTCTCGCTCGGGATGGGCCAGCGGCTCGGCATCGCCGCCGCCCTCCTCGGCGACCCGGCGACGCTCATCCTCGATGAGCCGGTCAACGGCCTCGATCCCGAGGGAGTGATCTGGGTGCGCACCCTCGCCCGGTTCCTGGCCTCGGAGGGCCGCACCATCTTCCTCTCCTCGCACCTGATGAGCGAGATGGCGCAGACCGCCGATCACATCATCGTTCTGGGGCGCGGACGGATCATCGCGGATGCGCCGGTGGGAGAGATCCTCGCGCTCGCCACGGGAACAGCCATGCTGGTGCGCACCCCGGACGCGGAGCGCTTCGGCGCACTTCTCTCCGCGCCCGACATCTCGATCACCCACCGCGAACCACAACTCATGCAGGTGACGGGGCTTTCCTCCGCGCAGATCGGTGAGCTCGCCGCCAAAAACGGCGTCGTGCTCCACGAGCTCTCCCCGCAGGCCGGTTCGCTCGAAGACGCCTACCTCGCTCTCACCAAGGACGAGGTCGAATACCATGCCGGAGGAACCCCACGATGACCACCACCCAGGCCTACGTCGCTCACGGATCGGGACTCAGCTTTCGCGGGCTGCTGCTCTCGGAGTGGATCAAGCTCTCCTCCCTCCGCTCCACGATGTGGTGCTACGGCCTCATCATCCTCATCAATATCGGCCTCGGAGTGCTTCTGGCCGTCTCGTTCCAGCCACAGGGAGCGTCGACAGCGTCGATCGACCAGGGCTACTGGGTGCAGTTCTCCACCATCGGCATCGCGTTCAGCCAGCTCGTCGTCTCCGTGCTCGGAGCGCTCGTCATCACGGGCGAGTACGGCACCGGGATGATCCGCTCCACCCTCACCGCCGTTCCGAAGCGGATTCCCGCGCTCATCTCCAAGGCCGTCGTGTTCTCGGTTGTGAGCTTCGTGATCTCCCTCGTGAGCATCGTGGTCGCGGCGCTGCTCGCCCAGGGGCTGCTCACCGGGAAGGGGCTCACCCTCGACCTGTCCGACGGCAGGGCCTGGGGGGCGATCGTCGGAGGCGCGGCGTTCCTGGCCCTCATCGGACTCGTCGCCCTGTTCCTCGGTGCGATCGTGCGCAACAGTGCGGCGGGGATCTCGGCCGCACTCGGACTGATCTTCGTGGCTCCGATCGTGTTGCAGATCTTCGCCGCCGTGACCCGGGCGGCCTGGGTGCAGAACCTCTTCGAATTACTGCCAAGCAGCGCAGGGGCACGGATGTACAGCTACACCGCAACGCCGGCGCCGAAGGTGCCCGATGTGATCGTGCTGGATCCCGCCCAGGGGCTGCTCGTCCTTGTGGCCTGGGTCGCGCTGTTCGGAATCCTCGCCAGCGTTCTGCTGAAGCGACGGGACGCCTGACCCGCCCGCGGAGGGAGCGCACAACCGGTCGCCGGTAAACTCGGTGACCATGGTGACTGCGGTAGCGATCGACGGATGGACCGCCTTCTGGGCGACCGTCAAGTCCATCTACGAGATGACACTCGTGCAGGTGATCGTGATCATCGTCGTGGCAGTCGTGTTGCGCGTTGTGCTGCGGTTCGTGATCGACCGCGTGGTCAAGCGCATCGTCACGGGCGTGAAGAAACGCCAGAATGTGGAAGACACCCAGGCACTCAGCACCTCCCCGCTCAGCGCGGTGAGAGTGGTCCAGCGCACCCGCACCCTCGGCAGTGTGCTCAACAACATCGTGGCCGTCGTACTCGTCATCGTTGCGGGTCTCTCGGTGATCACCACCATCAATCCCACCATCCTCGGGTCATTCGCCCTCATCACCGCCGCTCTCGGGGCGGGTCTCGGTTTCGGCGCCCAGAACATCGTGAAGGACGTGCTGAACGGTCTCTTCATGGTCGCGGAGGACCAGCTCGGCGTCGGGGATGTGGTGGACCTCGGTCCGGCGACCGGTGTCGTCGAGACCGTCGGCATCCGCATCACGCAGATCCGCGATGTCAACGGCACCGTCTGGTTCGTGCGCAACGGCGAGATCATCAGGGTCGGCAACATGTCGCAGGGCTGGTCGCGGGTCATCATCGACCTCGCGGTGCCGTACGACGCGGATGTCGCGGCCGTACAGGAGCGCATGCTCGGGATCGCGACACAGATGGCCGCCGACCTCAAGTGGCGCAGTCGCATCCTCGAGAAGCCCGAGATCTGGGGCATCGAGTCGATCTCGGCCGAGGCGATCGTGATCAGGCTGGTCGTGAAGACGCGACCGGGAACGAAGGACGACGTCGCGCGCGACCTGCGCGCACGACTCAAGTCCGGACTTGACGCGATGGGCATCAGACTGCCGGCCCTCAACAGCATTGTGCTGAGCGGTTTCGAAGGTGCGGAGAGCGTCAAGGGGGCGCGTCCGCCACGGACGGCCCCGAATCCGATAGCGACGACAGCGGAACCGAAATCACCGAGGAAGGCGCGCTCATGAGCACCGAGATTCCCGGCATCCCCGGCGGGCAGATCAACCCGGTGACACTTCGCGTGAGCGAACACGGCGAAGCCGCGACGGGAAGCTTCTACGAGAAGATCGGTGGGCGGGCCGCATTCGAGCAGCTCGTGCGCGCGTTTTACGACGGCATCCGTACCGACGAGGTGCTGATGCCGATGTATCCGGAGCAGCCGGAGCTCGAGGGCGCGATCCAACGACTGACCGGATTCCTCGAGCAGTACTGGGGCGGGCCGGGCACCTATTCCGAGCAGCGCGGGCACCCGCGGCTTCGCGCGCGGCACCTGCCGTTCACGGTCAATCCGGATGCCCGCGACCGCTGGCTGCACCACATGCGCGCCGCCGTGGACGGGCTCTACCTCTCCCCGCTCGATGACGCCACGCTCTGGGGGTACCTCGACCGCGCGGCACACGCGATGGTCAACACCTTCGAGGAGTGACGTCCGCCGATCGTTTCGAGATCACCGGGCCACCGCCCCGGCCCGCGCCCGTTGCTCGCACGCTCTCGACCACTCGCGTGCTCTCGACCAACGGCGAAGCCTGACCGGCGACTGGGAGTCCGCTCCGGACATCCCACCTGCGGAGCGGTCAGTTCCGAACTACCGGTTACCGTGGATACAGGTTGCCCTGGATCCCGGTCGCCCCATCGACCACCCACCAGAGCGAGGCTCAGCATGAGCACGACCACCAGCACTCCCGTCGTCACCTTCACCAAGACGAAGCCACGCGGCGACCGTTCGAATCCGACGACCGAGTACTCGGCCCTTCTTCGAACCGTCCGGGATGCCGGCCTTCTTCAGCGCAGCCGGGGCTTCTACTACGGCATGTTCGCCGCTCTTCTCGGGGCACTCGCGGCCGCCGTCACCGGGATGGTCCTGCTGGGCGAATCCTGGTTCCAGCTGCTGCTCGCCGCAGCCCTCGGACTGATCCTCACCCAGTTCGCCTTTCTCGCCCACGAGGCATCCCACCGCCAGGTCTTCGAATCGGGCAGGGCCAACGACCTGGCCGGACGACTGATCGCCAACCTCTTCGTCGGCATCAGCTACTCCTGGTGGATGACCAAGCACAGCCGCCACCACGCGAACCCCAACATCATCGGCAAGGATCCCGACATCGAGCGGGACTTCGTCTCGTTCGTGCCCGAGGATGCGGCGAAGGCCGGTGGGCTCTATGCCTGGTTCACCCGCCGCCAGGGCTACCTGTTCTTTCCGATTCTGATCTTCGAGGGTGTCAACCTGCACATCGCCGGTTTCCGCACGGTGTTCGGTCGCGCGAAGGTCGATCGTCGGGCGCTCGAGATCTCCATGCTCGTCCCCCGTATCGCTCTCTACATCGTCGCCATCTTCCTGCTGCTTTCGCCCGGTATGGCCTTCGCCTTCATCGGCGTGCAGCTGGCCGTCTTCGGCGTGTACATGGGCGCATCCTTCGCGCCCAACCACAAGGGGATGCCCGTGCTGCCCCACGACTCCACGGTCGACTTCCTCCGGCGCCAGGTGCTCACCTCCCGCAACATCCGCGGCAACTGGGCGATGGACACCTTCATGGGCGGACTCAACCACCAGGTCGAGCATCACCTGTTCCCCAACATGCCGCGCCCGCACCTGAAGAAGGCACGCGAGATCGCCCGCGAATACTGCGAGGCGCACGCCATCCCCTATACGGAGACCTCGCTGCGCGCGTCTTACGCCATCGTGGTGCGCTACCTCAACCGCGTCGGCCTGGCTGCCGGCGGCGACCCCTTCGACTGCCCGGCCGCGACCGCCTTCGGCCGCTAAGGCTGTGAAGTCCCGCGCGCCAGGACCGCTCGCGCGTGTCGCAGGACGGGCTCATCGACCATGCGTCCATCGAAGCGGAAGACACCACGCTCCCCCTCGGCCGCCGCGAGCATCGCGGTAGCGGCGGCGACTTCCTCCGGTGACGGGAGATAGGCGGTCCGGATCGCCGACACCTGGCTCGGATGGATGCACGCGGTGGCCGAGAAACCGCTCGCCCGGGCGTCCCGCGCCTCCCGTTCCAGACCGGACAGGTCGGGGATATCGACGTATACCGAGTCGATTGCGGCTTTGCCCGCTGCTCCCGCCGCGAGAAGCATGCTCGAACGGGCGTGCACGGCGACGGCGCGATAGCGTCCGTCGCCATCGCGACTCGAGGTTCCCCCGAGGGAGGCCACGAGGTCCTCTGCGCCCCACATCAGGGCGACCACCGAGGGCGCGGCCGCAATCGAGGCGACGTTCACGATGCCGGCGGCCGTCTCGCACAGGGCGATGACCTCGAAACCGTAGAGCCGATCCACCTGGACCGCCGTCTCCGCCTTCGCGAGCATCACCCGGCGGTAGCCGGTGCAGGCGAGCGCGGCGAGGTCGTCGTCGAAGTATCCGGAGTCCACCGCGTTCACCCGAACGATCGTGGTTGCCGGATCGAGCGGATGGGCAACGAGCGTCTCGCGGGCCGCCGCCTTGTCGCCGGTGGCCACGGCATCCTCGAGGTCGAGGATCACGGCATCCGCCCGCTCCGCCGCCTTGTCGAAGCGATCGGGACGGTCGGCCGGGCAGAACAGCAGTGCGGGGCCGAGGTCGAAGGTCACGACGCGCCCTCGCACCAGACCAGCGTGGAGCGCACCGCCGTCGCCACGACCACATCATCCTGGTTCCGGCCGCTGTGACGAAGCACCACGATGCCCTGACCCGGGCGCGACTTCGACAGCCTCTTCTCCTCCACCACCGTGGAGCTGTACAGGGTGTCCCCGAGAAAGAGTGGTGCCGGGAAGGTGATGTCGCCGAACCCGAGGTTTGCGACCAGTGTGCCCTGGGTGAGTTGCGCCACGGAGCTCCCCACCATCGTCGAGAGCGTGAACATGGAGTTGACCAACCGTTGCCCGAAGGGCTGAGTCGCGGCGAACGCCGCATCGAGGTGCAGCGCCTGAGTGTTCATGGTGAGCGTCGTGAAGAGCACATTATCGGCTTCGCTGACGGTGCGTCCCGGGCGGTGGAGGTAGCGGGCGCCGAGCTCGAACTCCTCGAACCAGAGCCCGCGCTGCAGGATGTCCCGGTGCGCGCCATCCATCAGTCGGAGAATCCGAGGTCTCGCGCGATCACCATGAGCTGCACTTCGGTGGTCCCTTCGCCGATTTCGAGGATCTTCGAGTCACGGTACTGCCTCGCGACCGGATTCTCGTTGAGGAACCCGTATCCGCCGAAGATCTGGGTGGCGTCGCGCGCGTTGTCCATCGCCGCTTCCCCCGCCACCATCTTCGCGATCGAGGCCTGCGCTTTGAACGGCCTCCCGGCGAGCATACGGCGCGCGGCATCGTAGTACGCGAGGCGGGCCGTGTGGGCACGCGCCTGCATTCGCGCGATCTTGAAGGAGATGGACTGGTTGGACCCGATGCTGCGCCCGAACACATTGCGCGATTTGGCGTAGCGCACCGATTCGTCGAGACAGCCCTGAGCGGCGCCGGTCGCGAGAGCGGCCACAGCGATGCGGCCCTCATCGAGGGTCTGCACGAAGTTGGCGAAACCGCGGCCCCGCTCGCCGAGCAGATTCGCTTCCGGCACGCGCACGTTGCGGAGGCTGAGCGGATGCGTGTCGCTCGCGTGCCATCCCACCTTGTCGTAGCCCGGCTCGACGGTGAATCCGGCGATCGGTGTCGGCACGAGGATCGCGGAGAGTTCCTTCTTGATCGATCCGTCTTCCTGCGTGGATTCACCCGTCACCGCGGTGATCGTCACCAGCCGGGTGATGTCTGTGCCGGAGTTGGTGATGAATTGCTTGGTGCCGTTGATCACCCATTCCCCGTCGACGAGTTCGGCGGTGGTCTTGGTACCCGCGGCATCCGACCCGGCATCGGCTTCGGTGAGTCCGAACCCGGCGAGCGCTCGGCCGCTCGCGAGTTGAGGCATCCACTCCTCGCGCTGCGCGTCGGTGCCACGGCGGAACACCGGCATCGCCCCGAGCCCCACGCCGGCCTCGAGGGTGACCCCGACACTCTGGTCGACCCTTCCCAACTGTTCGACAGCGAGGCACAGGGTGAAGTAGTCCTTGCCCTGGCCGCCGAGTTCGGTGGGGAAGGGCAGCCCGAAGAGTCCGAGGTCGGCCATCTGGGAGACGACCTCGTAGGGAAAGCTGTGCTCGGCGTCGTGCTTCGCCGCCACCGGGGCGACCACCCGGTCGGCGAAGTCGCGAACGAGGTCACTCACTCGCTGCTGGTCATCGGTGAGGTCAAAGTGCATGGTGTCTCCATCGACAGTTCGGGCGCGCTTCAGTAAGTCTTGACTAACTCAATCAGGTTAGTGATGACTAACTGGATTGTCCACACTAGAGTGTGAATCCACACGATCGGAGGGCTCGGATGACTGTCGAAACCGACTCTCGCGAGACCCCACGGGCTCGCGCCAAGGCCGACCGCCGCACGGCTCTGCTCGACTCCGCCGCCCGGCTGTTCGCCGAACGCGGCTTCGATCGAGTCTCGATGGAGGATCTGGGTTCCGCTGCCGGAGTCAGCGGGCCGGCCGTCTACCGGCACTTCCCCGGCAAGCAGTCCGTGCTTGCCGCACTGCTCATCGACGTGAGCCAGGGGCTTTTCGACGGCGGCACGACCGTGATCGACGGCGGCTCGGATGCCACGGCCACCCTTCACGAGCTCATCGCGTTCCACGTCGCGTTCGCGCTGGCGAATGCCGATGTCATCCGCGTGCAGGATCGCGACCTGGAGAGCCTCGCCCCCGCCGACCAGCACCAGGTTCGTGCCCTTCAGCGCAACTATGTCGAGCTCTGGGTTGGGGTGCTTGCGCGGCTCGACCCCGAAACCCCCGCCGCCGCCCTGCGGGTGAAGGCCCACGCCACCTTCGGACTCATCAATTCGACCCCCCACAGCGGTCATTCCGCCGGCACCGGTCAGATTCTCGAGGCGATGGCCCGGGCCGGTCTCCGGGCCTGACGCCGGCCGGTCCGGCCCAGCGGTCCTCCGGCACCTCGTCCTGTCGTGCCGGGGCGTACTCGGTGCACACCCGACGCACGAGTTCTGGTTCGACGCCGAGACAACCCTCACGAAGGAGTCGAACCGATCTCGGGTACCGATAGCGTTGCACCACGCGCACCGCGAGAACACCGTGACGAAGGAGCCACCGGATGCCCGACCCATCCACCACTGATGTTCTGATCGTCGGTGCCGGCCTGGCCGGCCTCGTCGCCGCGGCCGAACTCGTCGACGCCGGCAGAAGGGTCACGATTCTCGAGCAAGAGCCCGAGGCGAGCTTCGGCGGGCAGGCCTGGTGGTCATTCGGCGGAATCTTCCTCATCGACTCCCCCGAGCAACGCCGCCTCGGTGTGCGCGACTCACTCGAGCTGGCGCGGCAAGACTGGCTGGCGACTGCCGGATTCGACCGCGACGAAGACGCCTGGCCGCGGAAGTGGGCCGAGGCGTATCTCGACTTCGCCTCCGGAGAGAAGCGAGCGTGGCTGCGTGAACAAGGCGTGCGGTTCTTCCCCGTGGTGGGCTGGGCCGAACGCGGAGGCTACACGGCCCTCGAACACGGCAATTCGGTGCCGAGATTCCACATCACCTGGGGAACCGGCCCCGGGGTACTCGCCCCCTTCGTACGCCGCGTTCGTGCGGGAGTGGACAGCGGTTTGGTCACCCTGGCATTCCGCCACCGGGTCGACGAACTCATCGTCGACGAGGGGGCGGTCGTCGGGGTGCGCGGCGCCGTGCTCGCTGCGGATGCCGCGGAACGCGGCGCGCCCTCGAACCGGGAGGTGGCCGCCGACTTCGAACTGCGTGCCTCTGCCGTCATCGTGACGAGCGGCGGCATCGGCGGCAACCACGACCTCGTGCGCCAGCAGTGGCCGACGCGAATGGGCACGCCACCGCAGAAGATGCTCTCGGGGGTGCCCGCGCACGTGGACGGCCGCATGCTCGGGATCAGCGAGAAAGCCGGCGCGCACCTCATCAATGGCGACCGCATGTGGCACTACGTGGAGGGGATCGAGAACTACGCGCCGGTGTGGGAGCGCCACGGCATCCGCATCCTCCCCGGACCGTCGTCACTCTGGCTGGATGCCACCGGCCGCCGCCTGCCCGTGCCACTGTTCCCCGGCTTCGACACCCTCGGCACCCTCGAGCACATCGTCGCGACCGGCCATGACCACAGTTGGTTCGTGCTCACGCAGAAGATCATCGAAAAGGAGTTCGCGCTCTCGGGCAGCGAACAGAACCCCGACTTCACGAACCGGGACTATCGCCTTCTCGCCAAGCGGCTGCGGCCCGGGGCACCGGGGCCGGTCGAGGCATTCAAGCGGAAGGGAGCCGATTTCGTGGTGGCGGACACCCTCGACGAGCTGCTGGCCGGGATGCAGAAGCTCAGCCCGGAGGTGGCGATCGACGCGGCCAGGGTGCGGCAGGAGATCGAGGGCCGCGACCGCGAACTGGCCAACGACTTCTCCAAGGACGCGCAGGTCAACGCTCTCAGGCAGGCGCGACGGTATCGGGGCGACAAACTCATCCGGGTGGCTACGCCGCACCGGATTCTCGATCCGAAGGCCGGGCCGCTGATCGCGGTGAAGTTGCATATCCTCACCCGCAAGAGCCTCGGGGGCATCGAGACGGATCTCGACGGCCGCGCCCTCGCCGCGACCGGCGAGCCGATCCCGGGCCTGTATGCGGCCGGAGAGGCGAGCGGATTCGGCGGTGGAGGCATGCACGGCTACCGCTCCCTCGAAGGGACCTTCCTCGGCGGGTGCCTGTTCTCGGGTCGGGTGGCGGGCCGCGCCGTCTCGCGTGCGCTCTGAGCGGGCACAATGGCAGCATGACTGATTTCAACGACCGGATCATCGCCGAGTTCCACGCCAACGACGGAGTCGTCGGCGGGCCATTCGCCGGAGCGCACCTGCTGCTGCTCACGACGACGGGCGCGAAGTCCGGCACACGCCGCGTCGCCCCCATGATGTATTTCGCCGAGGGCGACACGAGATACGTGATCGCGTCAAAGGCGGGCTCCCCGACCAATCCGGCCTGGTTCCACAACCTCGTCGCACATCCGACGGTCTCTGTGGAGGCGGCGACCGACGACGGGATCGAGAGCTACACCGCCACAGCGGAGCAGGTCACGGGAGAACTGCGCGAACGCCTCTACGCGAAGTTCAGCAGCACGAACCCCGGTTTCGCCGAATACCAACTGAAGACGGATCGGATCATCCCGATCGTCGCCCTCACTCGAGCGGGCTGAGCGGGTCTAGTCCGCGCGTGTCACTCCGGGCGCGTCGGGCGATCAGCGCTGCAGGCTCCAGGCGCGGCGCTTGACCAGCACGTGACCACGGTCGGAGGTGAGTCGGGTCCAGGGACCGGTCTCGTAGATCTTCACGGGGGCCGACCCGCCGAGGAAGCCGAGGGAGAGCCCGGCGAATGCCGCTCCGGCCGGGACGTATTCGAATCCGGGGATCGGGTGACCCCAGACCTCTGAGCGCACCCGCTGCACGATCTGCTCGCCGGTGCCGGTCGGAATCGCGGCGGCGACCTCGTCGATGCCCGATTTCGCAACGGCCTCGAGCACGGATGCCTCCACCGACTCGAGGGCTTTCCACCCGCCCCGGGGCGGCGAGATCGCGGCCCAGGTGACGGTATTCACCTGCATGGGCAGGTTCATGGTGACGGGAGCGGTCGGATCGACGATCTCTCCCTGAAGCCGATTGAGTCGTTCGAGCAGCGACCGCACCGGCACCACCGCGTCGAAGGAGTCCGGCGCCGCGTCATCCGGCGCGCTCAGGGCGAAGGTGCGCAGTCCGAGCACCGTCGGGCTCTCGTCGAGCAGCCCGGCCGGCACGAGTATCGCGACATAGACCGCGAGCACGCCCTGCCCCGCAATCAGGCGCACCGAACCATCCTCCACGCGCTGGGCACGACTGAGGAATACCTGCAGGTCGCCGAGGGAGAGGGAGTCAACGAGGGAAAATGTGTGGCTCATCTGCTCTCTAAACTATAGGAGCGCCGGGGATCTCGCTGCCCCGTCACCGCCGGACCACGGGAGAAGACCATGACCGACCCACTCGTCGACCTGCTCTCGGCGCTCGATCTCACCGATACCCGCGCGCGCACGAGTGAAGACATCTTTATCGGCAAGAGCCAGTGGTCGGCCCTCGGCCGCGTCTTCGGCGGTCAGGTGCTCGCCCAGTCGCTGGTGGCCGCACAGCGCACCCTCGCTGAGGGGCGCACCGTGCACTCGCTTCACGGCTACTTCCTTCGGCCGGGCAACGTCGAGCTGCCCATCACCTTCTCGGTCGACCGCATCCACGACGGTCGATCGTTCTCGACGCGACGCACTCAGGCCTACCAGGGCGGGCTGCCGATCCTCTCGATGATCGCGTCGTTCCAGGATTCCGATGACGGCCTCGAACATCAGGTCGAGATGCCGACAGACCTGCCGCAGCCGGAGGACCTGCCGACCGCGGCCGAGGTGCTCGGGGCCGTGGACCATCCGATCGCCAAGCAGTGGGCCGAGGGCCGCCCGTTCGACATGCGCCACGTGCCCTCCCCCGTATTCCTCACCGTCGACGGTCCCCATGTGGCCCACCAGGCCGTGTGGCTGAAGGCCACCGGCCGACTACCGGATGACCCCGACCTCCATCGCGCCGCTCTCGCCTACGCGAGCGACTATTCGATCCTCGAACCCATCTTCCGTCGTCACGGAGTCGCCTGGTCGACTCCCGGTCTGAAGGCGGCCAGTCTCGACCACGCGATGTGGTTCCACCGCTTCGGACGGGTGGACGAGTGGATGCTCTACGTGCAGGAGTCCCCCAACGCCACCGGCGGTCGCGGACTCTCGCTCGGGCGCATCTTCAGCCGCGACGGCGCACTTCTCGCGAGCGTCGCCCAGGAAGGCATGGTGCGGGTGCCGCGACGGGACTGAGGCCTCTCAGTCCCCGGCGAGGATGCTCGTGCGTTCCGCGAGATAGGACTCGAGGTTCGCAAGGCCCTGGTCGCCTTCGCCTGCCACCCACCGCACCATGACGGTGTCACCGCGCAGCGACAGCGGTCCGGACTCGGCCCGCAGGCTCGCGGCATCCAGGGCGATCTCCGTCACGTCGAAGTTCACGGTGTCGCCGAGCGCGAAACCACCGCGGGTTGCGGCGACCCGAAGCTCCCGGCGATGCAGCGCTTCGGCGTTCATATACACGGTCTCGTGGGTCAGTTCGATGGCGCGGGTGATTCCCCCGACGGCGAACAGCCGGCAGTCCCGGTCGAGGAGCAGCACGCCGAGCCGCCAGGCGCGCCCCACGCCATCCATCACGGCCGGCCGCGGGATGAAGCCGATGCGACGTGCCGGACGCAGGGTGGCGATCGCCTCGTCGCCGATGGCCATGCCCTCGAGCCTGGCGATCGTCGCCGCGAGCATCTCCTTCAGGCCGGGGCTGATCCCATCCGCATCGGTCATGTTGCCAGTATGCCTTCCCGACCTGAGCCGGATGTCGCTGGCGGCGTCGCGGCCCGCCCGCGAGCAGCGTGCGCGCATTCGGCGGGCGGTCGGCGCAGTCATGCCGCTCACACCGAAGTCTGCGCCCTCTCGGTTCATTCCCAGCCGAATCGACCCGAATCGCGCTCGCGCCCGAGCGTTCAGGTGGGAGGCTTTTCTCGTCGCTCTCCACTCATCCCCCGGAGGAATCAGCCCATGACTGCATCACCGTCTCTCACCCGTCGCGCCCTGATCAGCGCGGGCAGCGCCACCGTCGTCGGAGCGGGCGCTCTCGCACTTGCGGCCTGCAGTTCTCCCGCCCCCGGCGGAACCGCCGGCGGTCCCGGTTCCGCACCCCAGGCGCCCCAGGTCGCTGCCGGCACCGAGGTGGCGAAGGTGGCCGACATCCCCGTCGGCGGCACGAAATCGGCCACGATCGGGGATGCGCCGGTGCTTCTCTCCCAGCCCACCGCGGGCACCGTGAAGTGCTTCAGCGCGATCTGTCCTCATCAGGGCTGCACGGTGGGTGCTGCGGCGAAGGAGTTCGACTGCCCCTGCCACGGGTCCCAGTTCAACGCGGAGACCGGTGCCGTGCTCAACGGTCCCGCGCAGACCGGCCTCACCCCGGTCTCGGTCACGGTCTCCGGGGATTCGGTGGTCACCGCCTGATGGACTTCGAATTCAACGGGCTGCCCGTCCATGTGCTGCTCGTGCACTTCGTGGTCATCGTGGTGCCCCTTGCGGCCCTCTGCACGGTCCTGACCGCATTCTGGCCCGCCGCCCGCCGCCGGCTCGGTGTCGTGACGCCGATCATCGCTCTCGCGGCGTTGATCTCCGTGCCGATCACCACGGAAGCCGGTGAGTGGCTGCAGGCTCGAGTGGGGCGAACCGATCTCGTCGCGGCCCATGCGGCGATCGGCAAGACCCTGCTTCCGTGGGCCGCCGCGACCTTCCTCTTCGCCGCGATCCAGTGGTTCTGGTTCCGCTTCGTCACGGCACCGGATGCGAAGTTCGCCGCCCGGGTCCCCGGCAAGACCGCGCGACTCGTCATCACCGTCGCACTCGCGGTCATCGTCGTCGTGCTCGCCGTCGGCTCGGTGGTCACGGTGGTGCAGATCGGCGAGTCCGGCGTGCGGGCGATCTGGACGGGTTCGTTCACCCAGAACCCGAAATAGCGCGCTATCCGCCGCAGACCTCAGCGTCTGCTGAAGACCAGAGGGTCCTCGACGTAGGGCTTCCAGGCCGCTCGTTCCTCGGCGGAGAGTCGTCGTGGGCTCATCGTCTGCGAGTCGCACAGCACCACCCGGGTGGTGGCCCGGGCATACAGTTCGGCGGGTTCGGCGCCGATCGGCGACCGGACCTCGTAGCAGACGTCGATATCCGCCCCGCCGAGACGTCCGATCCAGACCTGGATGTCGAGGGGGCTGCGACGGTAGTCGATGGTCGCGAGATACTCGATCTCGGTGCGCGCGATGATGCTCAGCGTCGGCGACCCGAGCCGGGCATCCAGCACCGCGCTCGGCGGCGTGCCCGGGCGCTCCGCCTCGTCATCGGGCATCCACAGTGCCTGAACGCGTGCCTCTTCGAGCAGCCGCAGGATCTCGACGTTGTTCACGTGCCCGTACGCGTCGAGGTCGCCCCAGCGCAGCACCGTCGGGATGTGCAGCCGCGTCACGGGCGTCAGTCCCGGGTGAGTTTGCGGTACGCGGAGCGGTTCGGCTTCGCCGCATCCGGTCCGAGTCGCGCGATCTTGTTCTCTTCGTAGGATTCGAAGTTGCCCTCGAACCAGTGCCAGTTGCCCGGATTCTCTTCCGTACCCTCGTAGGCGAGGATGTGGGTCGCGATGCGGTCGAGGAACCACCGATCGTGAGTGATGACCACGGCGCAGCCGGGAAACTCGAGCAGCGCGTTCTCGAGGCTGCCCAGTGTCTCGACGTCCAGGTCGTTCGTCGGCTCGTCGAGCAGCAGCAGGTTGCCGCCCTGCTTGAGCGTGAGGGCGAGGTTGAGGCGGTTGCGCTCTCCACCGGAGAGCACACCGGCCTTCTTCTGCTGGTCGGGGCCCTTGAAGCCGAACTGCGAGACGTAGCCGCGGCTCGGGATCTCGGTCTTGCCCACCTGGATGTAGTCCTGCCCGTCGGACACGACCTCCCACAGCGTCTTCGTCGGGTCGATGCCGCCGCGATCCTGGTCGACGTAGGAGATGTCGACGGTGTCGCCGATCTTCAGGTCACCGCCGTCGAGGGACTCGAGCCCGGTGATGGTCTTGAACAGCGTGGTCTTTCCCACCCCATTCGGGCCGATGACGCCGACGATACCGTTGCGGGGAAGGGTGAAGCTCAGGCCGTCGATGAGCACCCGGCCGTCAAAGCCCTTCTCGAGTCGCTTCGCGTCGATCACTTGGGCGCCGAGACGCGGGCCGATCGGGATGACCAGCTCTTCGAAATCGAGCTTGCGGGTCTTCTCGGCCTCACTCGCCATCTCTTCGTAGCGTGCCAGGCGTGCCTTCGACTTGACCTGACGGCCCTTGGCGTTGCTGCGCACCCACTCAAGCTCGCTCGACAGGCGCTTCGCGAGCTTGGCGTCCTTCTTGCCCTGCACTTCGAGGCGAGCACCCTTCTTCTCGAGATAGGTCGAGTAGTTGCCCTCGTAGGGGTAGAGGTGGCCGCGGTCGACCTCGGCGATCCATTCGGCCACGTGGTCGAGGAAGTACCGGTCGTGAGTGACGGCGAGGACGGCGCCGTGGTACTGGGCGAGGTGCTGCTCGAGCCACAAGACGCTCTCGGCATCGAGGTGGTTGGTGGGCTCGTCGAGAAGCAACAGGTCCGGCTTCTGCAGCAGCAGCTTGGTGAGCGCGACGCGGCGCTTCTCACCACCGGACAGGTTCGCGACGGTGGCATCCCCGGGAGGTGTGCGCAAGGCATCCATCGCCTGCTCGAGCTGGGAGTCGAGGTCCCACGCGTCGGCGGCATCGATGGCCTCCTGCAGAACGCCCATCTCGGCGAGCAGCGAGTCGAAGTCGGCATCCGGGTCCGCCATGGCGGCCGAGACCTCGTTGAAGCGGTCGACCTTCGCCTTGATCTCGCCGACCCCCTCCTGCACGTTCTCGAGCACGGTCTTCGTTTCGTCGAGCTCCGGCTCCTGCATCAGGATGCCCACGCTGTAGCCGGGGCTCAGTCGCGCTTCACCGTTGGACGGGGTATCGAGGCCCGCCATGATCTTGAGGATCGTCGACTTGCCCGCACCGTTCGGCCCGACGACGCCGATCTTGGCGCCGGGGAAGAACGACATCGTGACATCGTCGAGGATGAGCTTGTCGCCAACCGCTTTGCGGGCGCGGACCATCGAGTAAATGAATTCGGCCATGCGCCAAGTTTAGGTGGCTGTCCTGCGCCACCCGAACCGCCCGAGAATCATCCGCTCAGCTCGGCCCGCCCGTTTTGGGCCGGATGTTTCGTGCCGCGCTGCCGGCCGATCGGGTGTGTCCCACCGATCACGTTCGCGGGTCAGGACAGCCTTTCGAACACCGCCATTCGATGCCGGGAGCCGCGGGTCCGCGGGTCCGCGGGTCCGCCCGGGCGTGGCCGACAGCGGATCATGCGACGACACGCCGGGCGCGACGCCCTGCAGACGGCGTGTCGCGGGGATCTCCGCCCGGAGACTCCGAACGCGCCTCCGCGACCGCGCAACTCGCGACCACCAGACGGCTGCGGGCCGGCTCGCTACCAGTCGATCGTGCGGGTCTTGCCGATGAGGCAGAGCCCGCTCCCCAGTGCCTTTTCGACCGCACTGCTGTACCCGCCCCCGCCGTGCTGGCCGAGCAGGCAGGAGTCGCCGATCTTCACCGAGAAGAGGATGGAGTCGACTCCCCCGTTGATCGACGTCTTGTCGGGTGTCACCTGCATCGCTGCCTTGTCGAAGCCCGCGGAGACCAGCGAGTCGATGATCGCCCGCCCGTTCGCTCCGGCGTTCGCCGCGAAGAGCTTCGTGTTGACCGCATCGAACCAGGCCTTGTTCGCCTGCGCGGTGCCGTCGGGCCGGTAGCTCGGCGCCGGTGCGGGCGCCGCCGAGCGGCCCGGGCTCGCGGTGGCCGATGGTGGCGCGGTGGCCGATGACGCCACGGCGGATGGCGCGGGCGCTGCGGACGAGCACCCCGCGAGGGCGGCGGCCAGCACGAGCACCGGTGCGGCGAGCAGTAGGCGGCCCCTGGCTGACATCCGGTCGACCTCCCCAGTCGCTGTGCGGGGCCGATCCCCCGTCGCGATTCTAATTCGTCCGCTTCTGCCACCATCGACACCCCTGCGCTCGACTTTCCAGTTAGTCGCCACTAACCTGTTTCAATTAGCGTCCGCTAACTGAAACGGAATGGTCGATGGAGACTCTGTCCAGCACTGCACGACCGGCGAGTGCCGAGTTCCAGGCGAATGCGGCAGCCCAGGGCGCGCTGGCGGCGGAATTGCGGGCCAGGCTGGCCGAAGCATCCCGTGGCGGATCCGAGCGGGCGCGCGAGCGCCACACCGGCCGCGGAAAGCTGCTGCCTCGGGATCGGATCGACTACCTCCTCGACCCCGGAAGCCCCTTTCTCGAGATCGCACCGCTCGCCGCCTGGGGACTGTACGACGACGAAGCGCCCTCGGCCGGCATGGTCACCGGCATCGGCCTTGTCAACGGTCGACACTGCATGATCGTCTGCAACGACGCAACGGTGAAGGGCGGCACCTACTACCCGCTCACGGTGAAGAAACATCTCCGGGCCCAGGAGATCGCGGCGCAGAACCGGCTTCCCTGCATCTACCTCGTCGACTCCGGCGGCGCCTTCCTGCCTCGCCAGGACGAAGTCTTCCCCGACCGCGACGACTTCGGCCGCATCTTCTATAACCAGGCGCGGATGTCGTCCCGCGGCATCCCCCAGATCGCCGCGGTGCTCGGCTCGAGCACCGCCGGCGGCGCCTATGTGCCCGCGATGAGCGACGAGACCGTGATCGTGCGGAGCCAGGGCACGATCTTCCTCGGCGGACCTCCGCTCGTGAGGGCGGCCACCGGCGAGGTCGTCACGGCGGAGGACCTCGGCGGCGGAGACACCCACGCCCGCCTCTCCGGCGTGGTGGACCATCTCGCCGACAACGACCAGCATGCGCTCGAAATCGTGCGGGACATCGTCGGTACCCTTCCGCCCGCCGCACCCCGCCCCTACGATCTGCGCGATCCACTCCCACCGTCGGTCGACCCGCTCGAGCTCTATGGGGTCGTGCCGACGAACCTGCAGTCGCCCTACGACGCGCGCGAGATCATTGCGAGAGTCGTCGACGGCAGCGAATTCCACGAGTTCAAGAAGAACTACGGCGAGACCCTCGTCACCGGATTCGCTCACATCCACGGCCATCCGGTGGGCATCGTCGCCAACAACGGGGTGCTGTTCAGCGAGTCGGCCCAGAAGGGCGCGCACTTCATCGAGCTGTGCGACCAACGCAAGATCCCCCTGCTGTTCCTTCAGAACATCACCGGCTTCATGGTCGGGCGCGAATACGAGGCCGGGGGCATCGCCAAACACGGGGCGAAGATGGTCACCGCTGTCGCGTGCGCCCGGGTTCCGAAACTGACGGTGGTGGTCGGCGGATCATTCGGCGCGGGCAATTACTCCATGGCCGGCCGCGCCTTCTCCCCGCGATTCCTCTGGATGTGGCCGGCGAGTCGCATCTCGGTGATGGGCGGCCCGCAGGCGGCCTCTGTGCTCGCCACCATCCGTCGCGAGCAGGCGGAATCGAGCGGGGCGACCTGGACCGAGGAGGAGGATGCGGCCTTCCGCGCCCCCATCACGGAGCAATACGAACGACAGGGCAACCCCTATTACTCCACGGCCCGTCTCTGGGACGACGGCATCATCGACCCGGCCGACACCCGCACCGTCGTCGGCCTCGCCCTCGAGGTGTGCTCGCACGCCCCCCTTGACGACGTCTCCTACGGCGTCTTTCGGATGTGACCCGGATGCCTTCACACGCCATGTTCGACACCGTGCTCGTTGCCAATCGCGGCGAGATCGCCTGCCGCATCATCCGCACGCTGCGTTCGCTCGGTATCCGCTCGGTCGCCGTCTACAGTGACGCGGATGCCGGGGCCCTGCACGTCTCGCTGGCGGATGTCGCCGTGCGCATCGGCACGGCCAGCGCGGCCGACAGCTACCTGAACATCCCCAGGATCATCAAGGCCGCCCTCGACACCGGAGCCGGAGCGGTTCACCCCGGCTATGGATTCCTCGCCGAAAATGCGGACTTCGCCGAGGCCTGCACCAGCTCCGGCCTCGTCTTCATCGGTCCGGGCGTGGAGGCCCTTGCGGTGATGGGCGACAAGATCCGCGCCAAGAAGCAGGTCGCCGGCCGGGGAGTGCCGGTGGTTCCCGGTGTCGCGGACCCCGACCTCAGCGACTCAGAGCTCGCCGCGGCGGCGATCGGGGTGGGATTCCCGCTCTTGGTGAAGCCCTCCGCCGGCGGCGGCGGCAAGGGCATGCATGTGGTCGACGGCCCGGAGCAACTGCACGAGGCGATCGCGTCGGCCCGACGCGAGGCCCTGTCGTCCTTCGGCGACGACACGATCTTCATCGAGCGATTCGTCTCGCGCCCGCGCCACATCGAGGTGCAGGTGCTCGCCGACAACGAGGGCACGACGGTGCACCTCGGCGAGCGCGAGTGCTCGCTGCAGCGGCGCCACCAGAAGGTGATCGAGGAGGCTCCCTCCCCCCTCCTTGACGAGGCGACTCGCGCACGGATCGGCGAGGCCGCCTGTGAGACGGCCCGCAGTGTCGGCTATCGGGGTGCCGGCACTGTGGAGTTCATCGTCTCCGCGGACGCGCCGGAGGAGTTCTTCTTCATGGAGATGAACACCCGGCTGCAGGTGGAGCACCCGGTGACGGAGCTGGTGACCGGTCTCGACCTGGTCGAATGGCAGCTGCGCATCGCGGCCGGTGACCCCCTCGACTTCGGCCAGGCGGAGGTGCGCCTCACCGGGCACGCGATCGAGGCGCGTGTCTACGCGGAAGACCCGCAGAACGGGTTCCTCCCCTCGGGCGGCCGGGTAGTCGGGCTGCGCGAAGCGCGCGGCGAGGGCATCCGGGTGGACAGCTCCCTCATCGAGGGACTCGAGGTGTCGGCGGACTACGATCCGATGCTGTCGAAGGTGATCGCGTGGGCTCCCGACCGTGCCGGTGCCATTGCTCGCCTGCGTGGCGCGCTGCGGCAGACGGCGATCGTCGGCGTCACCACCAACATCGAGTTCCTCGGGCTGCTGCTCGCGGACGCGGATGTCGCGGCGGGGCGACTCGACACGGAACTCATCGGCCGCCGTCTCGCCACCCTCGACTTCGCCACCGTCGACGACGGGTTGCTCGCGCGCGCCGCCCTCATCCTGTTCGCGGTGGCCGGCCATGAGGCCCCGGAGTCGCCGTGGCAGGCCAGGGACGGATGGAGGATCGGCGCTCACGCTCCGACCGTCTTCCGCCTCCGGGTTTCGGGCAGAGAGGCCGAGCAGGTTGTCGCGGTGTGGGGCACGCCCCAGCTGGCCTCGGTGAGCGTGAACGAACAGCCCCCGCTCCCCGCGGTCGTCCGACTCACCGAAGCGGCGGACGGCCCGGTCACCCGCACGACCATCGGAGGCCGGTCGGTCGAATCGCACTGGTCCCTCTGCGATGACCTTCTCTCCCTCGTCGAAGACGGCCGGTCGTGGACAGTCCGCCGGGTGTCGACGGCTCCACGCGCTGCCGCCGACACGATAGCCGTGCCCGAACTGCGCTCTCCGATGCCCGGTGCCGTGGTGGCGATCACGGTGAACGACGGCGACCTCGTCGAGGAGGGTGCGGCCATCATCGTCGTGGAGGCCATGAAAATGGAGCACGTTCTGCGGGCGACGACCGCCGGACGGGTCGAGTTGCAGGCCACGGTCGGGACCCAGGTCGCGCGCGACCAACTGCTGGCGACGGTCGTGCCGCACGTCGCGGTTGAGGGCGCTTAGAACGGCGCCTCCGTGCCCGGCACCGCTGCGCCGACCAGATCATCGACATCGTGCGTCTCCGCCTCCTCAGGAGCGCCCGGGGTCGCGGTCGGCCAGCCGTTGTCGAGGGAGACCGCACCGGTTGCGGCGGACGGATCGGGTGCCGCAGAGCCCGCCTCCGCCCGCGTGGAGGAATCGACGGAGGCGCCCGACAGGCCGCGGGTGAACGACGCCGTGCCCCAGGTGAGGTCGTGACCGATCGAATCCGCATCGATTTCGATGGACGTGCCCGCTTTGTCACCGGCGGCCCAGTCCCGGATGCGAAGGCGGCCGGTGACGATCACCCGCTCGCCCTTCTTGATCGAGCTGTTGGCATTGAGCGCGAGCTGCCGGAACGACGTGACGGTGTACCAGTTGGTGCCGTTGTCGACCCACAGGTTGCGGGAGCGGTCGAAACGACGCTGAGTGGAGGCCAGCCGGAAGCTGGTGATGGGAAGCCCCTCGCCGGTGACGAGGTGATTCGGGACGGTGGCCACAAAGCCGGTGAGTGTGATGGTGTCGGTCATGCGGCAAGTGTGGTCCGGTATCGAACCCCGGCCGACTCATCCCCCCGGGCACGGGGAGAATCCGGCCTCAGAGGTAGGTGTGGAGGAGCTGCCATTCTCCCCGGGCCGCGTCGTAGAGCACGTCGAACATGCGGCAATCCCCGCTGTCGGAGGTGCCCTGGAAACGCCACCCGAGCGGCATAGCGCCGGGATGGGTGATGGCCGCGTAGTCGACATCGAGAGGAGTGGGAGTGTCCGTCACGCGAAAACGGCTGCCAGCCCACACGAATTGCTCCGGAATGCCCTCGGCTCCGGTCCACACAGTCACGGTCGCGCCAACCAGCGTCATCTTTCCCACCTCCGACATTCGAAACTTTGTTCGATAGTCGACTGTAAGTGACCGCGGCGCGACACGCCAACAGGAAATTACCGAGTGCTCAGTGCTCTCGGAACTCCGGCCACTCCGAGCCTGGGAGCAGGCTCGCGTAGAGCGCGCTCTTGGCGACATCCAGTGTCGGATAGATGCCGCGGTAGCCGGCATCCGTCATCAGTTTGAACGTGAAGCCACCCTCGACGCTGTGCACGGACCCCACCGCGCCGGCCGGGCCCATCGCCACCCAGCGGTTGCCCGTCAGGATGTGGGAATCGGATGTTGACTGCATTGTGTTGCTCATCATTGAGCTCCTTTTGTTCACATCTGCCGATCCATGTCGGCAGGAATAGCCTAAGTCTGCGTGCCGCGAACGTCACGATGCGCGAACTGTCAATTTCATGAACTCTGGGAGACCACCGATGCCCTCCACCCGACTCGGAGTCGTCTTCGACTATGCCGATGATTTCACCACCAACGCGGCCGAGGTCACCGAATTCGAGCGGGTCGGGGTTGACCTCGTCACAGTGGCGGAGGCCTACTCCTTCGACGCGGTGAGCCAGCTCGGGTACCTCGCCGCGATCACCTCGACCATGACCCTCGCCTCCGGAATCCTGCCGATCTTCTCCCGCACGCCCGCGCTGCTCGCGATGACGGCTGCGGGACTCGATTCGGTCTCCCGCGGCCGGTTCGAACTGGGGATCGGGTCCTCCGGAGCCCAGGTGATCGAGGGATTCCACGGCGTGCCGTTCAGCGCGCCCCTCGGCCGCATCCGCGAGAACGTCGAGATCTGTCGCGCCATCTGGCGACGCGAACGCCTGGACTTCCACGGCGCGCACTACACGATTCCGCTGCCCGCGAGCCAGGGCCGCGGTCTCGGCAAGCCGCTCAAGATCATCAACCAGCCGGTGCGCGAGGCCATCCCGATCTCGATCGCCGCCCTCACCCCGAAGGCCGTTGCACAGGCTGCCGAGATCGCGGACGGCTGGCTTCCGCTCTTCTACCTGCCGGAGAAGGCGGATGCCGCGTGGGGCGCCGCCCTCGCGGAGGGAAGGGCTCGACGCTCTCCCGATCTCGGGCCTCTCGACGTCACGGCCCAGATGCCCTTCTACCTCGGCGACCATCCCGACCGGGCCGTGGAGGCGTACCGGCAGAACGTCGCGCTCTACGTCGGGGGAATGGGTGCGCGGGGGGCGAATTTCTACAACGATCTCGCCGTCGGGTACGGCTTCGACGACGAGGCGGCGAAGGTTCAGGAGCTGTACCTCACCGGCCGCAAAGCCGAGGCGGCGGCGGCCCTGCCGGAGCAGCTCGTCTCGGGCACGGCACTCATCGGCACCGAAGGCGAGGTGCGCGCTCGCGTGCACGCGCTCCTCGCCTCCGGGGTCACGACGATCTCGGTGAAGCCGCTTGCGCCTTCGCGGTCAGAGCGCATCGAGCAGATCGAGGCACTCCGCGCCATCCTGGGCTAGCGATCAGGACGCGAGCACGTACTCCGCGAAGGACTTGCGGATCTTGTTGACCTTGGGCAGTGCGACCGCCATGCAGTAGCCCTGGCCCGGGTTCTTCGCGAAGAAGTCCTGGTGGTACTTCTCGGCCTCGTACCAGGTGCCGAGCGGCGAGATCTCGGTGACGAGGCCGCCATCCCAGTACTCGGATGCCCGGTCGCGCGCCGTCTCGAACTGCAGCTTCTGCGCGTCGTCCGCATAGAACATCGCGGACCGGTACTGCGTGCCGACGTCGTTGCCCTGCCGGTTGAGCTGGCGCGGGTCGTGCAGCGAGAAGAAGACGTCGAGGATGACATCCGCGGGGATGATCTCCGGGTCGAAGGTGACAGCGACGGCCTCGGCGTGACCGGTCATCCCGGTGCAGACGGCGTCGTAGTCCGGGTTCTTGGTGCTGCCTCCGGTGTAACCCGAGACGACGTCACTCACACCGCGGAGGGTGCGATAGACGGCGTCGAGGCACCAGAAACAGCCACCGGCGAGAACGAATGTGTGCATGCGAGGAGCCTACTTTCCGTGGGTGGGGATGGCAGCATCGCTGCCTCTCTATCCAACATCCACCGCCGCCCCGCAATTCCGCGTTCACAGCCGCCTCTAGGCTTGGAGCATGACCTATGTCGCACACGAAGACCGTTACCAGTCCATCGACTACCACCGCGTCGGGCGTAGCGGCCTGAAGCTCCCCGCCGTCTCTCTCGGACTGTGGAACAATTTCGGTTTCGACCGCCCGATCGAGACCCAGCGCGCCATCCTGCGCCGTGCTTTCGATCTCGGCGTCACCCACTTCGACCTTGCGAACAACTACGGACCGCCCGCGGGAAGCGCCGAGACCAACTTCGGCCGCATCTTCGCCGACGACTTCCGCCCGCACCGCGACGAGCTCATCATCTCCACCAAGGCCGGCTACGACATGTGGGACGGTCCCTACGGCGAGTGGGGATCGCGCAAGTACATGCTCTCCTCGCTCGACGCCAGCCTCGGTCGGATGGGACTCGACTATGTGGACATCTTCTACTCCCACCGCCCCGACCCGGAGACCCCGATCGAGGAGACGATGGGCGCGCTCGCTACCGCCGTCACCTCTGGTCGCGCGCTCTACGCCGGCATCTCGAACTACAACACCGAGCAGACCGTCGCCGCCTACAGAGCTCTCGCCGAGCACAAGATCCCGTTGCTCATCCACCAGCCGCGCTTCAACATGTTCGACCGTCACATCGAGACCGAGGGTCTCCTTCCGGTTCTGGATGAGCTCGGCATGGGCAGCATCGTCTTCTCGCCCCTCGCCCAGGGCATGCTCACCGACCGGTACCTCAGAGGCATCCCGGCGGATTCGCGGGCAGCCGAGGGTCGCTGGATCAACTCCGACGACATCAGCGAGCTGTACCTCGAGCGGGCGAACGCGCTCAACGAGATCGCGAAGGGCCGCGGCCAGAGCCTCGCGCAACTCGCGCTGACCTGGGTGCTGCGCCATCCGCAGGTGACCTCGGCTCTCATCGGGGCGTCGAGCGTCGCCCAGTTGGAGAACAACATCTCGGCGCTGTCGAGCGCTCCGCTCACCGACGATGAGGTCGCCGCGATCGAGCCCTTCGCGGTGGACGGTACGAGCGACCGGTAGCGGCGCGGATGTCGGCGGCCCCACCTACGGTGAACACCACACAGACAACCGGGCCGGCTGACACTCGAGGGCACCCTCGAGACCTGAAGGAACGCGCATGACCACTCTCGCTTTCACCGGCTCCCAGGCCGTCACCCGCCCCGGGCTCCACCTCGTGCAATTGCACGACGAGCTCTGGCGGGTGACGCGCCCCTCGGGCGACGTGCTCGGCTATGTCGAGCAGTTCCGCGTTCGCGCGGGACTCCGTTTCCGCGCCAAACGGTTCATCGCGCGCCAGCGCCGCTTCGTGGAGATGGGCGAATTCTGGAGCATGGATGACGCGGTGGATTGTTTCGGCTTCTGAATCCCGCTCGCCCCCGTTGTCGCCGCGGGTGAACCGGTCCGAGACCAGTTGGAGACTCGCCACGAGCGATTGCTGAATGTCGCCTGTGGCCGGGTTAAAGTTCGTCCATGCAATGGTGGACCGACTTTCTCGAATGGCTCAACTCCGACGACGGGTGGCGCATCGTGTCGACGGCGGTCATCCCGTTCGTCGCCATCGTGGTGGCGGGCATCGTCGCTGCCGCGATCGGTCGCGCGTCGGCCCGCAAGGTGATCGAGCTGAGCGAGCGGGAGGTGCGGGCATCCGCGGTCACCGCTCTCATCAGCGCGGCCCGTAAGGCGGCGGTCTGGAACACCCTCCCGGCGCCCGAGCAGCAGCACATCGACCACCTGATCGGCGACGCCGAGATCCGCTTGCGCCTTCTGCCGATCGCGGGAACCGCGCTCGCCGCCGACTGGTCGCGCCACGAGATCGCGGGGATGAAGCGCAACGCCATCTCGTTCAGCTTCCAGGCCGAGCAGTCCCTGCTCGTCTTCCGCGACCGCCTGATCGAATGGCAGGGACGCCCGAACCGCGCCAAGAAGCTCTTCAAAAACGACCTCGACTCCTGGGCGTATGACTCCTCCGCGAGTGAGCAGGAGCTCGTGCACCAGCAGCAGAAATGGGCCGCGCAGCAGGTCACGGAGACGGGCCCGATCACCACCGTCACAACGACCCCGTTCACCCGGCCGCCGTCGCCCGCGCCGATCCAGGCTCCGCTGGTCGAGTCCACCGCGGCCGCCACCACTGGCGCCGCTGCCACCAACGCCGCTGCCGCCGGAGCTGCCGCCGGAGCTGCCGCCGGAGTCACTGCCGCCGGCCTCGCTGCCGCGGCTGCCCCCGTCCCGGCCACCATCGAGACAGAGGTCGATCCTCCTCGCGGGGTAGTTCCGTCGCCTGCCGAAGCGCCAGCCGTCGACGCCGCTCGGGTCGACGGAGCCACCGCCACGCCCGAGGCGCCCGCGACGGACCCGATCGAACCGACTTTCAGCTCCCCAGAAGCCACCGTGCCCGCTCAGGCCACCGTGCCCGTGAGCGACGAGCCGCATCCTCTGGTGGAGCCGGCTGACACCTCCTCGCACGATGTCTCTGAGGCATCCATCTTCGGGGGAATTCCGCCGCAGGGAGCCGCAGAGTCGCAGAGCAACACGCCAGAGCACACGGAGCCCGAGCACACGGAGCCCGACCTCACCCGGCCCGAGCAGAACGAATCTTCCCCGTCCGAATCGCACATCATCGACGGTGAATTCGTCGAGTCGGATGCCGAGCACGGGGACGCGACGCACGACTCTGGAGCGGACCAGAACTCCGGCTCCGACGATGACCATCATGGTGACCACGAGAACAATCACGACGAGCACCAGCACGACGAGCACCAGCACGACGAGCACCAGAGCCACGAGAACCATCACGACGAGCACCAGCACGACGAGTGGCGCGGCTGACCCGAATCGGGCCCGAAGAACAACGCACGCACTCACGCTGGGTCCCCCCGGAGGGATTCGAACCCCCGGCCAAGTGGGTAGAAACCACACGCTCTTCCGCTGAGCTACGGGGGGAGGACGGTCCCCAGATTACTACGCGGTCGTGCGTCGCCCGTCGCTGCAGCGCCGCGCACCAGTTCTCGCCTGACCCTTGCCCGACGGGTCTGAGGCAATGTCCGCAGCGCTGCAGTCCTCTGGTCACCGAGTCTGGACCTGCCGGACGGATATCGCTAGGGGCGGGCACAGAACCGTGCGAGCGGCCATCCCCGGAATGAGCCATCGAGTAGATTGAGGCGATCGAGCCCTCACCGCAGTCCCTCCCCGGTACCGATCCGTTCGCTGCCCCGCAGCGGCCCTCCCTCCCCACGGTCGATCCCACGCGGCTGGCCGACAGCGGACTGAATCACACCGAGGTGGCTGTCCGCGTCCGCGCGGGGGTGACCAACATCGTGCCAACCGGATCCAGCCGCAGCTTCGGGCACATCCTTCGCGCCAATCTGTTCACCCTCTTCAACGCGGTCGTCGGTGCCGGCACCGTGGTGCTCATTCTCTTCGGCGACTGGCAGGACGGCCTTTTCGGGCTCACCGCCCTGGCCAACGTGCTGATCGGGGTGTTTCAGGAGTTCCGCGCCAAACGACTCCTGGACTCCCTCGCCCTTCTCAACGCGACACCGGCCCGGGTGCTTCGCGGGGGCGAAATCCACGAGATCGCCACCGAACTGGTCGTGCTCGATGATCTGCTCGTGCTCCGGGTGGGAGACCAGGTGCCGGCCGATGCGGTGATCGTGAGCGAGGTCGGTCTCGAGATCGACGAGTCGCAATTGACCGGTGAGACAGTCCCGGTGGGAAAGCGGGCGGACGACACGGTGCTCTCGGGATCCGCCGTCGCCGCCGGGCACGGCACGGCACGCGTGGTGCGGGTCGGCGCGGATTCCTACACGAGCCGACTCACCGCGGAGGCGAAGCGCTTCTCCCTGGTCAATTCCGAGCTCCGCAATGCGGCCAATCGCATCGTCCGGTGGGTGAGCTGGGGCTTGGCTCCCCTGATCATCCTCGTCATGAACGCGCAGATGCAGGCCGCGGGCGGATGGGATGCGGCGATCCGGTCCGGGCACTGGCGAGAGGCCCTGATCGGCACAGTGGCCAGCGCCTCCAGTGTCATCCCACAGGGCCTGATCCTCATGATCAGCATCTCATTCGCCCTTGCGGCGGCGAAGCTCGCGCAATCCCAGGTTCTGGTGCAGGAGATCGCGGCCATCGAGATCCTCGCCAGGGTCGACACCCTCTGCTTCGACAAGACGGGCACGCTGACCGACGGCGCCATCGCCTTCGATGGTGCCCATCCGATCGAGGCTGACACCGAGCTGGCTGGTGCCGAGTCGGCGGACTGGAGGGCCGTCTTGGGCTGCTTCGGTGCCGACGACGATGCGAATGCGACCGCGCGCTGCCTGCGGGCCGCCTTCTCGGCCGGAGACCTGCGGCCGAGCGGATACGCGCCGTTCTCGTCGGATCGCAAGTGGAGCGCGCTCGGCATCTCGCACGGGGCGTCACGGGGCACCTGGGTCTTGGGAGCGCCGGAGATGGTCTTCGCGCACCTCCCCGATACGCATCCCGCCCTGCAGGAGCAGCTCTCCGACCTCCTCGCCCGCGGGCTCCGCACCCTGGTGCTCGCCCACAGCATCGATCACCTGGACGACGCCGCTATCGCCGGACACCGCCTGCCCGGATCTCTGCAACCGGTCACTCTCGTCACCTTCGCCGAGACCGTCAGGCCGGATGCGGCGGAGACCGTCGCCTACTTCCGAGCGCAGGGAGTCGAGTTGAAGGTGATCTCCGGGGACAACCCGCACACCGTCGCCACCATCGCCCGCGCGGTGGGCATCCAGTTCGAGGGTTCCGGTTATGACGCGAGTGAGCTCCCCGCAGATCTCGCGGCGATGGGCGAGGTCCTCGAAACGAACTCGGTCTTCGGCCGAGTGACGCCGGCGCAGAAGCGGCAGATGGTTCGGGCCCTGCAGCAGCGCGGACACGTGGTGGCGATGACCGGTGACGGCGTGAACGATGCGCTGGCCCTCAAGGCCGCCGACATCGGCATCGCGATGGGATCGGGGGCATCGGCCACGAAAGCCGTGGCCCGCATGATCCTGCTCGATGGGCAGTTCTCCCGGCTCCCCAAGGTGGTCGCGGAGGGGCGACGCGTGATCCTGAACATCGAGCGAGTGTCGAAACTGTTCCTCACCAAGACCACCTACGCGATCCTGCTGTCGATCGTCGTGGGGGTGCTGCTCTGGAAGTTCCCCTTCCTGCCCCGCCAGTTCGCTCCGACCGACGGCCTCACCATCGGCATCCCGGCGCTGCTTCTGGCGCTCGCGGCGCAACAGAGGCCGTATCGGCCGGGTTTCCTGCACCGCTCGCTGACGTTCTCGCTCCCGGCCGGAGCAGTGACCGCGACGGTGATCGTGGTGGTGCTCGCATTCGCCCGACTCTCCGGAGGGTATTCGAACAGCGAGATGTCCACCGCCGCGGCGATCGCGCTGTCGATCGTGGGATTCTGGGTGCTCGTGGTGTCGGCACGCCCCCTGACCGCACGGCGCTACGCGCTGTTGCTCACCATGGCGACCGTGCAGGCAGCCTGCTTCCTCGTGCCGCTGGTGCGCACCTTCCTTGCGTTCACACTGCCGACCGGCCCGCTGTTGGCTGTGGCGTTCGGCGTGGCGGCTATGGGGTGTATCGCCATCGAGATCATCTTCCGGCTGACCTCGCGAAGAGCATCGCTCAGCGCTGTGCCACCGCGACTTTAGTCTCCGTGGGGGCGCCGGGGTCCGTCGATGATGTGTGCTTGTGCGCACGACGGTGCGACGGCCACCAGAAGAAGTCCTTCGTGATGAACACCATCGCCGGCACGAGCACGGTGCGGATCACCAGGGTGTCGAAGAGCACCCCGATGCAGACGATCACGCCGATCTGGGTGAGCGCCACCACCGGCAGCACCCCCAGCACCGCGAACACCGCCGCGAGGAGGATGCCGGCGCTCGTGATCACCGCACCCGTCGACGACAGCGCCCGGATCATCCCCTCCGAGGTGCCGTGCAGTACTCGTTCCTCCCGCGCCCTGGTGGTGAGGAAGATGTTGTAGTCCACGCCGAGGGCCACCAGGAACAGGAAGGCGAACAGGATCACATTGGTGTTGAAGGCGGGGAAGCCGAGCAGGTGGGTGAAGATCCAGTTCGCCGCGCCGAGGCTCGCGAAGAAGGTCGCGAGCACGCTCGCGATCAAGAGCACGGGGGCGATGAGCGACCGGA
The DNA here is from genome assembly GCF_040549525.1 of Frigoribacterium sp. UYMn621. NCBI lineage: Bacteria > Bacillati > Actinomycetota > Actinomycetes > Micrococcales > Microbacteriaceae > Frigoribacterium > Frigoribacterium sp. UYMn621. Next base: position 261,151 of record NZ_JBEPTM010000003.1, on the reverse strand, counting down.
GCAGGATGGCGAGGATGGCGAACACGATCGCCAGGATGATCGGGATGATGAGGTCCTGGTCGTGCTGTGAGGTGGTGAGGCTGTCGAGCGCCGTGGCATCCCGTCCCCCGACGATGGTGGTGCCCACCGCTCCGGATTGGTCGGCGTAGGCGGAGCGGAGCTTCGTGATGGTGGCGAATGCGGCATCGCTTCCCGGCGCGCTGGTGAGGGACACGTTGAGCTGGGTCAGCCCGTTGGCGCTCTCCCCCGGGGTGACGGAGTCGACGCCGGAGACGCCCTTCGCAATCGCGGTGGCATCTGTCGCGGCATCCTCGGGGGCGAGCACGGTCGTCTGGCTGGTGAGACCGGCCGAGAAGGACTTGTCGACGATCTTCTGGGCGACCACCGACTCGGGGTTGCCGAGCAGCTGTTCGGTCTGGGACAAGCCGACCGAGAAGCCGGACAGCCCGAGGGTCAACACCCCCACGACGGCCACGGAGAGCACCGTGATGATCACCGGTCGGTGCGAGACCCCGCGGCCCAGGCGGATCCAGAAGCCGTCCTTGACCACAGCGGATGCCTCGCGCACGCGCGGCACGAAGGGCCAGAACAGTCCGCGGCCGCACACGACGAGCGCTGCGGGAAGCACGATGAGGGCGAAGAGGATCGCCACGACCACGCCGATGGCGCAGGCGAAGCCGAGGGCGCGGTTGCCGGCGAGCTCCGCGAAGAGCAGGGTGATGAGGCTCAGAGCAACGGTGCCGCCGCTGGCCGCGATCGCCGGTCCCGCGCTCTTCACCGCGGTGAGCATCGCGACCGAGCGGTCCTCGGTCTTCAGCAGCTCCTCCCGGTAGCGGGCGACGAGCAGGAGGGCGTAGTTCGTGCCCGCGCCGAAGACCAGCACCGAGAGGATGCCGCTGACCGAGGCATCCAGCGTGATGCCGAATGGCTTGGCCAGAGCAGTGACGACGGCTCCGGCGAGACCGTCCGCGGTGCCGACGACGGCGAGCGGCACGATCCAGAGCACGGGGCTGCGGTAGGTGACGATGAGCAAGACGGCGACGACGATCACCGTGACGAGCAGGAGTTTGAAGTCGGCGCCGGCGAATGCGTTGGTGATGTCGGCCTGGAATCCGACGCCTCCGGTGAGGTAGCTGTCGAGCCCGGCCGGCAGGTCTTTGGCCGCCGCAGTGCGGAGCGAGTCGGCGGTGCCCGCGACATCCTTGTCCACGGCCTTCACGCTGAGGGGCACGACCGAGATCGCGGCCTTCCCGTCATCGCTGAATTGCGGGGCGGTGGCCCGGGGAGCTGTCGAGAGCTCGCCGAGGGCGGTAGCCCGGGAGGCGATTGCTGCACGATCGGAGGCGGTGAGCGTCGCGTCGCCCCGGCTCCAGACGAGGATCGCGGCGGTCTGCTCCGCCGAGGGGAACTTCGCCAGCGCGGCATCCACCTGCGCGGCCTGGCTGCTCGACGGGAGGCCGGTGCTGGGGAAGCTGTCGCCGGAATTCCTCGGCAGCAGGGAGAAGAGCAGGCCGACGGCCACGATGGTGCCGACCAGCACGATCCAGGCCGTCCGTCGGCCGCTGATGAAACGCCAGATCGCGGTCACGATTCCTCCACATCGATTGGTAGCTAGTTTATTTAGCTATCACATCGTTTAGCATGTCCGTTATGGAAGATTTGCGCAAGTCCAGGGAGCCGATTGCGCCCGAGGTGTCCGAAGACGTCAGCGCTCCCGTCGTCGCGTCCCGGGTCATCGCGGAGCAGCTCCGCGAGATCTCCGCTCTCTCGACCCGTTTTCAGAAGCACGTCGGTCACTCGCTGTCCATCAACGACACGGATCTGTCCGCGATGGAACACCTGATGACGAGCGGACCCCTCACCCCCACGGACCTCTCCCATCGCCTCGGCATCTCGACCGCGGCCACCACGGTCATGGTCGACCGGCTCACCGCTCTCGGGCATGTGCATCGCGAACCGCACGCCCACGACCGGCGAAAGGTCGTCGTGGTGCCGACGCCGGCATCGGTCCAGGAGGCCTTCGCAACACTGGAGCCCATGATCGCCGGGGTGACGCGGGTGACCTCAGCCCTCCCCGCGGAGGAGAGCGCAGTGGTGACCCGATTCCTCTCCGAGGTCATCGGAGTGTTCCGGGGGGCCATCCCCGCGGGCGACTGAGTCGTACTCAGACCGCTTTCGCCAGGGCGACGAGCACCTGGTCGAGGCTGGGGGCGCCCTCGGCGCGGAAGACCTCCGCGCCATCCGCGTCGAGCACGATCACCGTCGGAGTCGAGCGGATGCCCGCCCGCTCCGCCTCGTCGCCGTGAGCGGCGACATCCAGCTCAGCGATCTTCAGCGCCGGAACGAGCTTCGACGCCTGGTCGAGCACGGCCCTGGTCTGGATGCATGGATCGCAGAAGGCCGAAGAGAAGAAGAGGAGCTGCACGGCGCGAATCGGCTACTGGCGGTCGCCGCGGTCCTCCGGGGCATCGAAGGGCTCGCTGTCCTTCGCGTCGAAGGTGTAGTTCACGTGGTACTGGCCACCGACCTCGGTGAAGTCGACCAGGGTGTAGTCCGTGAGAGTCTCTTTGCCTCCGACAGCGGTGAGCACCGTGATCTCGGTGTCGAATCCCCCGTCGGTGGAGATGCGGGTGTCGATCTGCCCGTCATTGGGACCGCCCGAGTAGATGGCGATATAGGTGTCGCCGTGGGAAAGGGTCGGTTGCGCGTCAGTCATGTTCCATTAGTACCACGACCGGGTGGCAACCTCAGAAGAATGAGGCGATCGCGGCGACGGCCGAGGCCGCCGCGATCAGGTAGGCGATGCCCACGATCACCCGATGCACGGTGAGAAACCGGGTCGCCGCGCCCGACGCATCCCGTGCCCGGCTGTCTTTCGCCACCCTCCGGTAGAAGGTGGGCCAGACGATCACGGCGAAGGCGGCGTTGACGAGGAGCAGGATGGCGAGGAGGGTCACAGCCTCCAGCCTAGGGTCGTGACGGATGCCGGCTCGCAGGGCCCAGAGCGGACATCCTCACCGACCGCGGCGTGTCACGCTCGCCAGGCGGCGTGTCGCGCGGGATCTCCGCTCTCGGACGCAGTGAACCGCGGCAAGTCCGCTGTACCCGCACACGCTGCACCCGCTGCACCCGCTGCACCCGTGCATCCGCGCCCTCACCCGTCTCGCGGCCACAGCCACAGCCACACATAGACAAGCTATATAGTTTGGCTATATACTTGGTGGATGCTTGAAACACAACGCCCCCTCGTCGAGAAACTGATCGTCGAGGCCAACCGCCTCACCAGGGTCGCCGCGCAAGCGACGGGGAGCACGACTCCCGCCGCCGTGTGGCGCACCCTGTCGATCCTCGCCAGCGACGGCTCATACCGCATCGGCGATCTCGCCAAGGCCAGCCGCGTCACCCAGCCGACGATCACCAAACTCGTCCAGAACCTCGCGGAGGACGAGCTGATCTACCGGATCGCGGACGTCGCGGACTCGCGCGCGTGGCTGATCGCCATCACCGAGAAGGGCACGAATGCCCTCGCCGCCTGGCGCATCGAACTCGGCAAGGCCCTCGAGCCGATGTTCGCCGAGCTGAGCGCCGACGAGACCGACATTCTCGAACGCGCCGTCACCATCCTCGAATCCCTCACCAACCCCGCACGAAAGGGGGCCTGACATGGCCAACGAACAACCCTCCGGAACGAGCATCCTGAAGCAGCCAAAGGAGGTGTGGGCCGTCGCCTTCGCCTGTGTCGTCGCCTTCATGGGTATCGGCCTCGTCGACCCGATCCTCCCGGCGATCGCCCACGAGCTCTCCGCGACCGCGGCCCAGACCGAACTGCTGTTCACGAGCTACCTGCTGATCACCGGCGTGATGATGTTCTTCACCAGCTGGATCTCCAGCCGCATCGGAGCGAAGAAGACGCTCATGATCGGTCTGGCCTTCATCGTCGTGTTCGCGCTGCTCGCCGCACTCAGCGGCAGCGTCGAGGCCGTGATCGGCTTCCGCGCCGGCTGGGGTCTCGGTAACGCGCTCTTCATCTCGACGGCGCTCGCGACCATCGTCGGTGCCGCGAGCGGCGGCACCTCATCGGCGATCATCCTCTACGAAGCCGCCCTCGGCCTCGGCATCGCGATCGGTCCGCTCCTCGGCGGCCTGCTCGGCAGCGTGAGCTGGCGCGGACCGTTCTTCGGCACCGCGGCACTCATGGCGATCGCCTTCGTCGCGATCGTCGTGCTGCTCGGCAAGGAAGACAGGTCCGCCCGGGTGGCCACGAAGTTCTCGGCCCCGTTCCGGGCGCTGGGGAACCCCGCCCTCGCGATACTCGCCGGTGCCGCGCTGTTCTACAACATGGGATTCTTCACGCTGCTGGCCTGGACCCCCTTCGCGCTCGATCTACCCAAGGAGAGCGCAGCCCTCCAGCTCGGGCTCATCTTCTTCGGCTGGGGACTCTGTGTCGCCATCGCGTCGGTGTGGATCGCACCATTGCTCACGGCCCGGATGAAGCGCACCACCGCACTCACGCTCGTACTTCCCCTGCTCACCCTCGACCTCGTGGCGGCGGGCGTCTTCGCGGGAAGCACGCTCGGACTCATCGTCTGCGTCGTTCTCGGTGGTCTGCTGCTCGGCATCCTCAACACCGTGCTCACCGAATCCGTGATGGAGGCGACCGAATTGCCGCGCTCGGTCGCGTCATCCGCCTACTCCGGCGTTCGGTTCCTCGGAGGGGCCGCCGCTCCGCCGCTCGCCGCTCAGCTCGCGATTTGGTTCAGCCCCTCGGTGCCGTATTACGTCGCCGGTGGATCCGTGCTCATCGCCGCCATCCTGGTGCTCTCGGGGGTGCGCTTCCTCGGCCGCGTGAACAACGGCCCGGAATCGCTTCTCGCCGAGGCAGAATCGATCGGCGTCGGCGAACCCGCCTGATCTCCCCCGCTGCCGATGCCGGCCCGGCCCCGAGCCGCCGGCATCGGTGCCCGACGATAGAATTCACGGATGCCAGCAAACACCGACCGTCTCGTCTGGATCGATTGCGAAATGACCGGGCTCGACGTCACCATCGACGAGCTCGTGGAGGTCGCGGTGGTCATCACCGACTTCGACCTCAACATCATCGATCCCGGCTTCGAAATCGTGATCAAGCCCGACCAGGCCGCCTGGGACAACATGGGCGAGTTCGTGCGCGATATGCACACCAAGTCGGGTCTGATCGAGGCGATCCCCCACGGTGTGAGCCTCGCGGACGCCGAGTTCGCCGTGATCGAATACATCCTGAAGTTCATCCCCGCGGAGCAACACGCACCGCTGGCCGGCAACACCATCGGCACCGACCGCACCTTCCTCGCCAAGTACATGCCGCGCGTCGACAACCATCTCCACTACCGCAATGTGGATGTCTCGTCGATCAAGGAGCTCTCCCGACGCTGGTTCCCGCGCGTGTACTTCAACGCCCCGGCCAAGAACGGGGGGCACCGTGCGCTCGCCGACATCCTCGAATCGATCCGCGAGCTCGACTACTACCGCAAGGCCGTGTTCGTGGCCGAACCGGGACCCACCACCGACGACGTCCAGGCGGTTTCCGCCGCCGTCGTCGAGAAGTTCCTGCCCCACCTCTCCTAGCGGCAGTCGAGTCGCGACCCCGCCACGATGACGCGGCAGCAAAACCTCTTCGGTTGTAATAAGCTTGTGGAGTTGTGTCGGTCGCGAATCATCGTGGACGGCACGCATGGTGGTCGTAGCTCAGTTGGTAGAGCGCTGGCTTGTGGAGCCGGATGTCGCGGGTTCGAGCCCCGTCGGTCACCCAGGGAGTTGCACGGTGTGCAGCAGAACAGTGTGTCAAGAGAATGGCCCCGCGGAAACGCGGGGCCATTCTGCATGTGTGAGGGTTGACCTATGACCGATGTCCTCGAGCAGACCGAGTTGGTCGAGTCGACCGTGCTCGACTCGCCCTGGGTCACCATCGTCTGGAACGACCCGGTGAACCTCATGAATTACGTGTCCTGGGTGTTCCGCAGCTATTTCGGTTTCACGCGGGCCGAAGCGGATCTGCGGATGCTGCAGGTGCACAACGACGGACGCGCGGTGGTCGCCACCGGCAGCCGCGAGGAGATGGAGCGCCACGTGGAAGCGATGCACGACTTCGGGCTGTGGGCCACACTCGCCAAGGCGGACGAGTGAAGGCCTTTCGCCGCTCCCGCCACCAGTTCGTCGCGGTCTTCGAACCGGTCGAGGCTGGAACACTCTCGCTCCTTGCCAGCCAGCTGTCCGAGCTGATCGACTCTCGCGCCGACCACGACACCGACCCGGCATTGGAGCGCCTGCTTCCGGACGCCTACCCGAACGACGTGGAGGCATCCGCAGAATTCCGCCGCTTCACCGCCGACGACCTGGCCTCCCGAAAGAGTGCGAACGCGCATCGCATCGTCGCCGACCTCGCCACCGCAGCCCGGGCGAGCTCGCCGACCGCGGTGAAGGTCGATGCGCAATCGGCCCAGGCCTGGGTGCGGTCGCTCACGGATATCCGACTCACGATCGCGGCGCGGTTGGGTATCGAGGCGGACGGCGATCTCGGGTCGGAGGATCCGGCGCTGCTCGATCTCTACGACTGGCTGGGCTTCGTGCAGGGATCTCTCGTCGACTGCCTGGACCACTGATGCAGGCGCTGGGGGCGGAAGAGTTCGAGCGGCTGGTGGTCGATGAACTCGACCTGTTGCCGGACGAGATGGTCGACGGGCTCGAGAATGTCGTCTTCGTGACAGAGGACCGCCCGGAGGACGGCTCGCTCGACCTCCTGGGGCTCTACGACGGCGTCGACCTCACCCGACGCGGCAACTACGGTTTCGGGGAGCTGCCTGACCGCATCATCCTCTACCGTGAGCCGCTGCTCGCCGTCGCCGCAGACCTCGAGGAACTGAGGGATCAGATCCACGTGACCCTCGTGCACGAGATCGCGCACTACTACGGAATCGACGACGACGAGCTGCACGAGCTCGGGTGGGGCTGAGGGTCACAGCACGCTCTTGGGCAGTCGGTGCAGTGTCACCGCCCCGACCGCGTCGAAGGGATGCAGTGGGTCGGGTGCCACCGCACCGGTCGGCCCGCCAAGCCGCGAGTGACCCACGGCGCTCAATACGGCGTACGCGTCGCCGCGATCCCAGTCGAGATCATCGACCAGAAAGCCGAACAGGTCTTCGTAGCCGCGGCGGATGCTCTCCTGCACGGGCTCCCCGAGGCCGACGAAGATCCACTCGTCGGCGGTCTCGATTCGTGGAGCGCGCAGACTCATACCGCTCACGAGTTCGACGCTCACTACCGCGATGCCCTCGGCTTCGATCGCGACGAATGACGACTCTCCCTCCGCCATGATCGCGTGGATATCGCCGATCGAGAGGAGGGCGCCCTCGGTCATCACGGGCAGATACACCACCGAACCCGGGCGAACCTCAGTGACATCCATGTTGCCACCCTGCGGGTAGGAGGGCATGAGGGTGGAGTTCGAGCCCTGCGCGGGCGCTGTGCCGATGCATCCGATCATGGGACGGGCGTCGAACACGTGCCGGCTGGTCACGTGGACCCCCGCGGAGTCGATCGGCACCTTACGGGTGAACATCTCCTCGCCCATCACATGCTGCAAGGCTCCGGACCCGGGGATGCTCACCGACCAGCCGTAATCCTTCAGCCTGATCTCGTGGATGGTCACCTTGAGTGCGTCGCCCGGTATCGCGCCCTCGACCCAGACCGGCCCGGTCACGGGGTTGATCTGTGCCGTCAGGCGAGCCATATCGTGGTGCTCGTGAAGCTCCGCGTAGACAGCATCGCTGGTCTCGAAGCCGATTCGCTCGCCGGTGCCCGGTGCGATACGAAGTGCCGGTGACTCGGAGGCGGAAAACCCGGGCTTACCGTGACTCTTGTCGAGGAAATGATCCATGGTCTACAGTTCCCCACGCTCTCCGGTAGCCGGCACGAATTCGTTGTTCTCCTCGCCGAGGGTCGGTGTCTTGCGTCCCGACCACCGGTAATAGAGATAGACGCCGAGTCCGACAACCAACCAGACGATCCCACCGATCTTCGCGGCCGCGTTGGCATTCAGCAGCACGTAGCCGATGATGAGGAATCCAACGACCGGGACCACAAGGTGCAGCAGGTAGTTCTTCGACTTCTTCCGCACGATGTAGTGCACGATGACGGACACGTGCAGGAGCATGAAGCCGAAGAGGGCGCCGAAGTTCACGAGCGACGAGATCACGTCGATCTGCCCGACGAAGAAGAGCACCAGGATGGCCGACAGCGCAGAGACGGTGAGGATCGCGGCCTGCGGAACCTGGCGGCTGTTGATCTTGCTCAAGAACTTCGGAAGCTGGCGGTCCCTGCTCATCGAGTAGAGCAATCGAGAGGTCGCGGCCTGCGCCGCCATGGCGTTCGCAATACCCACGGCGAGCACGTTCACGACGAAGAATGCCGTCGCCCAGCCACTGTTGGAGGCATCCCGTACGAGGTTGAAGAAGGCGTTTCCCACCTCGTTGTCGGGGAAGGACTGCCGGCCGGCCGCGAGGGCGCTCGCCAGCCAAGTCTCGAGTACGAAGAAGAACGCCACGATGAACAGGGCGATGATCATGGCCTTCCCCGCCGAGTTGCGGCGTCCCGTCGACTCTTCGGCGAGGGTCGAGATTCCGTCGAAGCCGAGAAAGCTGAGAACGGCGATCGAGAGGGCAGAGGCGATGAGCGGGCCGGTGACCTTGCTCGAGTCCCAGACCGAGGCCGTGGTGAATTCGGCGCCGGGAATGGTGCCGTTGTTGAGGGCGATCACCGCAATGATCACGAAGATCACGATGAACACGACCTCGATGGCCAGAAAGATGCGGTTGAGCAGCTTGAGCGAAGAGATACCGAGAAGGTTCACCACAGTGTTAATGGCCACGAAGATCAGGGCCCAGATCCAGCGCGCTGATCCGGGGAAGATACCGATCATCGACTCGGCCGCGAACACGTAGAGCAGGGTCGGCACGAGGAGGTAGTCGAGCAGGATAGCCCAGCCGGCGAAGAACCCGAAGGTGGGGTTGATGCCCCGGCCGACATAGGAGAACACCGATCCGGCCAGGGGGATGGACTTGGCCATCTGCGCGTAGGCCAGCGCGGTGAAGATCATGGCGACGAGACCGATGATGTAGACCAGCGGCACCATACCCGCGGAGGCGTTGTAGACGGTTCCGAAAATCGCCCATGGTGCGATGGGCACCATGAAGATCAGCCCGTAGATGAGCAGGTCGACCGTGGAAACGGATCTCTTCAGCTCCTGTTTGTAGCCATAGGACTCGAGCTGCTCCTGCGAGCTGAGCTCGGAGGCTCCCGGGGAATCACTGCGGATCGACATGGATGACTCTCTTTCTCAAGCGGGTGTGAAGGGGAACTGCGGATGGGGCGCTATTGCGTGTCGTGCTGCGGGTCGTGTGCGTCGAGAAAGCGCGCGATGACCGCCCGGAACTCGGCAGGCTGTTCCAGGTGGGTGCAGTGGCTCGCCCCGGCAAATACGTGCCCGATGGATCCCGGGATCAGGTCGAGGAACGGCTGCCAGGTCGCGGGCGTCGCTTCGTCGAATTCACCGGCCACCACGAGCGTCGGAACGTTCACCCGGGCAAGGCGATCGATGACACTCCAGTCGCGGAGGGTGCCGATCACGTGGAACTCGTTCGGGCCGTTCATCGTGTGGTAGACCGTTGGTTCGGCCTCCATCTGGAGCTCGCTGTCCACGAAATCCTGTGGTGTCGGAATGACCCGGCAGACGTGTCGGGAATAGAAGACCTCCGCGGCGTCCAGGTAGTCGGGATCGCTGACCGTGCCATCCGCTTCATGGCGGTCGAGGGTATCTTGCACCTCGCGGGGAAGCAGTGCCCTCAGTGCGGCAGCCCCCTCCGCCCAGAGGCGCATCGACGCCGGCGAGTTGCAGATCGCCAGGCTCTGTACCTGGCCAATCCGACGCACGGCTATCTCCGCCCCGAGCATCCCACCCCAGGATTGACCGAGCACGTGCACGCTTCCCGAGCCGAAGTGGCTCAGCAGGTTCTCGAACTCATCGACGAAGAGTTGCGGAGTCCAGAATTCGGTCGCGGCATCGGGGAGGTGAGTGCTTCGTCCACATCCCAGCTGGTCGTAGTGGATGACGGTACGACCCGTCTCATCGGCCAGCGCCGCCAGGTTACGCACATAGTCGTGGGCCATACCCGGACCGCCGTGGAGAACCACCAACGGAATTGTTCCGGCGCGAGGCCGATCCGGCGTCGTCACGCGCACCCAGGTCTGCCACTCGCGGAACGGGACAAGTCGGTTGGACACTGTCGACATTCAGGTGGCTCCTTGCAGAACGAGGGGTGATTCTTCGATGAATTACCGGGAACGGAAACGCTGTTGATCATTGTGAAGCCGCAATGGTCTTACGAGAAGACCATTTCGAAGGAGTTAATACGGTTGTAACACGAGAGGGGTTTTTTACAGTGGCGCTGCTCTCCCTGCACAGACATCCGCTCTGATCGGAGATACGGTGGATGGGTGGGAGACGACAGAGCGGGCGCACTCGAACGACCGATCGCTACGGCCTCCCGGATCGACGAGATTACCGACCGGCTGATCACCGCGATCGCCATCGGTGAGTATCTTCCCGGGTCTCGACTGCCATCGGAGCGGGCGCTCGCCGAATCCCTCCGGGTGGGGAGGATGACGGTGAGGGCGGCCCTCGCCCGGCTCGTCGAGCGGGGACTGCTCGAAACCCAACGCGGCCGCGAGGGCGGTTCGTTCGTTCGTGAACAATGGCCGACCTCGTCGAGCGCTTCAGTGCACCGTACGCTGTCGGCCCGGTGGGAATCGCTCCGCGACACGAGCGAAGCGCTCAGCCGGCTGTACGGGGTGATCTCCGGTGCCGCCGCGGAGAACCGGAGTGACAGGGATGTCTCCGTGCTCTACGAGCGGTTGAACGCGTTTCGCAACGCGGGTTCGGGGCTTCCGTCACAAAAAGCCGACGAACTGCTTCACCTCGCCATCATTGACGCGGCAGGCAACGCGACCCTGCGCGATGTGGTCATCGAACTCGAATCGCGTGTCAGTATCGCCGCCCCCGCGCACCTCTGGGGATCGCCAGAGGGCATGAGGACCATGGAGGCGCGCGCGCTCGTCGATCACATCAATCTCGTCGACGCCATCGCCGCCGGGAATGCCGACGAAGCCAGCACGATCGGGCGGGAGCACGCGAAGATCGACATCGAACTGCTGGAGTCGGCACTCAAGCGAGCCGGTACCTGACCCATCCGCCGAGGCTCAGCCGAGCGCGAGCGGAAGCGACTCGTCGGCTGACCACTCCTCCAGTGAGCCGTCGTAGATGCGCACGGCGGAGATGCCGAGTTCGACGAGGGTGAGGGCGTTGGCGGATGCCGAGATGCCTCCGCCGCAGTAGAGCAGCACTTCCTCGTCGCCGGTCACGCCTTCGGCCGCATAGGCCTCCCGCAGGGACTCGTCGCTCTTCACCGTGCCGCCGGTGGCGAACAGGTCACGCGAGGAGACATTCACGCTGCCGGGGATCCGGCCGCGACGGGAGTAGCGGGAGGGGTCGGAGCCGGTGAAGCTGCCCGCGGGCAGCCCGCAGACCAGGGGGCGAGCATCCGATTCGGATCGCTCGACCAGCTCGTTCTTGGTCACCCACGACTCGAGGGTCGCCGAGGGGGTCCACGCGGGCGCGGGCAGCGGCACGGGCTCCTCTCCCGTCGCTGTGGGATTACCCGCCGCCGTCCAGGCCGCGAGGCCCCCATCCAGCACCCGCACGTCGACACCGATCCAGCGCAGGAGGTACCAGAGGCGTGCAGCGAAGAGCCCGCCGGTCGTGTCGTAGACCACCACGGAATCGGCGGCGCCCACACCGATGACCGCCAGTTCGCGCGCGATCGCCGCCGGTTCGGGGTGGGTGTAGTGCAGGGTCGCCGCACTGTCAGAGAACTGACTCGGCACGTCAACATGCTGCGATCCCGGGATATGCGCCTCGAGCCAGCGGGGGCGCCCGGAGTCACGCCGATAGTCGCCATCGAACTGAGCCGGATGCAGCACACAGCTCGCGTCGAGGACGACCGGCGGAACCGGGGAATCGAGCAGGGCGGAGAGTTGGACGGCGGTGATGAAAGGCGAAGTCATACCGATGACGCTAGCTCGTCGACCAGTCCCATGACGTCTTTGTCGCTGAGAACGACGTCGGCCACGACCCAGGGATGCTCACGAAGGCCGAAGGAGCGTTCCTGCGCTGCCCAGCGATCCCAGTGCGGCGCGTAGGAGTCGCCGTCCCGCGCAAGCGCCCGTCGCTTGCGGGTCGGGGCATCGAGTTCGACCCAGATGCCGAAGGTGGCGCTGGCCCGATTGGCGCGGCTGAGGCATCCGGAGCCTTCGATCACCAGCGGGAGTGTGGCGTCCAGAGCATGCCATTCCGCCGCGGCGCCGGTGACCCAGTCCCAGCGACGCCAGCCGGGACCGAGCGGGGCGAGCACGTCGTCGTGAACCGCGAGGGTCGCGGAGTCCAGCCCGTCCCAACCCGGATAGATGTCGTCGAGTCGCACGAGCTGGGCGACGAGAGCGGGGGCGAGGGCTTCGGCGAGAGTGGTCTTACCGGAGCCGGAACCGCCGTCGATGAGCACGACCGGGCGGGCTGCCTGCCGGAGGCGCGCCAGGAGGGCTGGTGTGCCCGGGCCGTCAGGCCCCGGCAAGGAAGTTCCAGTGGCCGGTGAGGACCGAGGTGCCGACCGCGGCGAGCGCGATCAGGAAAGCCAGCGCAACGAGCATCCCCTCCCGCCAGCCGAACCTCGACTCCCGCGCCCAGCTCCGCGGTATCGACGAGCCGAAGCCCCTGGCCTCCATCGCGGTGGCGAGCTTGCTCCCCCGCCGGATCGACAGCACGAGGAGCGCGAAGGCCTGGCCGGCGAAACGGCGCAACCGTCCCCGGTCGGCGATCCCCCGGGCGCGGCGCGCGAGTTCGAGGGACTTCCAATCCTCGGCGAACAGACCGACTAGACGTAGTCCGCCGAGAGCGCCGAGCACAAACCGGGAGGGCAAGCGCACTACCTGGGCGAGACCGTCCGCGAGATCGGTCGGATCGACAGTGACGAAGAGCACCACGGCCGGAAGGCCGATGGCGAGCACTCTCAGCAGGGTGGCCACAGACAGTTCGATCGACCCGTCGGTCACGTTCACCAGCAGGAAGCGCCAATGGCTGGTGCCGGAGGCGCGCCCGTAGAGCAGGATCGTGGCCGCCGCGAAGAGCGCCGCCACCGCCACCGGCAGCGTTCGGCGCACGAACTGCCGCGGTCCGAGCCCGGCGAAGAAGAACAGCACCGCCTCGCAGGTGAGCGCGACGGATGCCGAGACCCAGTCGATCGACAGCACGAGAGCGATGCCGATGACCGCGGTCGCGGCGAGCTTGGCCACCGGATTGATGCGATGGATCGCGCGCGTTCCGGCCGGAGGGGTGAGGATGTCGGCGGTCGTCATCGGGGCACCCTCGACTCGAGCAGGTGACCGGCCCGCGACATCCGCAGTTCCGTGTCGGCGAGGGCGTCGACCAGGTGGGCATCGTGGGTGACAGCGACGACGCTGCTGCCCTCGTCGAGGAGTTCGGCGAGGAATGCGACGAGTTCGGCCCAGGTGCGCGCATCCTGCCCGAAGCTCGGCTCATCCAGCACGAGGAGCGGCGGTCGGGTGACGAGAACCGTCGCGACGGACAGCCGACGCTTCTCGCCGCCGGAGAGCGTGAACGGATTCGCCGCGGTGAGGTGCCCGAGTCGGAGTCGTTCGAGCAGGGGATCGATGCGTCGAGCCGTCTCCGCGACGGAGAGTCCGGTCGCTCGCGCCCCGACCGCGAGTTCGCCGGCGACAGTGCCACTCACGAACTGGTGCTCCGGATCCTGGAACACGCTGCCGATGCGGGTGACCAGCTCCCGGGACTTCCAGCGCAGCGGATCGGTGCCGAGACCTCCGGCGAGACCATCGGCGGCAACGCGACCGTCGATGGCGGGCAGCAGCCCTCCGAGAGTGAGCCCGAGAGTGGTCTTGCCCGCTCCGTTCGGGCCGGTGATCGCGAGACATTCCCCCGCTCTCACGACCAGGTCGAGGCCGGTCTGAAGCACCGGGCCACGCCCGATCGCGAGGGCGTCGGTGTGCAGCAGCTGCTCGCCCGGCCGGCGACTGCGCTTCGGAGGCTGCGGCAGGTGGCCGGGAACCCACACTCCCGAGGCGGCAAGGGCCGCGCCTTCCCGGCGCAGGACGTGCTCCGGCGTGCCATCGGCCAGGACTCCCCCGCCCGGCGAGAGCACGATCACGCGATCCACCAGGGGCCACCACACGTCCACGCGGTGTTCGACCACCACGAGAGTGCTGCCGGATGCGTCGAGCACACGAGCAACCGCGTCCCGAACCTCGATCACCCCCTCGGGGTCGAGATTCGCCGTCGGCTCGTCGAGCAGCAGGAGACCCGGTCGCATCGCGATCACCCCGGCGAGCGCGAGCCGTTGTTTCTGCCCACCGGAGAGTCCGCTCGTGGGATGACGCAGCGGAAGGGGCAATCCGACCGCCCGCAGGGACTGCTCCACCCGGAGCCAGATCTCCTCTCGGGGAACACCCATGTTCTCGCAGCCGAAGGCGACATCATCGCCGACCCGGGCGAGAACGACCTGCGAATCCGGATCCTGCAGCACCAGCCCGACCCGTCCCCTGGCGTGGGTGGCAGCGCTTCCCCCGATGAGCAGCTCCCCCATCGATTCGCCCTCTTCATCGCCTCCGAGTACTCCGGCGAGCGCCTGCAGAAGAGTGGACTTGCCCGCCCCCGACGCCCCGAGCAGCAGCACCCGCTCGCCCGGCTCGATGCGCAGGTCGAGGGCGCGCACCGCCCAGTCCTCACGACCGGCATGGCGCCATCCCCACCCCCGGGCGTCGACAGCGAGCGGCGTCGCCGGGGTGAGGGGTGGTGATGACATGGCTCTGGTCAGCGAGCAGCGACGCGGCCCGACGCGAAGCGGCTGAGCGCACCGGTTCGCGCGAGCCCCCTCACGATGAACCACGAGCCGAGTCCGGCGATCACTGCGCCGGAGAGGATGCCGGAAACGGTATAGATCGCCTGGAATGCGGAACCGGAGGCCAGGTAGTAGCCGACGATGTCGTTGACGGCCATGGCGAGTCCCGCCGCGGCTCCCGCCAGCATGGCTACCACCACATTCCAGCGGTGGTACAGGAACACCAGGAAGATCAGTTCCGCCCCCAGACCCTGCACGAGGCCGGCCTCGATCGTGGCGAAACCGCCCCACTGCGCGCCGAGGAGTGCGGAGACGACGGCGGCGACGATTTCGGTGAACAGCGCGGCGCCGGGCTTGCGGATGACCAGCCCGCCGAGCACCCCGGCGAAGAGCCAGAGGCCGTAGAAGAGGGCCTGGGATCCAGGAAGCACTGCCTCGAGCGGTGCGGTCACCGGGGCATAGACCTGGTTCCAGGCGAAGAAGACCAGGGCGCTGGCCACGCCGAGCACGCTCGCGACGACGATGTCCACCACCCGCCAGCGCGGGTCGATGCGTCGAGCGGTCGGCCGAGAGGATGTTGCGGTTGCGTTCATTGTCGTGCCCCAATCGTGAGTGAGGGCACGGGTATGGGCTGCGCGCGGATGCTGCAACCCGGAGAGAAAATCTGCCTCCCTGCGCTGGCATGATCCAGATCAGGTTCGACGGTCGGAGCTTGGAGAAGCTCCCTCTCAGCCCGGCATCACCGGACTCCCGTGTTCACAACCAGCTTAGCGCCGCGCGCGGGTGCTGTGCTCGAAAACCGACCCTCGCACCATCAATCCGAACGCGGTCAGGCTGCCGGATCCTTGCGGATTGGCCGCGCGCCATCGGGGAATTTCGCCCCCGCGGCACCCCCACTCACTCTCGGCCCGTCTTGTCAAGGCTCCCCGAGGGTTCGACCTTCGCCGCGCCCGCAGGATACGGTGAAAGCCCCCGCTGAACGAGCCTGATCGAATTGAGAAAAACCCATGGAAACCTGGCCCGGATCTGCCTACCCCCTCGGCGCCACCTTTGACGGCAGCGGCACCAATTTCGCACTCTTCAGCGAAGTGGCCGAGAGAATCGAACTCTGCCTGTTCGATGACGACGGTGTCGAGACCCGGGTCGAACTTTTCGAGATCGACGCCTACGTCTGGCACGCCTACCTGCCGCAGGTGCAGCCGGGCCAGCGCTACGGCTATCGCGTCTACGGTGAATACGACCCGGAGTCCGGCAAGCGCTGCAACCCCAACAAGCTTCTCCTCGACCCCTACGCCAAGGCGACCTGCGGCGACTTCGACTGGGACCAGTCGCTGTTCGCCTACAACTTCGGCGACCCGCTGTCTCGCAACGACGAGGATTCGGCCAGCCACACGATGATGGGCATCGTCATCAACCCCTTCTTCGACTGGGCGGGCGATCGTCATCCGCGCGTCCCCTACAACGACACGGTCATCTACGAGGCCCACGTCAAGGGCCTCACCGAGCTCCACCCCGATGTTCCGGCGGAGCAGCGCGGCACGTATTCCGGGCTCTCGCACCCTGCCGTGATCGAGCACCTGCAGAAGCTCGGCATCACGACTCTCGAGCTCATGCCCGTGCACCAGTTCGTGCAGGATTCGACCCTGCTCGACAAGGGCCTGCGCAACTACTGGGGCTACAACACCATCGGTTTCTTCGCTCCGCAGAACAGCTATTCCTCGACCGGGGATCGCGGCCAGCAGGTGCAGGAATTCAAGAGCATGGTGCGCTCGATGCACGACGCCGGCATCGAGGTCGTGCTCGACGTGGTCTACAACCACACGGCGGAGGGCAACCACCTCGGCCCGACGATCTCGTTCAAGGGCATCGACAACGAGGCCTACTACCGCCTCGTCGAAGACGACCAGCAGTTCTACATGGACTACACCGGCACCGGCAACTCCTTCAACGTGCGTCACCCGCACTCCCTGCAGCTCATCATGGACAGCCTGCGCTACTGGGTGACCGAGATGCATGTCGATGGATTCCGCTTCGACCTCGCCTCAACGCTCGCCCGCGAGTTCTACGACGTCGACAAGCTCTCCACCTTCTTCGAGCTGGTGCAACAAGACCCGATCGTCTCGCAGGTGAAGCTCATCGCGGAGCCCTGGGACGTGGGTCCCGGCGGGTACCAGGTGGGCAACTTCCCCCCGCAGTGGACGGAGTGGAACGGAAAGTACCGCGACACCGTGCGCGACTTCTGGCGCGGAGAGCCCGCGACTCTCGGCGAATTCGCGTCGCGACTCACCGGCTCCGCAGACCTGTACGAGGGCGATGGGCGGCGCCCCGTGGCATCCATCAACTTCGTCACCGCGCACGACGGCTTCACCCTCGCCGACCTCGTGTCGTACAACGAGAAGCACAACGACTCGAACGGTGAAGACAACAACGACGGGGAGTCGGAGAACCGTTCCTGGAACTCCGGCGTGGAGGGCCCGACGGATGACCCGGAGGTGCTCGGCCTGCGCGCGCGCCAGCAGCGCAATTTCCTGGCGACGCTGCTGCTGTCGCAGGGCGTTCCGATGATCCTGCACGGCGACGAACTCGGCCGCACCCAGCAGGGCAACAACAACACCTATGCCCAGGACTCCGAGATCTCCTGGGTGCACTGGGACGCGGCGGATGCCCCGCTCACCGAGTTCGTCGCGGCGGTCACCCGGCTGCGCAAGGACCACCCCACCTTCCGGCGCAAGAGCTTCTTCGACGGGCGACCGGTCAAGAGAGGGGCGGGCGAACCGCTCGCGGACATCGTCTGGCTCACCCCCGGAGGCGAGGAGATGGAGCCCGGGAACTGGGACTCGGGATTCGGCCGCGCCATCGGTGTGTTCCTCAACGGAAACGGCATCCAGGGGCGCGACCTGCGTGGACAGCGCATCACCGACCTCAACTTCGCCATCTTCTTCAACGCGGGTGACGAATCGGTGGACTTCACGCTGCCCTCCGAGGAATTCTCCGGCTCGTGGGAGATCGTGATCGACAGTTCCGGCGAGCTCGCCGACACCGAGCCGCGCAAGGCGAAGGACGTGCTGCCCGTCGTGGCGAAGTCCCTCGTCGTGCTGCGGGCGTGGATTGCCCCAGAGGTGGAGATCGATCACTCGGTCGCGGCCTCGCTGAGCGCCCAGGCGGGAACCCAAGCGGCCGCACCGCGGATCCCGGAGTCCCACTGATGCGCATACCGGCCTCCACCTATCGACTGCAGATCCGCGAGTCCTTCGACCTGAACGCCGCGGCGACCATCGCCGGCTACGTCCACGATCTCGGTGCCGACTGGCTCTACCTCTCCCCTCTCCTGAAGGCGGAGGAGGGCTCCGACCACGGTTACGACGTTGTCGACCACTCCCTCGTCGACCCGGCGCGCGGCGGCAGGGACGGACTGGATGCCGCCTCCGCGGCCGCGCGAGCGCTCGGCCTCGGCGTGCTCATCGACATCGTGCCGAACCACGTGGGCGTCGCCACACCGAAGCAGAGCGTCTGGTGGTGGGATCTGCTCACCAACGGGCGCCAGTCCCGCTATGCGGAGGCCTTCGACGTCGACTGGGTCTTCGGCGGAGGCAAGGTGCGCATACCGGTGCTCGGAGACGAAGCCGATCCCGAGTTCCAGATCATCGACGGCGAACTCGCTTACTACGACAATCGCTTCCCGTTGGCTCCCGGCACCGCCGACGACGGAGCCTCGCCGGCGGAGATCCACTCCCGCCAGAACTACGAGCTGATGAACTGGCGGCGGGCGGATGCCGAACTCAACTACCGCCGCTTCTTCGCCGTGAACACCCTCGCCGGCATCCGCGTGGAGACGCCCTGGGTGTTCGACGAGTCGCACGGGGAGATCATCCGCTGGATCACCGAGGGCCTCGCCGACGGACTGCGGGTAGACCATCCCGACGGCCTCGCCGACCCGGCCGGGTATCTGGATGCGCTCGCCGCGGCCACCGACGGCGCGTATGTGCTCGTGGAGAAGATCCTCGAGGGCGACGAACAACTGCCGACCTCCTGGGCGGCTTCCGGCACGACCGGCTATGACGCCCTCGCCGATGTCGACCGGGTGCTCGTCGATCCCGCGGGCCGCAAGGCTCTCGACGCGCTCGACTCCACGCTGCGTGACTCGACCGAACCCGTGTCCTGGACCCGCCTCATCCACGGCACCAAGCGCGCGATCGCCGACGGCATCCTGCGTTCGGAGGTGCTGCGCATCGAACGCGACCTCGGTGCCGATGGCGCAAGCGAGCAGACCGCGGATGCCCTCGCCGAACTCCTCGCCTGCTTCCCGGTCTACCGCTCCTACCTTCCGCTCGGAATCGAGCACCTGCACGAGGCGGTGAGGCTGGCGAAGGAGTACCGGCCGGAACTCTCGGAGCGCATCGATGCCCTGCTGCCGACGCTCAGCGATCCGGCTCATCCGGCCGCCGTGCGCTTCCAGCAGACCTCGGGAATGGTGATGGCCAAGGGCGTGGAGGACACCGCGTTCTATCGCTACACCCGGCTCGGATCACTCACCGAGGTGGGTGCAGACCCGTCCGAATTCTCGATCGGCATCGACGAGTTCCACCGCCGCCACCAGCTGCGGCAGGCGAGCTTCCCCGCCTCCCTCACCACCCTCTCCACCCACGACACCAAGCGGGGGGAAGACGTACGGGCACGCATCAGCGTGCTGGCCGAGATCCCCGCGGACTGGGAGGCGGCCCTCGACCGGTTGCGTGTCGCGGTTCCCCTCGGGGACGGCCCGCTCGAGTCCCTCCTCTGGGAGGCGATCGTCGGAGCCTGGCCCGCAAGTCGGGAGCGGTTGCACGCCTATGCAGAGAAGGCGGCCCGAGAGGCCGGCAACTCCACGAAGTGGACCGCGCCGAGAGAGGAATTCGAGGCACGGATGCACCGGCTCATCGACTCCGCCTTCGATGACGAGCGCGTCATCGGCATCCTCGACGGCGTGCTCGACACCGTGCGGCAGCCGGGCTGGTCCAATTCGCTGTCGGCCAAGGTGATCCAGCTCACGGCGCCTGGCGTGCCCGATGTCTACCAGGGCAGTGAACTCTGGGAGACCTCCCTCGTCGACCCCGACAACCGGCGCCCGGTCGACTTCGACGAACGGCGGCTCTACCTCGCCGCCATCGACGCCGGAGCCCACCCGCCGATCGACGAGTCGGGAGCCGCGAAGCTGCTCGTGACCTCTCGCTCCCTGCGGCTGCGGCGCGATCATCCGGAATTCTTCACCCGCTACGCCGCGATCGAGGCCTACGGGTCCGCGGCGAAGCACGTCGTCGCCTTCGACCGGGGCGAAGCGATCACCATCGCGACCCGCCTGCCGATCGGGCTCGACCGCGAGGGCGGTTGGGGCGACACCTCGGTGATCGTCGCCGGGCGTCCCGTGACCGATGTCTTCACCGGCCGGCAATTCGAGGGCGGAACCCTGCTGCTCTCCGAGGTGCTCGAGCGGTACCCTGTAGCACTGCTGGTCCCAAGCGAGTAGGCGGACGATGATGACCACTGAAGCGATGACATTCGACATCTGGGCTCCCGCGGCCTCGAGCCTCACCCTGTTGCTCGACGGGGAGCGCCACGAGATGACGGCGACTTCCGGAGGCTGGTGGACCGCGCCAGAGGGGGTGTCGGGCACGGACTACGGCTATCTGGTGGACGGAGAAGAGACGCCGCTGCCCGATCCGCGCAGCCGGCGCCAGCCCGAATCCGTCCACGGCCTCTCGCGCACCTTCACCAGTGACTTCGAGTGGAGCGACACCTCCTGGACCGGCCGGCAGTTGGCCGGCGGTGTGATCTACGAGTTGCACCTCGGCACATTCACCCCGCAGGGGACCCTCGATTCCGCGATCGAGAAACTCGATCACCTCGTCTCCATCGGGGTCGATTTCGTGGAACTGCTGCCGGTGAACGGCTTCAACGGCGACCACAACTGGGGCTACGACGGGGTGCTCTGGTACACCGTCGACGAGACCTATGGTGGGCCCGCCGCCTACGAGCGGTTCGTGGATGCCGCGCACGCGCGCGGTCTCGGGGTGATCCAGGACGTCGTCTACAACCACCTCGGCCCGAGCGGCAACTACCTGCCCCGGTTCGGCCCTTACCTTCGCACCGGTTCCTCGAACACCTGGGGCGATTCGATCAACCTCGATGAGCCGGCCGTTCGGTCGTACATCGTCGATAACGCGCTGGGCTGGTTCCGTGACTTCCACGTGGACGGCCTGCGACTGGATGCGGTGCACGCCCTCGTCGACGAGTCACCGAAGCACCTCCTGCAGGAGCTGTCCGAGCGCACCGATGCCCTGTCCGCCTTCCTCGGCCGGCCGCTCAGCCTCATCGCCGAGTCCGACCTCAACGATCCGAAGCTGATCACCCCCCGCGAGGGCGGAAGCGGCGGGTACGGCCTGCAAGCCCAGTGGAGCGACGACTTCCACCACGCCGTCCACGTGGCCCTCACTGGGGAGACCACCGGGTACTACGCCGACTTCGCCCGGCTGGACTCCCTCGCCAAGGTGATGACCCACGGCTTCTTCCACGACGGCACCTACTCGTCGTTCCGCGAGCGCGATCACGGTCATCCGATCGACACGGAGCACATGCCGGCCTGGCGGCTCGTCGTCGCCAACCAGAATCACGACCAGATCGGCAACCGCGCCGTCGGTGACCGCCTGTCGGCCCAACTCGATGCGGACCAGCTGGCCATCGCGGCAGTGCTCACTCTCGCCGGCCCGTTCACCCCGATGCTCTTCATGGGCGAGGAGTGGGGCGCGAGCACTCCGTGGCAGTTCTTCACGGCGCATCCGGAGCCCGAGCTCGGAAAGGCCACCGCAGAGGGGCGCATCGCGGAGTTCGCGAAGATGGGGTGGGATCCGACCGTCGTGCCGGACCCGCAGGATGCCGAGACCTTCCGGCGTTCGAAGCTCGACTGGGACGAACCGGCCGATGGCGACCACGCCCGCCTTCTGCAGTTGTACCGCTCGCTGGCGGCCCTGCGCCGCGACCGCCCGGATCTCACCGACCCGCGGATGTCGCGACTCTCTGCCGAATTCGACGACGAGGCGAAGTGGTTCGCCCTGCACCGCACCGATACGGATGGCGCTGGCACGAGCATCCTCGTGAACTTCGCCGACTTCCCGGTGGCGCTGCCCTACGGCGGTTCCGTGCTGTTGGCGACCACGGACACGGTTGCGGCATCCTCCGCCGAAATCCTGCTCGGGGCGCGATCGGCCGCGATCCTCGCCCGCTGAGCTCCCCCGCCACCAGGTAACGGGGGCTTGCGGCACGGGTTCTCGATGGAGTGGGCGCCCAGCGCGCGACCAGCGGAATACACTCGCATGATCGAAGAGGGAGTTCGCATGCGTCACAACGTTGATTTCGAGAACGTATCGACATCCGGGCTGGAGTCGAGTCCGGTCGCGTCTGCGCTGGCGGGCCTTCGGGCCAATGAGGCTCGCTACTACAGCAACAAGTACGATCATGTCTTCAGCGTCGGCCCGGCGCACGAGGAGGCCGAGGCCCTCGAGTGGGCGACTCGCATCCTCGCCGAAGAGCGCGACATCGTCATCTCCTCGCCCCCGCTGGAAGCGACCTCTTTCGAGGTCGGCGGCTACCGCATGGTCTATGTCTTCTATGAGTCCGGCCTGTCGATCAATGTGATGTACGCGCTGGATGAGGGAGGGAAGCGGGCGGTCGGGTTCAAACTCTCGGAGGGGATGGACGTTCCCGAAGAACTCGGCACGAGATTCAAGTTCGCGCGACAGAAGTCGAAACTCGCGGGCGTGATCCGCGGCTCCTACTTTGTGATCAAGAACACCTATTGACGCCGGCTAAGCCGGGGCGGGAGAAGACTGCACGCTGACGGGGTGCGGTTCGATCGGGGTTCGACCCCGGATCCCGTCATTCTGCACCGAGCGTTGGGACGCCCGCTCTCTGTGCGTCAGGCTCAGCGCGGCGGCTCGTAGTCGATGCGGTGCGCGTTCTGAGCGTCGCCCCGCGGTGCCCTGGCCTTCAGCAGCGAGGCAGGGCGCAGCATGCCACGACCGAATCGCGCGGTCACCGCGTCGATGGTGTCCTCGGCCTCGCGCCAGTCCTCGTCTTCGTCCCAGAGGCCGAGCTGCTGCCCGTCACCCTCCGTCAACTGTTCCATGCGCACCCCGATCAGTCGGACGGGGTTATGGCGGCCGAGAGCGTCGTAGATCGACCGGACCTCCTCATAGATGCGGCGGCCGACATCCGTCGACTCCGCGAGGGTGCGCGAGCGGGTGATCGTGGTGAAGTCGTCGTACCGTAATTTGAGCACGACGGTGCGCCCCACCCAGCCGGCCGTGCGCATCCGCACCGCGACGGCGTTCGCCTGGCGCAGGAGCTCCCTGCGGAGCTCGTCGGCGTCGACGGTGTCCTGCTCGAAGGTCACCTCGTGGCCGACGCTCTTCTCCACGGATGCCGTGGTCACCGAGCGGGGGTCGCGCCCGTTGGCGAGATCGTGCAGCTTGAGGCCGGAGGCATCCCCGACCGCGCGCTGCAGTGCGGCGAGCGGGGCTCGCGCGATATCGCCGATCGTACGCAGGCCGCGTCGCGTGAGAGCCTCCTCGGTGACCGCTCCAACCCCCCACAGCGCGCCGACGGGCAGCGGGTGGAGGAACGACAGCGTCTGGTGCGCTGGCACGACGAGCACGCCATCGGGCTTGGCACGCCCCGATGCCAGCTTCGCCACGAATTTGGTGGATGCAGCCCCCACCGAACAGGTGAGCCCGGTCTCCTGGTGCACCCGCCGGCGGATCACCGCCGCGACCTCCGCGGGGTTCCCGATCAGTGCGGCCCCGGACACGTCGAGGAATGCCTCGTCGATTCCGAGCCGCTCGACCAGGGGTGTCACGTCATCGAAGATCTCCATCACGAGCTGCGAATAGTGCCGGTACTTTTCGAAGTGCGGCTCGAGAACGATCGCTTTGGGGCACAGCCGCAGAGCCTGCGAAAGCGGGATCGCCGAGCGCACCCCGTACTTGCGCGCCGGATAGTTGGCCGCCGTCACCACCGAGCGCATCGACTTTCCGGCGACGATCACGGGCAGGTGCGCGAGTTCCGGGCGGTCGAGCAGCTCCACGGAGGCGAAGAAGGCATCGAGGTCGACGTGGAGGATCGTCGCGGTGCTGCTGTCGACCGAACTCGCGCTGACCTGACGGTCGCGGCCGTCCTGCTTGCTCATCGGTTCGGTCTGCTCTGTCTCATGGCACGACCGAATCTACCCCCGGCCGGCGACAGCGGCAGTGGTCGACGCAACAGTGGTCAGAGCAACCCGAGTCGGGCGAGCCGGCGGCGGGCCGCGTCCTCGCTCGTGGAACTCCGACCGAGCAACGAGCCGACGAGCACCAGGATCAGGCGCGTGGCCGTGATCGCCGGCCACCACGCGCGGCGGAGGCCGAGCATCCGCCGGTATTCGAGCGGGATGGAGGCGACCGCTCCGGCGAAGAGGATGTTGTAGAACGGCAGCATTCCGGGGGGCAGCCCCGGCTTGCGGATGAACCGCACGGCCTCGGCGACCCGATCGTCGCTCTTGAGGATGCCGGCAGTGCGGAAGGCCTCGAGCTGCGAGTGGAGTTCGGCCTGCGACGCAGGAGGGTCGACGACGCCGACGAGCTCGCCCGCCTTCGTCCACTCGCTGACGTACTGGTCGGGCCCTCCCGGAATCGCCGAGCCCCAGACGAGGTGGCTCCCGAGGAACGCGTCGGTGAAGACGACGTGCACCCAGGACAAGAGCTCGGGGTCGCCCGCGGCATACTGGCGTTCCACGCCCTGGGCATCGAGGTAGGTGCCGACGACCCGGTCGTGGAAGCGCCCCACCCGGTTGGACTCTCGAACCGCCATCGTCGTGTCGGAGAAGGTGACGCCGATGAGCCACTGGATGGTTCCGGAGAGCCGACCGAGCGGATCCTCCTTGTACCTCGACCAGTCGTGAACGCCCGCCATCGCGCCGGGGTGGAGGGTCTGCATCAGCAGGGCGCGGATGCCGGCGACGAGGGTCGCCATGCCGCCGTGAACCGCCCACGCGGCTGAGCCGACACCGAAGAATCCGGCGTCATCGCCCTCCTCGATCTGGCTGACCCAGTCCGGTCGTCCGCTCGCGTCGCCGGTGAATGCCGAAAGCAGTCGAGACCGGAACGGGGCGGTGAGAGGGGTCACCCGTGCACGCTATCCAAGGAGTCTGGGAGTGACGTTCAGCTAGCTGACTAATTGTGCGAGTGCGCCGATCGCTCGGAACTAGCCCAGCCTTGCGTGCATCCAGGCCACCGGATCGACCGGCGTCGTGCCGCCGAGACGGATCTCGAAGTGGAGGTGCGCCCCGGTGCTTGCGCCGGTGCTGCCGACGCGCCCGATGAGCTCGCCCGCGAAGACCGTATCGCCCACGTGAAGAGGCATCGATCCCACCTGCATGTGACCGTAGGCGCTCGTGATCGTCTGCCCGTCGATCACATGCTGGATGGCCACGTGGATGCCGAGGGCAGCCCACCCCGGATTATTGGTCTCGACCACGGTCCCGGCCGCGATCGCATGCACGGGTGCGCCGGTGCCGGCGTCGTAGTCCACTCCCTCGTGATGGGACGAGCAGCCCGCGCACGGAGACACCCGCGGGCCGAAGCCGTCACTGATCGGGCTCGAGGGATCGACGGGCCACTGCAGTGGCGGCGGAACGGTGACCCCGTAGGCATCCCGCACCACGGCGACCGAGGCGGTCACCGCGGCGACGGTGAGGCTCTGCAGCGGGAGCGTGTGCACCGGCGGAGCCGCGGTCGCCGCCGCGTAGGCCGGCACACCGAAACCGAGGGCGATGACCACCGCGAAGGATGCCGCGGCCGCGGCCACTCCCCCGCGCACCGCCTTCACGGCACGCACATGACGGAGGTTGCGCACGGACCGACCGTTGAGGGCTGGGAGTTCTGGACTGTGTTCGGCGGGGACCGCCGGGACTGCACGGATGTGGGCGCGCGCAGAAGCGGCGAGGGGTTTTTTCAGCAAATGAGGATCTCCGATTGTCCGCAGCAGCGCAATCGCTAGGGTGACAGCGCGGCAACAGGCGGCGACACACGAGGCGTCGCGTGGCGGTGGTTGCTTCCCGAAACGGGTGGGAAACGGGCTCTCGACGGGATCCATGACAGGTGGAATGCTCTCACCGTCGGACCGCACTACTCGTCGATACCGCGTTCAACTGTTCGGTACAAAACTCCACGTTCCCTGTGAAGGAGGGGTCAGGCGCGTGTCCGCGCGTGGCGCGATCAGCTGTGAAGGATGGCCCGAAGTTTGAGGACCGTGTTCCAGTTACGGGCTGTGACGGGTGCGTCGAACTGCTTCCAGAACGACCGGGGCACCCGGGTTTGGAGGCTCCCCTCTGGCATCCACTGGTACACCGCTGCGGGGCCGACGGCGAGCACTTCGGGGGCGAGGGAGGCGGCATCCGGGAGGGACAGCGAAGGCGGCATCGACGAGACGAAGGTGACGAAACTCTTGGAGCCGTCGGTCGCGATGTCGACAAGCGGATTGGCATCGAGAACCTCGCAAAACGCCGCGGATCCAAGGATCAGCACGCTCGATTGCACCCCGGTCGATGCGAGCACAGCGGCCTCGATCCGGGCGGCAACATCCTCGGTCAGGGGCTCGGACGAGCCGAACACCACGTTTCCGCTGCGCAGTACGGTGTGGACATCCGAGAATCCGAGGGCGTCGAACACCGACGCGAGTTGCGCCATCGGAATCGCCTTCGCCCGGCCGACGTTGATTCCGCGGAGGAGTGCGACGCTTCGGGGCATGGTTCGAGGCTAACGAAGACGGCGGGCGAAGGAACAGTCCGTGAACTGCTGTGAATTGACACACAATTCGGGAATAACACACAGGTGCATGCACTTGCATAGAACTATGACAACCATCACTGACACTCATCCCTCCTACGTCGCCGGCACCTGGGTGCTCGACCCCACCCACTCCGAGGTCACCTTCTCGGTGAAGCACCTCGCCATCAGCAAGGTGCGCGGCTCCTTCGAGCGCTTCACCGCAACCATCGTCACCGCCGAGGACCCGGCGAATTCGACGGTAGAGGCCAGCATCGAGGTCGCCTCGGTCAACACGAACCAGAAGGACCGCGACAACCACCTCCGCACCAACGACTTCTTCAAGGCCGACGAGTTCCCGAACATGACCTTCGTCTCCACGAGCGTGGTTCTCGACGGGGACGACATCACCGTCGCCGGCGACCTCACCCTCCGTGGCGTCACCAAGCCCGTCACCCTCAAGGGTGAATTCGGCGGAATCGTCACCGACGGCTACGGCCAGACCAAGGCCGGCTTCGCCGCGTCGACCAAGATCAACCGCCACGACTTCGGCGTGAGCTGGAACGCCGCCCTCGAGGCCGGCGGATTCACCCTCGGCGACGACGTCAGCATCAACTTCGAGCTGCAGTTCGTTCTGCAGGCCGCGTAGTCCCCATTCCCTCGGAAGGGCCCCCGCATCGCGGGGGCCCTTTTTCGCGCCCGCGCTCGCGCACCGGGCCGGGCCGCGCAGACGAGGTCAGCGGTGCTGGTCCGCCTCGTGGTCGGCGTGCTCCTCCGGTTCCAGCTGGAAGGTGGAGTGTGCGACGTCGAAATGATCGGCGAGGCATTCGGTGAGGGCGTCGAGGAGCTGGTCGGTGCGGTTCTCGCTGAAGACCACCCGATCCACCACGACATGCGCGGAGAACACGTCGGCCCCGGGCGTGATCGACCAGACATGCACGTCGTGCACCGACACCACGCCCGGCTTGGACAGCACGTGTTCGCGGATGAGCGCGACATCCGTTCCGCGGGGGGTGCCCTGGCTGAGCACGCGGATCACGTCCCGAAGCAGGCCGAGCGCCCGTGGCACGATCAGCGCGGCGATGGCGAGGGAGGCGATCGCATCGGCACGCTCGAACCCGGTGAGCAGGATGACGATGGCTGCCAGGATCACGGCGACGGATCCGACCAGGTCGCCGAGCACCTCGAGATAGGCGCCGCGCATGTTGATCGAATCCTTCGCTCCGCCGCGCAGCACGAGAAGCCCGGCGGTGTTCGCAATCGCCCCGAGCACGGCCACCCCCAGCATCAGGGGAGCCTGCACGGCCGCAACCGTCGGCTCGACAAGCCGCGTCACCGCCTCAACGACCACGAAACCCACTACCACCAGCAGGATGAGCCCGTTGGCGAGCGCCCCGAACACCTCTGCGCGCCGGTGACCGAAGGTGCGGGCATCCGTGGCCGGACGAGCCGCCATGGTCAGGGCGACCAGCGCGACGAGCAGCCCGGTGAGGTCGGAGAGCATGTGACCGGCGTCGGCGAACAGCGCGAGCGAGCCGGAGAGGATGCCGCCGATCACCTCCGCCACGAGGACGACGGCGACGATGCCGATGGTGATCAGCAGGCGCGCGCGATTCGCTCGGCCGGCCTGAGGATCCAGGCCGTGCGAGTGGCTGTGCCCGTGCGTGTCGCTCACACTGCCAGTCTAAGAAGTCACGGCTGTCAGAGCGGTCACTACCCCGTTCAGACGGGGAACACCAGAAGGGTGCTGCTCGCGGTGGCGATGAGCTTACCGTTCGAGTCGTGAACAGTGCCATCGGCGAAGGCGGCCCGGCTTCCCGGCTTCGTGACGATGCCGACAGCGGTGAGCTCGCCGGTGTCCGCGGTGACCGGACGAAGGTAGCTGATCTTGATCTCGAGCGAGGTGTAGCCCTGGCCCTTCGGCAACGTCGTCTGAACGGCGCATCCGAGCACCGAGTCGAGCAGGGTGCAGACCAGTCCGCCGTGAACCGTGCCGATGGGGTTGTAGTGCGATTCGTCGGGGTCGCAGGTGAAGGTGACCTTGCCCACCTCGACCCCCACCGGCCTCATCTTCATGAGGTTCACGATCGGCGGTGCGGGGATGCTGCCATCGAGGAGTCCCTGCATGTATTCGAGACCGGACATCGTCTTGGCGAGAGCGGCCCCGACCAGCGGATCCTCCCAGGTCACCGTCCGCGATCGATCGATAGGGGTGCTGCCGGAATCTGTGCTCATCGAGTAGGGCCTTTCCGCTTTCCAGCCTACGGCGGGGCGTACGGTGGTACTCACCCTGCACCACCGATGAGGACTATCGCTCATGGACGACGATACGGATGCCGCTCCGCTGCGAGCGCGGATCGCACTTCTCCGACGCCAGGTCTACTCTCGCGAGGGTGCGGAGTCCCCCCTTGGTCGACGCCGTCGACCCGGACTCCGGAGCATCCCTGCGCCTGCGCGCCAATGAACTCGAACTCCGGGATGCCGAACGCCAGCTGCGCAACCTGACCCAGCCGAACGACATCCCCGAGCCCCGCGTCGCCGCGGTCATCACTGACGCTCGGCAAGAAGAACCGCGCTCCGAGATCCTCCCGCACGAGACAGCGGAGCCGTTCACGCGGCCGTCGCGGCCGATTGGGCTCATCGCGGCGGCATCCGTCGTCGGGCTCCTGCTTGCGGCGGGAGGATTCATTCTCGGGCGCGTGCAACCACCGGAGGGCCCACCGGGGCCCGCCGCGACGAGCGCCAGCGCGGCCCCCAGCCCCTCGCCAGGACTCGCGGTGCTCGACTCAACGCAAACCCCAGAAGATGTACCGGCAGTCTTGCTCGGCTCCGGTATCGCACCATCCACGATCCGATCCTTCGGCAACTTCGGTTCCACCCCCCGCGACGCCCTCACCTACGTCGCGCGCACCGTCTCCGGCTTGGTCTGCCTTGCGGTGGTGCTCCCCGACCACACCAACAGCCTGACCTGCGTCTCAGAATCGCGCTTCTCCGCCGAGGGCCTGCGCCTGCGGCTGAGTACTGCGGAGACGGTACCGTCCCCCGACGACCAGGGCGTCGCCGAACCGGTGTATTACGAGTACTACTGGGTGAATGACGGATCTCTGAGCATGTCGTCCAATAGCCGCACCTTCGCTGTCGGCGACGGCACCTAGTGATGCGCCGCCGGGGAATTCATTCCCGGGCGCTGCGTTGACACCAGCATGGAACCGCGCGAATCGACAGCCCCGAGCTACGACTGGCTCTCCCTGCAGAAACAGGCCCACCGCGAATTCGGTGTGCGTCTCGGCCAGGTGACGGATTGGGATGCTCCCACTCCCGACACCGACTGGAGTGTGCGCGACCTGGTCGGCCACGTGGTGGAGGAGCAGCAGTGGGTGCCGCATCTGCTCGCCGGCAGTTCCGTCGCGGAGGCACAGCGTCGCATCCAGCCTCTCGGTGACGATCTTCGCGCGGAGTGGCGGCTGTACTCCCTCGCCGCCACCTCGGCCTGGGACGCCGCAGCACCGGACGCGCCGGTGAGCCTCTCCTTCGACACCGTCGCGGCCCACGAGTACCTGCGAGAGCAGGTGAGCGACGTCACCATCCACTCCTGGGACCTGGCACGGGCGGTCGGCGCCGACGAGACCCTCGACGACGATCTCGTCGCCGCGGTCTGGACGGTCTTCGAACCGCAACGCGACACCCTCGCGGCGAGCGGCCTGTTCGCCGCACCGGTGCCGCTGCCTGCCGATGCCTCCCTGCAGGTTCGCCTGCTCGCCCTCACCGGACGCGACGCCCGCTGAGGGACTAGAACCCCGCGACGGAGTGCGGGATGTAGTGCTCGGTCAGCACCGCGAGCTCGGCATCCGTGAGATCGAGCTCGACTGCGGCGACCGCGTCATCGAGATGCGAGAGTTTCGTCGCCCCGACGATCGGCGAGGACACCGCCGGCTGCTGGGCCACCCACGCGAGAGCCACCTGCGCGCGCGCGACCCCGCGCGCCTCCGCGACGGATGCCACGGCATCCGCGACCCGACGGTCGGAGTCCTCGGACTGGGAGTAGAGCGTCTTTCCGAACTCATCGGTCTCCGAGCGTGAGGAGGAGGCATCCCAGTCCCGGGTCAGCTTTCCCCGGGCGAGCGGGCTCCACGGCAGCACTCCGACTCCCTGGTCGAGGCAGTAGGGATGCATCTCCCGCTCCTCTTCGCGATTGATGAGGTTGTAGTGGTCCTGCATCGACACGAAGCGGGTCCAGCCGTTCAGATCTGCCGCGTGCTGGGCGGTGGCGAACTGCCAGGCGAACATAGAGGATGCCCCGATGTACCGGGCCTTGCCCGACTTGACGACGTCGTGCAGTGCCTCCATGGTCTCCTCGATCGGCACCCGGGGGTCCCAGCGGTGAATCTGGTAAAGGTCCACATAGTCCGTGCCGAGGCGACGGAGGCTCGCGTCGATCTGCTCCATGATGTGCCCGCGGGACAGTCCGCCCCCATTGGGACCGGGGCGCATCTTCCCGTGCACCTTGGTGGCGATCACGACCTCTTCTCGAGTCGCGAAGTCCTGGAGGGCGCGGCCGACGATCTCCTCACTCGAGCCGTTCGAATACACATTGGCCGTGTCGAAGGTGGTGATGCCCAGTTCGAGAGCGCGGCGGATGAACGGACGGCTCTGTTCCTCCGGCAGGCTCCACGAATGATTACCGCGATCCGGCTCGCCGTAGCTCATGCAGCCGAGGGTGACGGCCGAGATCTCGAGGCCGCTGTTTCCGAGAGAGGTGTATTCCATGGTCCCAGTCTGCTCCTCGTATCTCTTCCTCGCGAAACGGGACGACCGCGCAATACCATGGGCGCATGGTGGCCCACGCGTCGAAGCCGGTCATGCATTTCGCGACCTCCGCGGAATGGGAGGCCTGGCTGGAGGCGGAGGGATCGGAGTCCTCGGGCGTGCGTCTCAGACTGCGCAAGAAAGGGTCCACGATGCCGGGGATCGTCTACGCCGAAGCGCTGGACGTGGCCCTCTGCCACGGCTGGATCGACGGGCAGACCAATGCCTTCGACGCCGACTTCTCTCTGGTCTCCTTCACCCACCGTCGCGCCAGGAGCATGTGGTCGCAGGTCAATCGTGATCACATCGCGCGCCTGATGACCGAGGGACGCATGCGACCGGGTGGCCTCGCCGAGGTGGAGCGCGCCCGGGCCGATGGCCGCTGGGACGCCGCCTATCGCCAGAAGGGCGCCGAAGTTCCCGAAGACCTGCGGTCGGCTCTCGCGGCGGAACCCGTCGCCGCCGCCGCGTTCGCCGCGCTCTCCTCACAGAACCGGTTCGCGATCCTCTTCCGCATCGGCGCGGTCACGCGCGCGGCAACGCGATCGGCGAAGATCGAGAACGTGGTCGCCCTGCTCAGCCGCGGGGAGACGCCCTGACCGCACCGACCTCGAAAGGCGGGTGCGGGGAGGGTCACGTGGTGACGGGGGTGCGTGTTCTGCCGGGCATCCGCAGGGCATAGGCAGAGGCTCCGGCGAAGAAGACCGCGCCGACCGCGAAGGCCACCGGATACGAGACGGTGTCGGCGAGAAAGCCGGCGACGAGCGGGCCGATGATGGCGCCGAAGTCGGAGAACATCGAGAATACGGCGACCGGTCGACCGCCAGCGGCACCGGCGGCGTCCCCGACCGCCGCGGCAGGGGCCGTGCCCATGAACGCCGCCGCCACGCCATAGAGGCAGAGGAGGGCGGTGAGGGCGAGGAAGTTCGTGACGAAGGGGACTGCGGCGATGGTCACGGCGGCGACCGCGAAGGATCCGACGATCGCGGGCTTGCGGCCGACCACATCGATGAACCGCGCTGCCGGCGCGAGCGCGACGGTCTGGGCGACCGCGGAGAAGGCGAAGGCGATGCCGGTCCAGGCGCTCGGCCCCCGAAGCACCTCGACGATCAATACGGGCACCAGCGAATTGCGCACGCCGAAGGAGGTCCAGCCCTGGGCGAAGTTCGCGATGCAGGCGGCGCGGTATCCGCGGTCGCGCAACACCTCCCGGAAGGGGATGCTGACGGCAGCCCCGGAGTCCGTGGTCACGGCGACCGTG
Organism: Frigoribacterium sp. UYMn621; assembly: GCF_040549525.1. Taxonomy (NCBI): domain Bacteria; kingdom Bacillati; phylum Actinomycetota; class Actinomycetes; order Micrococcales; family Microbacteriaceae; genus Frigoribacterium; species Frigoribacterium sp. UYMn621. The sequence continues at coordinate 228,239 of NZ_JBEPTM010000003.1, read as the reverse complement.
CGGGGCTTCAGCAACAGCACGCCGACGATGCCCGCGACCGCGAGGGTGCCGGCGTAGAAGAAGAACGGGGCGGTGAGCGAGATCGTCGCGAGCAGTCCACCGAGGGCCGGGCCGGTCATCCCGCCGATGAGGAACCCACCCTGGTAGAACCCGATCGACCGTGCCCGCATCGCGGTGGAGGTCGATCCGATCAGCAGGGTCATCGCCGACACGGTGAACATCGCCGAACCGATGCCGCCGATGCCCCGAAGGATCAGCAACTGCGGGTAGTTCTGGGCGAGGCCGACGAGGCCGCTCGAGAGCGCGACGATTCCGATCCCGATCGAGAGGATCGCCCTCTCCCCCGCCCAGTCGATCATCCGACCGCAGAAGGGACTGGAGACGAAACGCATCAGAGCGAAGGCCGAGACGACGGCCCCCACCTCCGCGTTGCCCACGCCGAAGCTGCGCACGTAGACGGGCAGCACCGGCACAACGACGCCGAAGCCCACCATCACGAAGAAGGCGATGACCCCGAGCACGATCACATCGCGGGACAGTCGGGGCTTCCGTGCCGAATCGACGCTCACGACGCGAGGATTCTGGCGAGCGGATGCATGACCCCAGCGTATTGCGAGCGACGACGGGTTGAACCACCGGCCACCGCGTGTACGGTCATTCTCATGAAGGCAACCAAGCAACTCTCCGACAACATGCAGTCCGTTCTCGTGGATCTCATCGAGCTCCACATCCAGGGCAAGCAGGCCCACTGGAACGTGGTGGGCACCAACTTCCGCGACACCCACCTCATCCTCGACGAGATCATCGACGCGGCCCGCGGTCTCTCCGACGAGATCGCCGAGCGGATGCGCGCTCTGCACGCCCTTCCCGACGGTCGCTCAGAGACCGTGAGCGCCACGACGACGCTGCCGAAGTTCCCGGCGGACCAGGTCGACACCTCGGAGGTCGTCAGCCTCATGACGGAGCGTCTCGACGCCGCGGCGGAAACCTGCCGCCGAGTGCACGACGAGGTCGACGAAGCGGATCCCACCACCGCAGACATCCTGCACAAGGTCATCGAGACCCTGGAGCAGTACGCCTGGATGGTGAGCGCCGAGAGCCTCAAGCCGCGCAAGCGCGACGCGAAGACCGGCCTCTAGTCCCGGTCACAGCTCGGCGGCGAGCAGGGCGACGGTGACGGAGCCGCCCTTGGTCTCCTGTTCGCCGACGCGCTCGAAGCCGAGACGCGCGTGGAACGCGAGAGACTCCGGATTCGGCGGGTCGAGGTTCACCTCGCAGGTCACCTCTCGCATTCCCTCGTGGCGTCCGAGCGCGAAGACGGCCCCGTAGAGGGCGCGCCCGATGCCGGAGCCACGCCGCGAGCCGTCGATCACGATGCGGTCGACGTAAAGGAAATCCGAACTGCGCGAGTCGAAGAAGCGGAAGTTCTCGCTGGAGTACTCGGCGCGAGGGCGCATTCCGATCACGAATCCGATGAGGGTGTCGCCGTCGCGGGCCGCGAGGGTGAATCCGGAGGCATCGAGCAGGGCTGCCATCTCCAGCTCGGAGGTGATGGGCACTGCCGGCGATGCCGCGTCGTTCAACTCCACGAGTCGCGGGATGTCGGAAGCGGTGAGAGAGTCGAAGGTCGTATCGTCTGGGGTCACTCCCCCAGTCTGCCGTGCCGTGAGCCGCATTTCGGCCGGCTACTTCTCGGCTGGCTATTTTTCGGCTGGCACAAAGATCCACAGGGCGATGTAGATCAGAAACTGCGGACCCGGCAGAAGGCAGGACAGGATGAACACCAGTCGAACGGCCGTCGCGCTCCAGCCGTAGCGGTTCGCGATCGCCGCACACACTCCCGCGATCACGCGGCCCGATTTCGGTCTCTTCAATTCAGCCATGAGTCCACCTTGGCCTCGGCAGCGGCGCGGCGCGAGGGGGTTATCCCCCGCAATCGGGCCACCGGGTGATGTAATCGGCAGATGCACCACCATCACACCACCATCCGACTCGTCATCATGCTCGCCGGCGGGGTCGCCGCCACTGTCGTCACCGGTAGTTTCGGCGAATGGACCTACGCGCCAACGGTCGGCTGGTGTGTCGCGGCGCTCCTGTATTCATCCCTGGTCTGGGTCCGCGTGGCGCGTCTCGATCCGACGGAGACCCGGGAGCGTGCCAGCCGGGAGGAGCCGGCCAGGGGGATCGCCGACCTGCTCGTGATCCTGCTCAGCATCGCGAGCCTGTTCTCCGTCGCCTTCGTGCTCGTTCAGGCCGCCCAGGCGAGCGGCATCGCCAAGGGGCTGCTCGCCACTCTCGCACTGGTGAGCGTCGCCCTGTCGTGGATTCTCCTCCACACCCTGTACACGCTTCGCTATGCCAGCCAGTACTACACGGCCGACAAGGGCATCGACTTCAACCAGGATCGGCCTCCGCAGTACACCGACTTCGCCTACGTCTCTTTCACCCTCGGCATGACCTACCAGGTGTCGGATACCGACATCACGAACCACACCGTGCGCGCGACGGTGCTGCGTCACACTCTGCTGTCGTTCGTATTCGGATCGGTCATCCTCGCCACGACGATCAACCTGGTGGCGGGGCTGTCCCACTGAGTTCCACGAGAGCGCCGGCTGCTGGCCCGGCACGGTCACGCTGCCGTCAGGCGGTCACGAAGTCGATCAGCTGCTCCACCCGGCCGAGCACCACGGGTTCAAGGTCCGCATACGTGCGCACCTCTCCGAGGATCCGTTGCCAGGCCCGCGCGATGTCCGCCTGGTCCTCGTGCGGCCACCCCAGGGCGGCGCAGATGCCGTGCTTCCACTCCACCGAACGGGGAATCTCCGGCCAGGCCGTCAGGCCGAGCCGGGCCGGCTTCACCGCCTGCCAGACGTCGACGAATGGGTGCCCGACCACGAGCACATGAGCGCCGAATGGACCACGAGCCACGGCCTCCGCGATTCGACTCTCCTTCGACCCGGCGACGAGGTGGTCGACGAGTACGCCGATCCGGCGGTCGGGCCCGGGCGCGAAGTCCCGCACGATGGCGTCGAGGTCGTCGATTCCCTCGAGGTATTCCACGACCACTCCCTCCACCCGCAGGTCAGCACCCCAGACCTTCTCGACGAGCTCCGCGTCGTGCCGACCCTCCACGAAGATGCGGCTCGGAAGGGCGACGCGCGCCTTCTGGTCAGCGACGACGAAGGACCCGGATGCCGTGCGCGCGGTGCCCTTCGCCGCGGCGACCGGCGCGGTGAGCACCACCGGCTCACCCTCGAGAAGGAACCCGCCCCCGAGGGGGAAGAGCCGCACGCCCCCGCGATAGTCCTCGAGGTGCACCAACTTGTTCTCGACCCGCAGGACCGCGCCGCAGAAGCCGGTGTCCGCCCACTCGATCACGAGGTCACGCTCGGCGGCGATCTGCCGGATCGCCTGACGTTTCGTTCCGCGCCAATCGCCGGCCAGAGCATCCTCGCCGTAGTCGCCGAAGCTCATTCCTGGTCGCTCACCGGTGGTGCGAGTTCGAGGAACTTCTCGTGCACCTGGGCGGAGGGAAAGGGTCCGCCGCCATCCGAATTGGTCTGGGGCTCGTCGAATTCGACCCACCACATCCGTCCACCGCCGCCGCGACCCCAGACGCCGGCAAGGGCGGATCCGCCGGAACGAACGATGACACCGCTCGGCTCGTCCGGCCAGGGCGCGAGTTCACCGGTGCCGGCGGCACGAACGACCACCTGTGCCCCGATGCCAAAATCGTCAGACATCGAGTGTGCGGATCTCGCGGGCCTAGCCGTCAACGCGCTTGAGCACGTGGAAGGGGATGGCGAGTGAGACCGCGACGCTCACGATGCCGGCGAAGAAGAGGATGCCGTGGGGAGCGTCCGGCTCGAAGGCGTAGCCCATGAGCACCATGCCGAGCAGGAAGAGCGCCAGCGCGATGACGAAAGCGATGATTTTCACGAAGGGTCCTCCTGGTGGATCGACAGCGGTGGATCCAGTCTACGGATCCACCGCTGGCGGGGCGGCGCGTGGGGCCGGCGCGGGCTACTTAGCCGGGCCCTGAGCCTCGATCGACACGTCGTTCCACTCGTCCCAGAGCGCGATCCGACCGGCGTAGTCCGCCTTGGCTGTGCCGAGCGGTGATTCACCGAAGAAGATCCGCAGTGGCGGACGGTCGGCATCCACGACCTTGAGGATGGCGCCGCGGGTGGCGACGGGATCCCCGGGAGCCGCGAAACGCTGCTTGCGCGCGGCATCGACCGCGTCGTGCAGCTCGGCGTAGTCCGGGAGCGCTTCGGAACGCGTGGAGGAGGATCCGCTCCAGTCCGTGGAGAAACCGCCCGGCTCCACGAGGGTCACGAAGATACCGAATCCGGCGACCTCTTGGGCGAGCGCCTGGGAGAAGCCCTCCAGCGCCCACTTGGAGGCGTGATAGATGCCGACGAGCGGGAACGCCGTGATGCCACCGATCGACGACACCTGGATGATGTGGCCGCTGCCCTGCGCCCGGAGGAACGGCAGAGCGGCCTGGGTCACCCACAGTGCCCCGAACAGGTTGGTCTCCATCTGGGCCCGTGCCTCGTCTTCGGTGATCTCCTCGATGAATCCGAAGTGACCGAAGCCGGCGTTGTTGATCACGACGTCGAGGCGCCCGAAATGCTCGTGCGCACGTGCGACCGCGGAGGTCGCGGCGTCCTTGTCCGTGACATCGAGCGCGATCGGCAGGATGGCGTCGCCGTACTTCTCGACGAGGTCTTCGAGGCTGTCGGTGTTGCGCGCCGTTGCGGCGACCCGGTCGCCACGATCGAGGGCGGCGATCGCCCATTCGCGGCCGAAGCCGCGCGAGGTACCGGTGATGAACCACACTTTTTCAGACATGTTCTCTCCTGTTTCTGGAGTGGGCGAATGCCAGAGATAACGGCACCGCGACGGTTCGGTATTCCCTAGGACTGCGAGCTGCCAGCTTTCACGGCGGAGAGCGGCTCCGCGACATCCTCAAGGGACTGCCGCTCTGCGTTGGTGCCGAAGATGAGCGCGACGATCCCACCGAAGATCATGATGCCCGCACCGAGAAGATAGCCGCCGGTGAGCGGACCGCGATCCTTGCCGTCTCCGATCAGGGCTCCGTAGACGACCGGGCCGAGCGCCCCGGCGAGTTGGCCGAGGGAGAAGAAATAGGAGATCGCCCGGCTGCGCAGCTCGAGCGGGAAGGTCTCGCTCACCGTCAGGTAGGCCGAAGACGCCCCCGCGGAGGCGAAGAAGAACGACACGCACCAGAAGATCGTCTGCGTTGTGGCATTGAGTACTCCCGCGCTGAACAGAAAGGCGGAGACCGCGAGCACCGCACCGGCGACGGCGTAGGTGAGGAAGATCATTTTGCGCCTTCCCCACGTGTCGAAGAGGTGACCGAGCAGCAGCGGTCCGGCCAGGTTGCCGATCGCGAAGGGGAAGAAGTACAGCGGCGTCGATCCGACCGGCACCTGGTAGAAGTTCTGCAGCACGAGCGCGTGGGTGAAGAAGATCGCGTTGTACATGAACGACTGGGTGACCATCATCACCGCTCCGGTGAAGGTGCGTTTGGGGTACTTGACGAAGAGCACCTTCACCATCGCGATGAACCCGACGCGACCGTGTGACTTCACGATGATCGCCTTGCTCTCGTCGACCTCCGACACATCGCCGCCCTCGTGGCGCACCCGTTCCTCGATATCGTCGACAGTCTTCTCTGCCTCGTTTTCGCGTCCGTGGCTCATCAGCCACCGGGGACTCTCCGGGATGTGCCGGCGAAGGTAGATGATCACGAGCCCGAGCACCGGGCCGATGAAGAAGCCGATGCGCCAGCCCCAGTTCTCGCTGACCAGCGCCGGATTGAGAAGGAAGAGGTTGGCTGCCGCCCCGAGCGCCGCCCCACCCCAGTACGTTCCGTTGATGGCGATATCCACCCGTCCGCGATAGTGGGAGGGGATGAGCTCGTCGATGGCGGAGTTGATCGCCGCGTACTCCCCGCCGATGCCGAGCCCGGCGATGAAGCGGAAGGCGAACAGGAACCACATGGTGGGAGAGAAGCCGGCGATCCCGCTGCCGATCAGGTAGATCAGCAGGGTGAGGATGAACATCCGGCGACGGCCGATGCGGTCCGGCAGCCAGCCGAAGAACAGCGCCCCCACGACCTGGCCGACGAGGTACACGGATCCGGCCGCGCCCACCTCGACGGCACTCATGTGGAGGTCTTTGGCGAATCCGGCCGAGGCAACGATCTGGATCTCGAGCCCGTCGAGGATCCAGGCGACCCCGAGGCCCACGACCACCGACCAGTGGAACCGGGTCCACGGAAGCCGGTCGAGCCGAGCCGGAACGAGACTGCTGACTTCCCTTGACACGTCTTCTGCTCGCGTGCGCGCCACGATTCTCTCCCTCTACCGCGCTCGTCGATGGGCACGGCAGTGTCAACCTATGCCCGGGGAGCATATTGGTCGGTGGGCTTGAAATCGGAGCCCGACAGGAGGATGGTCAGCGCGCGCTGAGCACCGAGAGCACATTTCCGGCGGGGTCGAGGAACCAGGCGATGTCGGGTCCGTTGCCCCGCACGATGCCCTTGCTGTCGCTCGGCATCAACTCGTGCGGGTAGATCTTCGTGGTGACTCCGCGGGCGTTGAGGTCATCGACGGCGGCCTCGACGTCGTCGACAGGAAAGTTGAGGATGGTGAAACTCGCGGGCGTGTGGTTGGGCTTCGAGTAGATGAGCACCATCGCTCCGCTGCCGAGAGTGAGCTCGAGAAAGCCCATGGCGTTTGTCGCGACGTCGAGACCGAGAGTCTCCCCGTAGAACGTGCGTGCCGCATCGATGTCATCGACCGAAAAGCCGCCGAATGCGCCGGTGGTGCTGAACATGGTGCCCTCCTGGTGGCTCGCCTGATTTCCCGCCCCGCCCCGCACCGCCAACACTGGCACGGAGCGCACCGATCCTGCCAGTCTTTCCGCACCGGATGTCACGGTCTCGACTACTGCCCGTCGTCGCCGACGCTCGCCGAGGTGTCCCCCGCCGTCAGGTCGCCTGTGCTCTGGGCCGCCGATCCGTCGACTATCGCCAGCTGTCGGTCGATGTCGGCGAGCGGATCGGCAGACGCACTCGCCGCCGGCGACGGCAGAGCCGCCGACGACGCCGGGCTCGGCACCGGACCCTCACGCCCCGCCGTGCCCGGGCGAGCGCCACACGCGGTGAGGCCGAGCACGAGGACGAGACCGGCGGCGGGGAGGGCCCACCGGGAGCGCATCACGTGAGTGCGGCCTTCACCGAGGCGACATCCGCCCGAGCCTTCTTCGCCGCGGCGGCCGCGGTCTTCACCGAGGCTCGAGTGGCGGCGAGGATCTCGTGATTGCTGTTGAACTGCTCGGGGGTCACCGAGAGAGCGAAGACTGAGACGCCGGAGACGGACTGCTGGGCCGACCGGATCTGGCTGGCGAGATCCGCCATCGTGGCGTCGATCGCTGGGGTGTCCTTCGAGGCGAGGGGGCCGGAGATGGCGGCGACCAGAGTCGCCTGGGCGGACAGGAGGGCCGGGATCGCGGCATCCTGGAGGCCGGACGCGGCGGCGGCATACAACGATTGCGGAATCGCGACGGCGAAGACCCGATACCCGGTGAAGATCGAGTGATAGTCGGCCTTCGCCACCGTGAGATCGGTGTCCGCCGCGATCTTCGCCGCGAGGGTGACCATCGCGGCGCGATCGCCGTTGAGAGTGCCAAGCACCCGGTCCTTGTCGGTCGCGCTCAGGTAGGCGTTGGCGGTCACCCGGGGAATGGCCTTATCCAGCGCGCTGATCCGCGCGGCGGTCGCGCCGGCCCCGAGGGCCTGCACCGACGACAGAGTGCGTGGCGCGGTCGTGGCCGGGGCAGAGGGTGCAGAACCGGCGGGCTCTGCGGCGAGGGCTGCACTGCACGACCCCACGAGGAGTGCCGCAGTGACGGTGGTTGCGAGGATGGATGCTGCGAGTGATGGTTTCATGATCGTGACTCTGCACGGCGATTGTTCGGCGCACATCCTGCGAATGTTCGGACCAGGTAAAGCCGAAGGGGTCACGCCGGCGGTCGCAGGAAGCCCGTCGTCACCAGTTCGCGGATGCTCGGCATCAGCTCCGCAGACAGGGCGGCCTCATCGACCTCGAGAAGTTGCGCGATGGCGGCGATGATCGCCCGAACGCTGAGCTCGCCGTCGCAGGCCCCGACCAGGGCCGCGAGGCCCGTATCGAGGGGCAGCGAGCGGCCGAATCCCCCGCCCTGCCTCAGGGTCATGACGGTGGGATCGGCGTCACCCGGCCAGTAGTGGCGATCCTCCGTGACATCCGGGGCCAGCTCCAGAGTCTCGCGGCCGAGTTGCTCGTCGGTGAGAGCGGACTGCCAGTCCCAGGCCGTCAGGGTCTCGGCGATGTGCACGCCAAGGCCACCCTCGATTGCGCTATCGAGTCGCTCAAGCCGGCGCAGCCCCCGTGTGGTCGCCCGCAGGGTGAGATAGCCGAAGCCCACGGCGGTCACGCCCCGCTGCTCGAAGTCGTCGAGCCAGGCCCCGTACAACCGGTCGAACTCTGGGCCGGGGCGGGTGCCGCCATCCCGGATCCAGGTCTCGGAATAGAGCGCCGCATCCTGCACCTCCCGCTCGACCACCCAGGCGTCGAGGCCGGTGGCGGAAACCCAGTCGCCGGCACGATCGAGGCCGTCGGCACCGTCGCGATACTCCCAATTGCCGAGAAGCTGGGCGATGCCACCGGGCTCGAGATGATCGGCCAGCCCATCGATGACCGACGCGACGAGCGCGTCTCCCACCATGCCGCCATCGCGATATTCATAGGAGGGGACGCCATCCGCGCGAGGCGTGATCACGAAGGGCGGGTTCGACACGATCTGGCCGAACCGCTCCCCCGCGACCGGGTCGAACAGGCTACCGAGCCGGAACTCGATGTTGCGGATGCCGTTCAACTCGGCGTTGAGCGCCGCGATCTCGAGCGCGCGAGGCGAGATGTCGGTCGCGACCACGCGGCTGGCATGACGCGCCGCGTGCATGGCCTGGATGCCGCAGCCGGTGCCGAGATCGAGCGCGGCATCCACGGTCCCACCGACCATGAGCCCGCTGAGGGTGAGAGACGCGCCGCCGACCCCGAGCACGTGATCCTCCCGCAGCGCCCCACCCACGGTGAGCTCACCGAGATCGCTGGCGATCCACCAGCTGCCGACGCCATGAGAGTCGACGAAGCTGTAGGGGCGCAGGTCGAGTATCGCGTGAACTCGGTCACCATCGACCGACACGAGGCCGAGTGCGAGAGCCCCGTCGAGGCCGAGCGAAGGTAGCGCCACAGCGAGCTGCCCCGCGGTCACCGGCATCCCCAGCACGAAGATCCGGGCGAGCACGCCGGCAGCCGTCTCTCCGGTCGGTCCGGTGAGAGCCCGGGAGGCGGGCACGCGCTGCCCACGGTGCAGGGCGGCATCCGCGCGGGTGCCCCACAGCGTGGTGAGGCCGTCGACGCTGAAACGGGCGGCGAGGAGATCGGATCGGAGTCGTTCTATCGGTTCGGAGTGCACCCCGCAAGTCAACTGCATGCGGGTTGATTTCGCGTGACCGCGGAGTATCACTGGGTGCATGACCAATTTCGGGTACACCCTCATGACCGAACAGAGCGGGCCGAAGCAGCTCGTGAACTACGCGGTGCAGGCCGAACGCATCGGCTTCGACTTCGAGGTGTCGAGCGATCACTATTCGCCCTGGCTCACCTCCCAGGGGCATGCCCCCTACGCCTGGTCCGTGCTCGGTGCCGTCGCCCAGGCCACCGAGAGAGTCGAACTCGCCACGTACGTGACCTGCCCCACGCTTCGGTACCACCCGGCGATCATCGCCCAGAAGGCCGCGACCATGCAGCTTCTGGCCGACGGACGATTCATCCTGGGTCTCGGCGCGGGCGAGAACCTCAACGAGCACGTCATCGGTGAGGGCTGGCCGCCGGTCGCCCAGCGCCAGGACATGCTCGCCGAGGCCATCACGATCATCCGCGAGCTGCACACCGGCGAGCTGGTCACCTGGCAGGGCGAGTACTTCCGCATCGATTCGGCCCGCATCTGGGACCTGCCCGACGGGGGCGTGCCGATCGGCGTCGCGGTGTCGGGCGACAAGTCGGTCGCCCGCTTCGCCCCTCTCGGCGACCACCTGATCACCACCGAGCCGGAGGCGGAACTGCTGGCTTCGTGGGCGAGGGTGCACGAGGGGCCGTCCCGGTCGATCGGCCAGATCCCGATCTGCTGGGGTCCGGACAGGGAGGCCGCCATCGAGATGGCCCACGACCAGTTCCGTTGGTTCGGGGGCGGCTGGTCCGTCAACGCCGACCTCCCGACGCCGGCCGGTTTCGAGGGAGCGAGCCAGTTCGTGCGGCCGGAGGATGTCGCCGACAGCATCCCGTGCGGTCCCGATCTCGACGAGATCGCGGACGCCGTCCGTGCGTACGCCGCGGCCGGATTCACCGATGTCGCCCTCGTGCAGGTCGGTGATGCCAACCAGCAGCGCTTCCTCGACGAGGCTGCCGGCCCGCTGTTGGAGAAGCTGCGGCGCTGACCACCCGGCAGCAGGCGATACGGTGGACTCTGCGGTGTCCAGACCCGCAGAACGAGGAGTTTCCATGGCCCAGACAACCGCGATCCTGTACACGATCCTCGGCGCGATCACCTTCTTCGGCGGCGCCGGCTTTCTCATCGCACTGATCGCGATGTCCAAGTCCTCTTCGCGCGACTGATCCGCTATCCCCTGGCGGGGTGACGGTAGTAGACACGCGCACCGTAGGCAGCCGGTATCGCCAGGGCGGCAACCCCGACCGAGAGCACCGTCGTCGCCGAGTACGGTGTGGCGACGGACGCGAGCAGCATCAGCGCGACGCCGATCCCCGCCTTCAGCAGGGGGCTCAGGCGCGCTCCGGTCGGCTCATCCGCAGCGCGATCCAGGGTGAGTTCGAGTAATGCGATCGCGACGAGAGTGATGCCGATGGCCGGGAGAATCGTGCCGGACGCGCCCTCCTCCCGCGAGAGCAGGGCCTCGCTGATGCTGACTCCCACAATCACCATGCCGATGAGCATCGCAATGTGCAGGTACACCCACACCAACGCGATCACGAAGTCCGGTTTGGTGGGACGCCTCGCCACGAAGTCGAAGTAGACCCACCAGAGCCCGAAGCCGATGGCCAATCCGAGAATCGCGTCGGCGATGGTCGGCACCGAGACATCCGTCGCCTCGTTCGCGGTTGCGACACCCTGGATCACGCTCGCCACCACCTCGCCGAGCACGATGAGGGTGAGCAGACCAAACCGCTCGGGGAACTTGTCCCGGCTGATGCCCGGAAGTCCGAACTGGAATCGCGCGGTGACGGCGGGTGCGGCGATGTCGACGAGCACCGCGAAGCCCCACAGCGCCAGGCGCCAGGCCTCGTCCACCGCGAGACTCACCCCGATCAGGGCGAACGACGCGCCATATCCCGCCGTGAATCCGGCGGCCGCCCGGCGGAATCGCGGCTCGTGCCGCCCCGCGCGCAGCCACATCACCATGTTGAGGCCGCGTGCGAGCAGGAAGGATGCCGCGAAGCCCAGGTAGTTGTGACCGAGCCCGTCCTCTCCCCAGACGGCGAGGCCCGCGACGGTCAGGATGCCGAGAAAGGTGAACAGTCGATTCTCGAGGCCGTGGGACTCGAACCTCTCCGTGTAGTACGTGAACCCGTTCCAGACCCAGAAGACGGCAACGAACTGCAGGACGAACCGCAGCAGAGGCTCGGAGTGCGCGCTGTCCTCGAGGCCGTGGGCGAGCACAGAGATGATGACCACGAAGACGAGGTCGATGAAGAGTTCGACCCAGCCGACCGGCCGATGCGCATCCGCGTCGTCACGAAGGACCGCACGCTGCCAGGCCCCCCGCTGGTTCGACCCTGGTGCCTGCACGGTGTGCCCGTGTGCCCGTATGCCCGTGTGCTCGTACCGGTGATCAGCCGTCGACGGCCAGGGCGGACGGTGCGACCGTGAGCATCCGACCGCACCTCAGGATCTGGCGGGTGTCGATCCGGGCGACTCCGACAGCAGTCACTCGCCTCCAGCAGGAGAAGGGTGCGGTCAGGAGTGCTGCCCGCGATTCCGGCCGAGCCGAAGCGGCGGGGACAGTCAGCGCAGCCGGGGCGAACATGGCTTCATCGTGAACGACCTGCGTCACGCTCCGGTAGGCGCGAACCGAATGCGGCTGGGGGCGGATTACGCTGGAAACAACCATCGGCACCGCTGCGGAGCCGCTGCCCGGAGGAGGCCATGAAACCGCTCAACGAAACCGACATCCGTCGCAGCATCGTCAACGCCTCCAAGGGCGAGATCGAGCGGATGCCCCTCCCGGGCCTGCACGAAGTGCTCTGGGGGGAGCGGGAGTATCTCGGCTGGCGGGATCACGGTGCGCCGCTGCGCGGCTACCTCGTGCACTGGGTCGACGATCGGCCGGTCGGCATCGTGCTCCGGGCCTCCGGCGCGAGCATGCGACCGGGTATTTCGGCGATGTGTTCGCTCTGCCGCACGCCCCAGCCGTCCGACCAGGTCGCGCTGTTCTCCGCCGCGCGAGCGGGCCAGTCCGGCCGCGACGGCAACACGGTGGGAACCTACATCTGCGCAGACCTTGCCTGCTCGCTCATCATCCGCATCATGCCGCCCGCATCGCCGATGCAACCGGATCCCGCCGAGGTCGTCGCCAAACGCGCCGAGGGCCTGCTCTCACGGGTGCAGAACTTCACCGCCGACATCATGAAGACGGTCTGACCCTTCCCCCGCCCGCGCCCCGCTCCCTGATTGTTCCCCTCCGTCGGGATTGATCCGGATCGCGGCGGCCCACAGCCGACACAGCGGAACAATCGCGATGAGCGAGGGGAGCCCCGAGGACGACGAAGGCCCGGGACACGCTCGTTTCGAGCGATGCCCCGGGCCTCCGGTCGAACTCAGCCGTTGGGCTTGTTCGCTGCCTTGGTCTTCTTGTCGGCGCGCTTCTCTTTGAGTGACTTCGACGCCGCCGTCTTCGAGGTTGACTTTTTCGGTGACTTGTCGGCCATGGTGAGCTCCCTCGGATCGGGAGCCCGATTGGCTCCCCGTGTGCCTTGAGAATACGCCGTCTTCCGGGGCGTCGCACGCGCACTGTCGAGGTGGACGTCGAGAGCTCTGACACCGCGCGGTCGATCGAGTTCTACTGTGGCCTGCTCGGCTGGACCCAGGAAACCGCCGGTGCCGAGTTCAACGACTACGTCCCCTTTTCGAAGAACGGCCACCGGGTCGCCGGCATGGTCGCCAACCAGTCCGGCACACCCGACCTGTGGACCGTCTCCCTCAAGACGGCGGATGCCGACGCAACGGGCGCTGCGATCGTCGAGCATGGCGGTCAGGTGGTCTTCAACCACGCGGTGCCCGGGCGGGGAACGATGGTCGGTCTCGCCGGCATCTTGGACGCCACCGGCTACCTGGCTGCGAGGCAGACGGCCCATTGGATGCCCTACTTCGGCGTCGAGGATGCGGATGCCGCGGCATCCGTCGTCACCGGACTGGGCGGCACCCAGCTCGACCCGGTCACCGATTCGCCCTTCGGCCGGATGGCCCACCTCGAGGATGCGACCGGCGTCCCGCTCACGATCATCCAGGTGGGGCGACCGTGACGGAGCTCCGGTTCAGCTGCGGCGAGCGCGAAGGCGCAGAAGAAGCTGGCCGATGGCGCGCCAGCCGAGCAGGAATATCGCCAGCACCACGGTCGTGACGATCACGAATCCGATCTGCACACCCTGTCCGGACACCGCGCGCAGGAGCATACCGACGATCACCGTCGCCGCCCAGATCGTGAGCCCGGACCACCGGAGGGCCAGCGGCGTCCGCCAGGCGCGGGCGCCGATCCATCCGATCACCAGCCCCGCGAGGAACGGCCAGAGCGTCACCAGCGTGCCGAGGGGGCCCTCATTATGACTCGCGCGGCCGATCAGCACGAACGCGCCGACGAGCACGACATCGAGGAGGAAGGCGAGCAGCGGGATGATTTTCACCTCGCCACCCTACGCGACGCCTACTGAGGATCGTCGTCCGGGGGCACCGGGATCGAGCTGGTCACCGGATCCCCGGTCGTCGCGTCCATGACCTTCTGACCGGGCGGCAGGTTAGAGCGGTCCGGCGCGATGACCTCGGCCATGCGCCCGGAGTCCGGCAGGCCAAAGGTGGGGATGCGACCCTCACCGGGTGCGAGCACCAGGTCGTCGGAGCGGCGTGGAAGCGTCTTGCCCTGGAAGAATTCGGGCTGACGCAGGAACCAGAGGAACATCAGCACGGCACCGAGCAGCAGTCCGATGACTCCGACGACCGCCGTCGCACCGATGCCGAAGATCGTGACGTTGTTGCCCTTCGCGTCCTGAATCCAGTCGGGAAGGGCGAACTGCTGCAGACCGTAGACGAACACGAGGAGCAGCATCGCCCCACCGACGAAGGGGAAGAGCCCCCGCATGATGAAGTGGCGGAACGACGAGGTGAGCGTCTTGCGATAGAACCAGACGCAGGCAAAGCCGGTGAGGCCGTAGTAGAACGCGATCATCAGTCCGATGGATCCGACCAGGGCCTGCAGCAGTGTGTCTGCACCGATCAGAGTGAACACCAGGTAGAACGCCGCCGAAATGATCCCCATACCGATCGTTGACCAGGTGGGCGTGAGGTACTTCGGGTGGATGCGCGCGAACTTCGACGGGATCGCACGGTAGACGGCCATGGAGAGCGCGGTGCGTGCCGTCGGCAGGATCGTGGTCTGCGTGGAGGCTGACGCCGAGGTGAGGATCGACGCGGCGAGCAGCAGGAGCAGGATGTGCCCGATGAGGCTGTTGCCGAACAGGTCCGGACCGACAGCGGAGAACACGTCGCTCGCGTTGTCCGGGTTTCCGAGACCGACGCCCTTGGTTCCCACCCCGGCGAAGGCGACGACCGCGACGGCGACGAGGGCGTAGGTCACGAGCAGCAGAAGGGTGCTGATGATGGCGGCACGACCGGGTGTCTTGGCCGGTTCGGCGGTCTCCTCGTTGACCGAGACGGCGGTGTCCCATCCCCAGTAGATGAAGATCGCGGTGAGCATGGCAGGGGCGATCACCTTGGTGAAGTCGAGGGTGAAGGGATTGAACCAGTCGAGGCTGGGCACCAGCGAGTAGGTCTCGGCATTGCCGGAGTACACGCGCACGAGCGCGAAGATGGCGAAGGCGATGAGGATGATCACCTCGATACTGAGCAGGAAGTACTGCAGGCGCGCCGAGATTTCGATGCCGCGATAGCAGATCCAGGTCATCAGGGTGATCCAGAGCAGGCCAGCGACTGTCGACCAGAGCGTGCTGCTCGACAGGTCGGCCATGCCGGGGACCCCGAATTCTCCGAGGAGCGTGAAGGTGTACGAGCCCGCGATCTGAGCGAGATTCGCCATCACGATGACATCGGCGACGATGATGCCCCAGCCGCCCATCCAGCCGGTGATCGGGCCAAAGGCCCGCGTCGCCCAGGTGAAGGTCGTGCCGCAGTCGGGCTCGGCCTTGTTGAGCTCCTGGTAGGCGACGGCGATGAGGTACATGGGGATGAAGGCGAGAAGCACGATGCCGGGAGCCTTCACCCCGGCGAGGAGCGCGCCACCACTCGCGACGATGAAACCGAGACTCGCGGCGAGGCTGTAGGCCGGAGCGGTGGATGCCACCCCCATCACGATGCTCGAGATGAGTCCGAGGGAGCCACCCTTCAGGCCCTTGCTGTCCACATCGTTCGTGGACGGAACGGTTGCGGTCATGCGCACACTCCTTGCGTGAAGGCCGCAGACAGAACGGCACAGCCTGGTAGCCAGAATCGCTCGTCGTCGAACGCCCTGTGCGGCTCACACTAGTACTTCAGCGCGCCAATTCCGAAGAGTTTTTGCTACGGATTCGATTGCATGAGGGTCGCGAATACGACGAGATTCTCCGTATAGTGTCCCGTCGAGCGATCAAATGGCCCGTCGCAGGTGATCAGTCGAAGTTGCGGGGTCGGCACGGTGCCGTAGACGGCATCGGTGGGGAAGGCCGCTTTCGGCACGAGGGAACTCGATGCGACGACGAAACCCACGGAGGTGCCATCCGAGAGGCCAACGCTGATGGCGTCTCCGGGCACCAGCTCGGGAAGGTGCTCGAACACGGCGGGGCTGACCACAGAATCGAGGTGGCCGGCGATCACCGCCGGCCCGATGCGGCCGGGCAGCACTCCCCCGGAGAACCAGCCGGCACGATCGAAATCGGTCGGAGGATGAAGGACGCCGTTCGAGTCGACGGCGAGGGACTCGAGGTCCGTCGACACCCCGATCGCCGGAATGTCGAGGTGGGTCGCCACGATGCCGGCTCGGGGCGGAGCATCCGTCGTCGCGATGGGATCCTGGAGGGGCCCTCCGGAGCCGGTCGAGTCCGCGACCGGCTGCTGGAGCTCTCCTGCACCACTGATGTGGGCGGCGGCGACCGGGCCGACACCCTGCACCCCGGCGATGACGAGGGCGGCCGACAGGCCGAGGGCCGTTCCGCCCGCGAGGATGCCCGCTACCCAGGGTGCACGGCTGACCCGAGCGTGACGGCCGCTCATCGCAGCATCTCGGGCGCAACGTTCGCCGCAGTGAGGCGTGTCGTGGCGCTGCTCGACGAGGCATGGCGAGCGAGGAATCCACCGCCCGTCTGCACGGCACCGAGAGGAATCTGCTCGGCTGCGGCACTGTCCACGATCGGGCGGGCGGTGAGAGCGCCCCGGGCGGTGTCGAGGACGACCAGGGTGGTGACGGAACCGGGGACGAGGGACACCGTGGTGCTGAAGTCCCGTGCCTTCGCCTGGAGCAGGAGGGTCCAGGTACCCGCCGGCACGTCGATGTACCCCGTCGCGGTGCCGCCGCGAGCGTTTCTTGCGATGGTCGTGCCCGTGGAGGTGACGACCGAGACGGTGGGTACCATCGCTGAGGCCTGGAGCAGACGGATGCGGGCGATGCCCGGTGCCGGCGTGGCCAGTTCGTCGGGGAAGGCCGTGAGCTGCAGCCGTGCGTTTCGCCCGTAGGCGGCGACAGTGGTGCTCTGCCCCTCCACAACGGTCACGGAGGAGCGGGCGACGGGAGTGCTCGAGGCTCGCGACCCGGCGCGCGTCATGGTGACGAGGTACGTGCCGGGTGAGAGGGGCTGGTAGGCGGAGATCGCGCCGTACGCGACAGAGTCGAGTCGCACCACGGCGGAATCCCGTCCGAGCTGGGTGAGGCGCACATCCACGGACCGGGTGTCGGGCGAGAGGTGCGCGACCCGCACCCATCCGGTCTGCGGCGCCGGAGACGCGAGCGCGGGACTCGCCCCAGCGATGGTGGTGAGTGCGATGATCGCGAAAGCGACCAGCGCGGGGACGAGGCGCCGCGGATTCGGCCGGGTATTCGACTGTGGCATGGGTAAGTCCTCCACGTCGCCGCGTGTCGGGTCGAGATGTCGGGTCACGATGTCGGGTCAAGATGTCGGGTGAAGGCGGTTCGGGTGCTACGACGACGTATTCCGGTTATTCGGAGCGCCTTCGAGGATCGGATTGGTGGGGCCCAGACTCATTCGGCTGGTGACCCCCCTGCCCCTTTCTGCGTAGGGTGGACACATGCAACCAGGCAACCAGTTCGGCGAATTCTTGCGCGCCCGGCGCGAACTACTCACCCCCGAAGACGTGGGGTTGCCGGCCACCGGCCGACGTCGCATCCAGGGCCTGCGCCGGGAAGAAGCGGCCCTCGTCTCCGGGCTGTCTCCCGAGGACTACCTCCGCCTGGAACAGGGTGTCGAACAGAACCCGACCGACGACGTGCTCGACGCCCTGACCAGGGCGCTCAAGCTCGACGACGACGCGGCCGCGAGCCTGCGCGACCTCGCTCGGCCCGCACCGGTGGAGCACGATGCGCTCCCGATCGCCCCGGACGAAGCGCCAGAGGGACTCGCCGGAGTCATCGACACCTGGCCACACCAGGTCGCCTGGATCGAGGGAAGGCTCACCGAGGTGCTCGCGGCGAACCCCCTCGCCCGCGCCCTCTCCCCCCGCTTCGCCCTCGGCACCAACCTCATGCGCGCGGTGTTCCTCGACCCGGACTCTCGCGAGCTGTACCCCCAGTGGGACCGGATGCTCGTGGCCACCGTCGCGCGGCTGCGTACGCTCATCGGTCCGGACATCGACGACCCGGCCCTCACCCAACTCGTGGGCGAACTCTCCGTTCGCAGCGCTGATTTCCGCGCGCTCTGGGGAGCGGCGGAGCTGCCCGCGGAGGTCGACTCGATCACCCGGATCACCCACCCGCAGGTCGGCGCCCTCGAACTCGAGACGGAACGTCTTGCCATCGCCACCCCCGGGGCATCCGACACGCGATCGCTGGTCATCCTGCACGCCCGCCCGGGTTCGGAATCGGAGACGGCCCTGCGCCGCCTCGCCGCGATAGCGTCCGGAACCTCGCCCGCGGAAGCCCAGCGCATCCTGCCCGCGCCCGTGCCGATCGAATCGAAGCGCCGCCTCCCGTGAGTCGGAACCCCACGGCGGGAGCGCCGGGCCGGACTCGCCTTGGCCGCCGCATGGTCCAGATCCTCCTCGCCATCCTGCTGGTCTTCGTGCTCGCGATCGTCGCCCTGGTCACCTGGGCGAACATCGTGATGCAGGGTGAACGCGGCCCGGCTCTCGCCGCCTGGCGCGACCCGCGGATCTCGATCACGTCGACCGACCATTCGGTGATCCTTACCCCGAAGAGCGGAGCGACGGGCACCGGACTGGTATTCATCCCCGGTGCGAAGGTCGATCCCTACGCCTACCTGTACAAGCTCTCCGGCATCGTGGAGCAGGGGGTGACCGTCGTGATCACCAAGCCGACCCTCAACCTCGCGTTCTTCGACCAGCGGCCCCTCGCCACCTTCACGGCCGATACCAGCGGGGTGACACGCTGGTTCGTCGGCGGCCACTCACTCGGTGGGGTTCGCGCCTGCATGCTCGCCGATTCGAGCAAGGCACCCGCGGTGGCGGGGCTCGTGCTCTTCGGCAGCTACTGCGCCAACGACCTCTCCCGAACCGATCTCACTGTGCTGAGCATCGGCGGGGAGCGGGACGGGCTGAGCACTCCGGCGAAGATAGCGGCAGGCAAGAGCCTGCTGCCGGCATCCGCGGTCTTCGTGGAGATCCCGGGCAGCAATCACGCGCGCTTCGGCGACTACGGCGTGCAGCCGGGTGACGGCAGCGCGACGATCTCGAGCGCTCGGGCCCGCTCGGAGATCACCGCGGCCCTGGCGGCGGTTCTCTCCCCCGGGTAGTCCGGTGCACGACCCGAGGACCGACTCAGGGACACACGCCGGGCCACGCCGGACACACGCGGAGGCACACGCGGAGGCCAAGGCGGGCGAGTCCGGTCTGTCCGTGCCGGCGTGCCGACCCGCAAAGACCGTACTCGCCCGGTCGTTCCGCTACTTGTCGCCGGTGAGCGCGTCCTTTACGTTCTCGCCGGCCTTCTTCACCGAGGCCTTCGCCTGGTCGGCCTTGCCTTCGGCCACGAGGCTGTCGTTGTCGGTGACCTTTCCGAGCGCTTCCTTCCCCTTGCCGAGACGGTCCTGCGCGGTGTTCTTGATGTCGTTGTCTGCACTCATTGGCGAACTCCATTTCTGGTTCGGTTTGCACTGGTTTTCACGACTGAGACGGGTACTGTGTGCAATTCGTCACGCTCCGGGGCGAAGCCTTTTTGAGACGG
The DNA here is from genome assembly GCF_040549525.1 of Frigoribacterium sp. UYMn621. Lineage (NCBI taxonomy): Bacteria > Bacillati > Actinomycetota > Actinomycetes > Micrococcales > Microbacteriaceae > Frigoribacterium > Frigoribacterium sp. UYMn621. Next base: position 208,474 of record NZ_JBEPTM010000003.1, on the reverse strand, counting down.
AACGGATGGCCGGTGATCGACCTCTCCACGGCCTCCGACCGCATCCTCGCCGAGCGGTCGGCCGATGGCGACACGAACGCCTTCTCCGTGCTGGTGAGGCGCCACGCCCCCTATCTGCGCGCCTTCGCCCACCGTCTCACCGGCTCTGCGGCGGATGCGGACGACGCCGTGCAGGAAGCCCTGATCTCTGCGTGGAAGCAGCTTCCCGCGTTGCAGGACCCGAGCAAGGTGCGGTCCTGGCTGACCAGCATCGTCAGCCGGAAGGCCACCGACCGTATCCGCAGCAGGCGGCCGACCGGCGAGCTGGATGACGAGCTCGTGGCCGAGCACGGTTCCGGCCCCGAACAGCGCGCGATCGAGACATCCCGATGGGAGGCGCTCACCCGCGTGCTCGACGAGCTGCCCGAAGGCCAGCGCCAGTGTTGGGTACTGAAGGAGGTGGGCGGCTACTCCTACGACGAGATCGCCGAACGGCTCGACCTCAGCGTGACCACGGTGCGCGGAAAGCTCGCGCGCGCCCGACAGACTGTAGTGAGAGAGATGGAGGTGTGGCGGTGACCGAAGCCTCTGCCAGCGACGACGTCGGTGGTTCCGGATTCTCGCTCGACGATCTCAGCGACTATCTCGACCGCGGGCGGGAGCCCGCCATTGCCGCGATCGACGGCAATGCCGAATGTCAGGCGATGCTCGCGAGCCTCGAACGTGTCGGGGCACTCTCCCGCGACCTGGTGGTGCGGGATGCCAGCGACAAACCCGGGATCGAGGAGAGCTGGTTGCAGGGAGTGCTCACCGCGATCTCGCGCGAAGTGCGGGCGGGGCGGGACATCCCGCTCAGCAGCTCCGAACCGAACACTCGTCTCAGCATTACCGAGGGCGCGGTGCACGAGCTCGTGAGAGCGGCAGGCGACTCCGTGGAGGGAGTACTCGTGGGGCGCTGCACCCTCGACGGCGATCTCGACGACCCGGATGCTGCGGTGCGCATTGCGCTGACGATCAGCGTCGTGCTCAGTGCGCCCATCGTCGTCCTGGCCGAGGCCGTTCGCGAGCGCGTCTATTCCGAGCTGCTGAAGCACACCGAGCTCACCATCGAGAGCGTCGATGTGACGGTGACCGACGCCCACACCCTGGAACGCCCCGTCGAGGAGGACGAAGCATGACCGACGAACTCGACTCCCTCGCCGCTCAGCTCGATGCCGTCGTGCGATCGGTTCCCACGGTCGCCGCGCTCTACGCCGCCGAGCCTGGTCTATTGCGCTCGGTCCGAGAGCTCACGGCCGGGGCAGACACCCCGCTCGCCATGGTCTCGGTGCGCCGGGCGCAGCAGGGTCTGGCGATCGTGGCGAGTGTCGCCGCATCCGGCCGACAGCAGGCCCCCGTGACCGCGCTCGCCGTGTCGACGGCGATCCGCTCCGCGCTCGCTCCCGGCGTCGAGGCGGAGATCCTGGTGCGGGTGAGCCGCATCGAGGGCTGAGGCAGCCCGTCAGCCGTCGTTGCGATTGTTGTGGCGGATGGCCCGAACGGCGATCTCCTCGGCGTCGATCGACGCGAGGATGGCCCGCACGGCCGGCTCCTGGTATCGCCCCTCGCGCCGGGCCGCGAGCACAGCCGATCGCTCGGCCTCGATCATCGCCAGTCGAAGGCGACCGAATACCGCCTGCGCGGGCTCCACGCCGTCGTCTACCGGATTGAGGAGGGATTCGCCGAGCAGCGTTGCATCGTTGCGAAGGCGTTCGACCACGGCCGCGTCATCGGCCTCCATCCTCTCCGCGTCGAGTCTGACGACCCCGGCTGCCCGGGCCTCCGCCATCAGCATCTGGGCCTCCACGAGCTCCTGGTCCGCATTCGGCGGGGGAAGCTTCAGCCGGCGGATGACCCACGGCAGCGCGAGTCCTTGCACCAGGGTGCCCACGACCACCGCAAAGGCGAGGAATTGGAGAAACGATTTCTGCGGGGTGGCATCGGGCAACAGGAATACAGCCGCGAGAGTCACCACCCCCCGCATGCCGGAGAATCCGATGGCGACCGTGGCTTTCGCACTCCAACTGCGCTCGCGGAAGCGCTTCGGACCGACACGGTAAAACCCGCTCACCGCGAGAATCCAGGCGAATCGCGCCGCAATCAGGAACACGAGCATCCCGACGCAGATGAGAACGACCTGGGCGATACCGAACCCGGAGTCGGCCACACCGCGCAGGATGCCTTTGAGGTTGAGGCCGATGAACAGGAACACGGAATTCTCGAGGAGGAACCTTATGGTGCGCCAATTCACGGAATCGGCGATGCGCGCCCGCGCCGATTGCACCACCGGCGCCTGGGTCCCGATGATGAGACCGGCGATCACCACGGCGAGCACCCCTGAGCCGTGAAGCAGTTGGGTGGGGATGAACGCCACGAAGGGTGTCACCAGCGACAGGCTCGTGTCGAGCACTGGCGCTTTCAGCGTCTTACGGATGGCGGAGAGACCGAATCCGGCCGCCAGGCCGAACCCTGCCCCCACGACGACGGCGAGCACGAAATCCGCCGCGACCGCCCAGGGGTTGAGGGTGCCGACAATGGCCGCCATGGCCGCGGAGAGGGCGACGAGAGCCGCAGCGTCGTTGAACAGGCTCTCACCCTCGAGCACGGTCACGACCCGTCGGGGCAGCCTGAGGCGACCGGAGATGGAGGTGATGGCCACCGCATCCGTCGGGGCGACGACCGCAGCGAACGCAAAACCCGTCGCGAGGGTGATCGCCGGCACGATCAACCAGGTGAAGAAGCCGACGACAACGACCGTGAACAGCACAAGGCCGACCGAGAGGGTGAGGATGCTGTCGCGCCGGGCTCGCACGTCCACCAGGGACGTGCGGATGGCCGCGGCGAACAGCAACGGCGGCAACAGCCCGTAGAGCACGAGCTCCGGCTGCACCTCGATCTTCGGCAGCCACGGCAGGAACGACGCGACCGCGCCGACGGCCACGAGCGTGACGGGTGCCGACCAGCCCACCCGCCGAGAGAGCCCCGTCACCGCGACGGTCACGAGCACGAACGACACGATCCAGATGATCGTCAAGACCGAGCCATCCATGCCGCATCCCTTCCCGTGTTGCTATCCGAGGGTAGAGGACGCGGGCAGACGACGAGAACCTATGGCGCCGACAGCCGCTCCCGCACCACCCGGCGCAGCACCTTCCCCACGATGTTGCGCGGCAACTCGTCGACGACCTCGATGCGCCTCGGCACCTTGTAGGCCGCCATCCGCTCCTTCAGGTGTTCGCGAATGGAGGGCACATCGAGGGTGACCCCGGGGCTGAGCACGACGGCGGCGACGACATCCTCTCCGCCCTGCGGAGTGCGGATGCCCACGACGGCGGCATCCAGGATGTCCGGATGCGAGATCAGGGCCTCCTCGACCTCGGTCGGGGCCACGTTGAATCCGCCCGTGATGATGAGCTCCTTGATGCGGTCGACGACGGTGACGAAACCGTCGGCGGAGACTGTGACGATGTCGCCGGTGCGCAGCCATCCGCCGGCGAGCAGCGTCTCGGCTGTCTCGGTCGGGCGGTTCCAGTAGCCGCTGAAGACCTGCGGTCCGCGCACGAGCAATTCGCCCTCGTCGTTCACCCCTCGATCGATCGAGGGGTCGTCGGGATCCACAACCCGGATGTCCGTGCTGGGGAACGGCACGCCCACCGTCCCGGGGCGCCGCGAAGGGCCCATCGGGTTGCCGACGACGATCGGGGATGACTCGGTCATGCCGTAGCCCTCGACCAACAGGCCCCCGGTGGCCCGCTCCCAGAGCTCCACGATGCGCGTGGGCAGGTTCATCGCTCCCGAGATCGCAAACCGGATGCCGCGAAGGCCCACGCCCCGGTCCGCGGCCGCGGCGACCAGTCGTTCGTAGATCGGCGGCACGGCGGGCAGGAAGGTGGCGGGGGTCTTGCGGAACGCATCCAGCACGAGCTGTTCATCGAATTTGGGGAACAGCACGAGCCGGGCCCCGATGCTCAGCGCAAAGCTGAGGCACAGGGTGAGACCGTAGGCGTGGAAAAGGGGGAGCACCCCGTAGACGACCTCGCGGCCGGCGCGCAGTCCGGGAATCCAGGCCTCCCCCTGCATGGCATTCGCCCGCAGGTTGCGGTGCGACAGGATGGCGCCCTTCGGCGTTCCCGTCGTGCCGCTGGTGTACTGCAGCACCGCGGTGTCCTCGAGAGCCGGGCCGGGGAAACGGCGGGGCAGCGGTCGGGATGACTCGAGGTCGTGCCAGTGAATCGAGCCGCGCACGCGGCGTCCGCTGGTTAGCGCGGCTCGCGCATCACGTGCCTTCTTCACCGGGAGCCGCAGGGCGACCCGGGTGCGCAGCGGCATCGCCCGCGTGACGTCGACCGAGACCACGGTCTCCAGTCCGAGGTCGTCGGGCATGTTGAGAAGCGTCGGCACCGTCTTGTCCCACGCGATCGCGACCCTCGCGCCGTGATCCTCGAACTGGTGTCGGAGCTCTCGCTCGGTGTAGAGCGGGTTGTGTTCGACGACGATCGCTCCGAGACGCAGTACCGCGTAGAAGGCGATCACGTGTTGGGGGCTGTTCGGCAGCACGAGTGCGACACGATCCCCCTTCACCACTCCCCGGGCGCGAAGCCCGTTCGCGAAGTGCGAGATCCGGTCACCGAGCTCGCCATAGGTCATGGTGGCGCCGAAGAACTGAAGGGCGACGTTCCGTCGGTATTTCCGCGCAGAGCCGGACAGCATCTGGCTCAGAGTCTCGGTGGGCTCCGCGATGTCGTGTGGCACGCGGAGCGCGTAGGAGTTGAGCCAGGGACGATCGGAGAATGGAGTCATGTGTGCCTCGGTGGTCGGACGGTGTTCAGGGGGAACTGTGTGCTCTGTCGTACTGGTTCGGAGCCACCGGCCGGGAGGAATGGTCGAGGGACTTCCAAGCTAGGAGGAGCAAGATCTCCCCATGCGCAATGATGTCACTCCCCTGACCCCCGGCCCCGGACAGGAGTCGGTGTGGGACTACCCCCGTCCGCCCCGGGTCGAAGCCACCACCGATCGCATCCGCATCCGTTTCGGCGGCGCGACGATCGTCGACACCACGGATGCCGTGAGAGTGCTCGAGACGAGCCATCCGCCGGTCTACTACCTGCCTCGCTCCGCGTTTCCCGCGGGCTCACTGGAGAAGGCGCCGGGGGCGAGCTTCTGCGAGTTCAAGGGGGCGGCGAAGTACGTGACCGTGCGTGGTGGTTCGGCGCGCGCCGAATCCGCCGGCTGGTATTACCCGACTCCGAGTCCGGGCTACGAGCTCCTGCTTGACCGGGTGGCGGTGTACCCCTCGGCGATGGACTCGTGCGAGGTCGCCGGAGAGACCGTGACGGCACAGGCCGGTGACTTCTACGGGGGCTGGATCACCTCGCGCGTGGTCGGCCCGTTCAAGGGAGAACCGGGCACGATGGGCTGGTAGGTCTCGACACGCTCGCTGGCGCTCGCTACTCGACCAGCAGCGGTCGGGACTAGACCGAGACTGTTGCAAGCACCTCGTCGAGCACGGCAGAAGCCTCTTCGTCGGTGGAGTTCTGAGCGAGAGCGAGCTCTGAGATCAGAATCTGGCGGGCCTTGAGCAGCATCCGCTTCTCACCGGCCGAGACGCCGTGGTCCTGGTCGCGACGCCACAGGTCACGAACGACCTCGCTGACGCGGTAGACGCTTCCGCTGCCCATCTTCTCGGTGTTGGCCTTGAACCGGCGAGACCAGTTGCCCGGCTCCTCCACCATGTCGCTGCGAAGCACATCGAAGACGGCCTCGACGCCGGCGCTGTCGATGACGTCGCGCACTCCGATGAGCTCGACGTTCTCGATCGGCAATTCGATGGTCAGGTCCGTGGCGTGCACGTTGAGAGTGATGTATTCCTTCGGCTCGCCCTTGATCGTGCGGGTCTTCACCGCTGTGATCGTGGCAGCGCCGTGGTGGGGGTAGACGACAGTCTCTCCGACTTGGAAAATCATGCGGTAATGCCTTCAATCCTTGATTCTGTATCGCAGGGGCCTATCGCTCGCGACGAGAGCGCGATGAGAGCGGATGGCTGCCTGGAGGGACATCGAGCGGTTCCACGTCCGAGACCATATACAGGATAACGCGTGTGGGCACCATTAAATTGCCACACCGCCGGTCGGAGGCCGATCTGGCCGGGCGTAGCCTTCGATCATGACTCGAATTCTGCCCGACATCGACGTGCCCGACCTCTCCGGACGACTCGCGATCGTCACCGGCGCGAACAGCGGCCTCGGCTTCGCTCTCACCTCCCGACTGGCCGCCGCGGGTGCCGAAGTGGTGCTCGCGGTGCGCAACTGGGCCAAGGGAGAAGAGGCGATCGCGCGCATTCGCGCGGACGTGCCGACGGCGCGACTGAGGATGCTGCCGCTCGACCTGTCCTCGCTCGACAACATCTCCACCTTCGCCGCCATGTTCACGGCGGAGGGCCGCGCCCTCGACCTGTTGATCAACAACGCGGGGGTGATGATGCCGCCGAAGCGCGGGACGACCGCAGACGGCTCCGAGCTGCAGTTCGGAAGCAACTATCTCGGCCATTTCGCCCTCACCGCGCACCTGCTGCCCCAGCTGCGCGCCGCGGGGAACGCCCGCGTCGTCTCTCTCAGCAGCATCCTCGCGCGCGCCGGGCGCTTCGACTGGGATGACCTGCAGGCCGAGAAACACTACAGCCCGCAGCGCTCCTACGGCCTGTCCAAGCTGTCGATGCTGGTCTTCGCCCGCGAACTGCAGCGTCGAAGCGATGCAGCCGGGTGGGGCATCCGCAGCCTGGCCGCGCATCCCGGATCGACCCTCACCAACCTCCAGGTGACGGGTCCTCAGTCCGGCGGCACGAGCGGCGGTGCGATGACCGCCTACCTGAAGCTGACCTCGGGGATCCCGTGGCTCTGGCAACAGGCGCCGCAGGGCGTCCTTCCGGCGCTGTATGCCGCGATCGCGAAGGATGCGGTGGGCGGAGCGTATTACGGTCCCGGTGGTTTCGCCGAGCTCACCGGCCCGCCGAAGCCCGCCGCCGTGCCGAAGCGCGCCCTGTCGGCCGCCGACGCCACCCGCCTGTGGACGGTGTCGGAGGAGCTCACCGGGGTGCCATTTCCGGGCTGATCTCGCGGTGAGGCGTCACAGACTGTCGGTTAAGGCCGAGAAGGGCGCCAGATGTGACGTCTCGCGCGCGAAGACGGCGGGATAGCGGGTCAGCCGCGCGCGGGATCCCTCTGCGCCGCCGCCCCGCCGGCTGTGGCACTGCCCTTCTGCGGCAGCAGCGTGTTCGCCTCCTCGAGCGACATCCCATTCGTCTCGGGGATGAAGCGGGAGACGAACAGGAACGACAGCAGCGCCATCGCGGCATAGAGCCCGTACGTGAGCACGAGGGAGAGGGCCGCGAGCGGCGGGAACGACACCGTCACGAGGAAGTTGGCGATCCACTGTGCCGCCGCGGCGACCCCGAGCGCCCGAGCCCGGATACGGGTGGGGAAGATCTCGCCGAGCAGCACCCACACCACGGGACCCCAGGATGCGCCGAAGCTCACCACGAAGACGTTGGCGGCGACGAGCGCGATCGGCCCCCACGCGCCCGGGAGCGAGGGCGCACCTTTCACGATGTCGGCCTGGCTGAAGGCCAGCGCCATGGTGCCGAGCGAGAGGGTCATGCCGGCGGATCCGAACAGCAGGATGGGGCGGCGACCCACCCGATCGACGAGGGCGATCGCGACGAAGGTCACCGCGATGTTGGTGACAGCCGTGATCACCGAGATCGTGAAGGAGTCCTTCTCCTGGAATCCGACCGACTTCCACAGCGTCGTCGAGTAGTAGAAGATCACGTTGATCCCCACGAATTGCTGGAAGATCGACAGGATGATGCCGATCCAGACGATCGGTTTGAGTCCGAAGCGATCCCCTCGGAGAGCTCCCTTCTTGGAACCCTCCTCATCGGTGTGGATCGCATCCCTCATGTCACGGATGGCCCGCTCCACATCGTCGTCGGGCCAGATCCGGGCGAAGATCGCGCGCACGTCGTCGTCGCGCTTCTTGAGCACGAGGAATCTCGGTGACTCGGGGAGGAAGAACGCGATCGCGCCGTAGACGACGGCCGGCACGACGCCGGCGAGGAACATCCACCGCCAGGCCTCCAGTCCGAGCCAGAACGTGGCGTCGGCCGCCCCGGCGGCGTTGGCGAACAGCGTGTCGGAGAGCAGCGCAGCGAAGATTCCGACGGTGATGGCGAGCTGTTGAAGGGAGCCGAGCCGACCGCGCAACTGGCGGGGCGAGATCTCCGCGATGTAGGCCGGTGCGATCACCGATGCGATGCCGATGCCGAGCCCGCCGACGAGGCGCCAGACAACGAGGTCCCAGACTCCGATCGACAGCCCACAGCCGATCGCGCTGGCGAGGAACAGGATCGCCCCGACGATCATCGCCGGGATGCGTCCGAAGCGGTCGGCGAGCCGACCGGCGAGGTAGGCGCCGACCGCGCATCCGAACAGGGCGCTCGCCACCGCGAAGCCGGTGAGGGATGCACTCAGCGAGAACTGCTTCTGCACGGCGTCGACCGCTCCGTTGACGACGGAGGAATCGAAACCGAAGAGGAAGCCACCGACCGCGCCGGCGATCGCGAGGGCGATGACCTTGAGGTTGGTGCCGGGGCTGGAGGGTTCTGACATCACTGGCTTTCGAAGAGAAAACGGGGAATGCCTGTCACCCTACGCTCGACTTTCACCACTAGTTCAGGGTGTGAACGAGATGCCAAGCGGGTGAGTGACGCGGTGTGGACGGCGGTGACAACCCATCTTTGACTGATCGTCGACCGCCGTTAAGCTGTGAGCCACCCGAGGCGGCAAGGCTGGGGTCATGATCGCAATCACGCTCATGTCCGGCCTCAGCACGACGAGGGGCCTCGATGCGCTCGGCTGATACCGCGCAATCTCCCGCCATCGCCTGGGTCGAGTCTCCGCTCCAGTTGGTCGCCGCTGCGGAGTGGGCAGAGACCCAACCGCACCGGATCGTCGTTGCCCTCCGCATCACGAGCCCGCAGATGCCTGCGACGGCCGCGGAGCTGCTCTCCCGGGGTGCCCGCTTCGCACAGTGCCTGCCCTACTTCGGCATCCCATGGCAGTTGCTGTCCCGCCACCGCTCCTGGGCGGTGGGTGACGCTTTCTCCGGCCAGTTCCGACTCGCCATCACCGCGCGCCCGCCGCACTCCCTCACCCTTCTCGACGACGGATCGCAGGCCGCAGAGATCGTCGACGCCCTCGTCGGCCGCACCAGCTTCGGCCGCCCGCACCACCGCGAGTCGGCCGCACTCACCACTCTCGGCATTCTGGCCCGAGACCGGATGCTCGCCCTCGCCGCGCGCGACAGCCTCGAGATCGCCACCGCCTTCGAGTTCGGGGCGGTGCGCACCGTGCTGCTGAGCGACCAGCGCATCCCCGTCACCTCGCACCGTTTCGACTGGGTGCGTCGCACCGCGCGGCCGATCGCCGTGCCCGGCAATCGCGTGCTGATGGGCAGTGCCCTGCCGACGGACGGCCGGATGCCCGTCGACCGCTACCTGCGCTGGGTGCGGTCGGAGGCCGCGGACTCCCCGCTCGTCTATCTGCCCCACCGGCGAGAGACTGCTGCGGTCCGTGAAGCGGTGGCCGCCATCGCCGGCGTGCGCATCTTCGACTCCGGCTTGCCCGTCGAGCTTGTGCTCGCCGGCGCGCAGGAGCCACTCGAGGTGATCACCCTTCCGACGAGCGCACGCACGACGCTCACTCACATTCTCGAGGGCACCGGCAGCAGTATCCGCACGCGCTCCCTGCGCCGCGAAGCGATCCGATGAGTGTGGCGACGGTGAGTCACGCCGAGTGGTTTCTCGTGGAGTCGGGCGGACTGTGTCGGTGGACGATCCGGCACCAGGTCACCGGTGAGCTGGCCGGCACCGTCACGCGCACCCCCGCCGGCTATGTGCTCACCGACGACCAGTCGCAGCGGATCGGCAGCTTCCCCACCCTCGAGCGGGCGCTCGACGGGCTCTACGACTTCGTCTGACCCAAACCCGCGAAGGCATCCGGCTCAGGATGCCTCCCGGCGGCGGGAACGTCCGAGGGTGGACTTCGCCAAAAATCTCAACGCATCCTCAACGGTGTCGAAGTGACCGGTGGGCCGGTCGAGCCAGTCCATCAGCTCGAAACCGTCACTCGTTCGCCAGACCTGTCCCGCGATCAGGAGAGTGCCGTGATGTTGCACATCCCAGCGCCCCTGGCCCGCCTCGACGAGGTCGAATGCCTCCGCGTAATTCATGTCCTGTGCTCCTTCTGACGTTAGAGCGCTCCCTCGATCACGCCACGGTAGGCGATGTGCGTTAACTCCGGTCGACCGCAGGGTTAAGACATCGCGCGGGTTCACCGACCGCGCGCATTGACGGGCCACGCTGCAGGGCGCACACTTGCGACATGCCCCCACTGTCAACGGAAGCCGCTGTCGGAAGAATCGTCGAACGCCTCGCGCTCCGTTTTCCGACCACCCGGCGGGAGCACATCGCGTCCACTGTCGCCGAGGAATACGCCGCGCTGTCGGGCAGCCCCATCACCACGTACATCCCGAATCTCGTCGAACACGGCGCGAGATCGCGCTTGCAGCACGAGGTTCACCCGCCACACCGCGATGCTCGTCCGCTCGTGTCGGCCGCCTGACAAAGTTTCCTGCGCGTGACGGCTCGTCGCGTCGGCACCGCGGCCCGCGTCGGTGACCTGCGAGCGAATATCAGCTGAACACCGCGGGTTGACGGCCCGGGCCTCCGGGCGCAACAATCGACCCATGGATCAGGTGCAGGAGGACCAGGGCATCGCCAAGGTCATCGACCGGCTGGCGGAGCGGTTCCCGACCCTCGGTCGCGCACGGGTCGAGCAGGTGGTCGCGGATACACGCTCATTGCTCGACGGCAATCCGATCCGGGACTACGTTCCGGTGCTCGTCGAACGCACCGCGAGAGACCAACTCCGCCGCATCGAGGCCGGCGATCCGTCCTTGGCGCTGGCCCGCTGATGCGTTCCCAGACCTTTCTTCCTGTCGGGGGAATACTGCAGACTGTGAGAATGCTCTCTTAGAGATCGCTCGGCTCACTGACCCGGGCCCCGCAGCATCCAGCTTCTCCCCTGCACCTCGCGGGAACCGCGGCCCACGCGCTCAGCCCTGCGCCGCCGGCCCCACCAACGATCAGTCTCTTCCGACGGGAATCACGATGACCAGCACCGTCTCCACCGAATCCACCGAATCCACCGCCCTTCACGGCGAACCAGCCGCCGCGATCGGCGCGCGCAATCGCCTCGTGATCTTCCTGCTGCTGATCTCCGTGTTCGTCATGATCCTCAATGAGACGATCATGGGCGTCGCGCTTCCCACGCTCACCAAGGACCTCGGCATCACCCCGAGCGCCGCGCAGTGGCTCACGGCGGCGTTCCTGCTCACGATGGCGGTCATCATCCCGATCACGGGTTTCCTGCTGCAGCGCTTCCACACCCGGCCGCTCTTCATCGCGGCCATGGGACTCTTCACGCTCGGCACACTGATCGCGGCGGTCGCCCCCGGTTTCGAAATCCTGCTCGTCGCCCGCATCGTTCAGGCGAGCGGAACCGCGATCATGTTCCCGCTGTTGATGACCACCGTGATGAACCTTGTTCCGGCGGCCACCCGCGGCCAGATGATGGGCAACATCTCGATCGTCATCTCTGTCGCGCCGGCCATCGGCCCGACGATCTCGGGTCTGATCCTCAGCGTGCTCGACTGGCGGTTCATGTTCATCCTCGTGCTGCCGATCGCGATCACCGCACTCATCGTCGGCGCGAGCCTCATCACCAATGTGACCGAACCGGCGGCCACCCGCATCGACCTGCTCTCGGTCGTGCTCTCCGCCCTGGGTTTCGGTGGTCTGGTCTTCGGCCTCAGCAACCTCGGCACCGCGACCACCCCACTGGCGACCTGGCTGCCGCTGGCGATCGGTGCCGTGGCCCTCGCCAGCTTCATCCTGCGCCAAGTGCGCCTCCAGCGCGGCGACCGTGCCCTGCTGGACCTTCGCACGTTCAAGACCCGCGATTTCACCTTCTCGATCGTGATGTTCGCGATCAGCATGATGGCGATGTTCGGCGCCATCGTGTTGTTGCCGTTCTATCTCGTCGGGGTACTGCACGTTCCGGTGATCACCGTCGGCCTGCTCTTGCTTCCGGGAGGGCTGATCATGGGCCTCCTCGCCCCCATCGTCGGTCGCATCTACGACCGCGTCGGCCCGACCGTGCTTCTCATCGTGGGCTCGAGCATCGTGAGTGCCGATCTCTGGGCGATGAGGATGCTCGACGAGAACAGTTCGTTCCTGTGGGTGCTCGCCGCCCATGTTGCCCTGAGCATCGGTCTCGCCCTGCTCTTCACTCCCCTGTTCACCGCGAGCCTCGGATCCCTCAAGCCGGAGCTGTACTCACACGGCAGCGCCATCGTCGGCACCGTGCAACAACTCGCCGGCGCGGCTGGAACCGCACTCTTCGTGACGGTGATGTCGGCGCAGGCGGCCACTCTCATGGCATCCGGAGCCTCCTCGGAGTCGGCGACGGCGGCCGGCATCCGCGTCGCCTTCACCTATGGCGCGATAATCTCGCTCTTCGCGATCCCCGCCGCTTTCTTCGTGCGCAAGCAGCGCACGGACGAAATCCCGGAGGCACCGGCGCAACTCGCCTCTCACTGATCGCCGCGGCACGAGATCGCCCTGTTCCTCGGATACAGTACTCACAGAACCTCGAGGAGAACACACACAGCATGGGCAGTTTGGTGTATGGGAATTCCACCATCGAGGTGGCTTTCGACGATCGAGCGCTCATGCACCTTCAGATCGTGATCACAAACAAGCTCCGGCGCAACGAGAGCTTCATCTTCACCTGGGTGAATGCTCCAGAGCTCGGAAGCGGACGCAGCACCATCTGGCTGGATCCGAGCAGCACCCTCTTCTACCGCTACTCCGGCAGCCGCATCCCGAGCATCAACCGCGAGTGGATCGAAGTGCTCATGCTCTCCGCCAACAGCGCGAGCGGCCTGTTCTTCACCCCGGAACCTCCGAGCGGGATGAGCTCATGACATCGACGATTCAGCCCGTCTCTCATTTTTCCCGACGGATCGCAAGGCCCTCCCGTAGCGCCGCGACCACGGCGCACACTGGAGAGTAATGATTTCCGCAAGCAACGCTCCCTGGAACGCGACACTCACCCAGCCGGAATACCTGCTGTCGCTGTATTTCCTGGTGATCGCGGGCCTCGCACTGTTCGCGGGATTCCTGCGCAGCTGGACGACACGCAATGAGGTGGGTTCGCGTTATCGCGGCGCCGTCGTAGCGCGCCTGAGTATCACCATCATCGCGAGCCTCACTTATGTGCTCATCGTCGTGGAGTTCCTGCGGGGCTATGACGCCACGGGCAACGGCTATCGACCCAATGCCGAGGCGATTCTGGCCTTCGCGCCGCGTTTCATGGACTGGTCGATCACCGTGCCCCTCCTCACCGTGGAGCTGCTCGCCGTCTGCACCCTGGTCGGCGTGGCGGCCCGGCGAACGCAGTGGCTGGCGGGGGCCGGTGCCTTCCTCATGATCTTCAGTGGATTTCTCGGCACCTTCATCTTCGGAGGCGGTGAGGACACCGCCCAACTCCTGCTGTGGGGTGTGATCAGCGGCGTGTTCTGGATCTTCACCACGATTGTTCTGCTTCGCACCGTGCGGGCCTCCGCACGAGAACTCACCCCGGAGGCGGCGCAACTGCTGCGCCAGGCCACCGCGCTACTGCTCGGAGGGTGGGCGGTCTATCCGCTGGTCTTCCTCATTCAGATCTTCGCCTTCGGCGGTGCCTGGACCACGACCATGCAGATCGCGCTGTGCGCCATCGATGTAGTGGTCAAGATCGGTTTCGGCGGCCTCATTCACCGAATCGCAAAGCTGCGCACCGCCGAAGATGTGCGATCGGGTGACGACGTGCACCCCGAATCCATCTGGATCTCATCGGTCAAACAGTCCGACGCGGGCGCGGCTCGGGAGGTCTACCTCGCCGACGAGGCGATCATCCATCCCCGTCGAAGCAGGCCACCGTTGAACACCGCGGTCGCCGCGGCAGCGGATCTGGAACTGCCAGACCTGGACGACTGAACCGGCGGTACCGCCGCCCCTTCGCCACTGTCACGAGGCCGACTCTAGAGTCTCCTCTTCGTTTCCGTCTCGGGAACGCTGAGCCTGTTGCAACCGAGGATGCTGGTGAACTTTTCGCATCTCGCCACAGAGAAAAGGGGCGGAGAAACTAGCCGATGAACGCCGCGATCTCCGCGGCGACGCGCCGCCCCTGTTCTCGGCCCGCCAGCGCCGAGACGGATGCCGTTGCGGGGTCGAGGGGATTGTTGCCGAATGCCACGAGCGATGCCTCATCCGCGCCGACGACGTGCACTCTCGCGGGCGCAAGCGCGGCCAGCTCGTGGGCCGGGATGGCCACGGGCACGTTCGCCTCGGCGAGAGGAGCGAGGATCAGCACCGGGTCCGAGCCTGCGGCGAGGTCGGAATTCGCGATCGTGCGCACTCCCCCGTCGGTGTAGCGCTGGGCGTCGATCTCGACGGTCGGCCAGATCCCGGGAACGGCGCAACTCGCGGAGACGGCGTCGATCAGGTCGACACCGGAATCCCGGTCGAAGACACGCAGTTCCCCCGTGTGGGCGTTCACCGCGGTCACCAGCAGGCGCCGTTCTGGCCAATCCTTCGCGATCAGACGCGCGCCGATGACCGCGCGGCGATCGCCGGCCGACACGGTAACGGCATCCAGGGCGAACCTGCCGACCCGACGACGTCCCTCCTCGGCGGAGGTGACCCCCTCGAGAAGACGCGCGAGGGTCTCCTGGAACTCCTGCACATCGAAAGAGGCGCCCACTTCCGCGCTGTGCTGCTCGAGCTGCTGCTCGAACAGCGTGCGAAGGGGTACGCCCCCGGCGACCTGCGAAGCCACGACCGAGCCCGCAGAGGTTCCAACGAAGGTGGAATCGGCGGCGAAGAGCCGCGCGGCAGCGGCGGGCTGCTGCTCCTCGATACCGAGGAGCACGCCCACCTCCCACGCGATTCCGGCGATGCCGCCACCGGCAAGAACGAGTGCTCCCACGGTCACGCCTTCGGCACGTAGTCGAAGGTGTCGGGGTCTGGCCCGGTGCGCTCGTTGCGATCGAGCTCGGTGATCGACTGGATGTCATCGTCCGACAGCTCGAAGTCGAAGAGCGCGAAGTTCTCCTCGACACGGGAGCGGGTCACCGACTTGGGGAAGACGATGTCGCCGCGCTGGATGTGCCAGCGAAGGGTGACCTGCGCGGGAGTCTTGCCGACCTTCTCGGCGATCGAGACGATGACCTCGTCATCGAGCACCTTGCCCTGGGCGATGGGTGACCAGGCCTCGGTCGCGATGCCGTGTGCCTCGCCGAAGGCGCGGAGGTCGTCCTGCACGAGGTAGGGGTGAACCTCGATCTGGTTGACGGCGGGCACGATGCTCGTCTCGTCGAACAGTCGTTGCAGGTGCGCCTGCTGGAAGTTGGAGACGCCGATCGCCTTGACGCGTCCCGACTCGTACATCTCCTGCATCGCCTTCCACGTTTCGACGAAGTCGCCGATCGTCGGCAGCGGCCAGTGGATGAGGAACAGGTCCAGGTAGTCGAAGCCGAGGGCGTCGAGGGTGCCGTCGAAAGCGGTGAGTGCGGCATCCCGCGCGTGGAATCCGTTGTTGAGCTTGCTGGTCACGAAGATCTCGGAGCGGTCGATGCCGGATGCCGCCACCGCTTCGCCGACCTGCTTCTCGTTGCCGTACATCTCGGCGGTGTCGATGTGGCGGTACCCGACCTCGAGGGCATCGAGGGTGGCCTGCTTCGCGTCATCCGGGGTGATCTGGTACGTGCCGAATCCGAGCTGCGGGATGGCTACCCCGTTGTTCAGGGTGATGGTGGGGACATGGGTCATTGTGTGTATCTCCTAGCTTTTCGTTGCATTTCCATTGGAGGCCAACATCGAGCGTGCGCCGAGTATGCCCAGCGATTACCCAGAAATCGAGCAATTCGCGCTCAGGCTGGAATCAGCTGCCGCTTTCGACATCGATGAGTACTTTGCCCACGACGTCGCCCTCCACCGCGGCGTGCGCGAGGCCGGTGTCGGCGAGCGAGAACCGGTGCAGCGGCAGCCCGGCATCATCCCCGATGGGAAGTGCGCCGTCGACGATGGCCGCGTTGATGTCCTCGGCGGCAGCATCCCGCACATCCTGCCCCTGCGTGTACAGCAACTGGAACTGGTAGCGCACGTTGAGTGTCATGAGCACCCGGATGTCCAGCACCAGTGGCTCACCGGTGCTCGCATAGACGGCGATCGAGCCACGATTGCGGATCACCCTGCCGTCGAGCTCTGCATTCGCGTCGGGGGCGACCTCGACGATCAGGTCTACTCCGTCCGGCGCGAGTCGGCGGATCTCGAGCGCGGCGTCCGATTCGCGGTAGTTCACCACGTGGTGGGCGCCAGCCGCGGCGGCGAGCGTCGCTTTGACCGGGGAGCTGATGGTCGTGAGGACGGTTGCCCCGGCCCAGCGGGCCAGTTGGATGGCGGCGTGCCCGACGGCTCCTGCTCCACCGGCGACCAGGACGGTCTTCCCGGAGAGCGCACCCGGTGAGAGCCGGGAGGGACCGTCCTCGGCAACGGTGAGAGCACGATGAGCGGTCATGGCGGGCACCCCGAGAGTGGCACCGACATCGAAGCTGGCGGCATCCGGAAGCGGGTAGACACGGTTCTCCGGCAGCACGCAGAACTCCTGCGCTGTTCCTCCGCTGGCGCTCTGGAAGGCCGCGATCGCCGTCCAGACCCTGTCCCCCACGGCGAACTTGTGCACGCCGGCACCCACAGCGTCGATGACCCCGGCGCCGTCCTGGTTCGGCACGACCTCCGCGAAGTCGAGCGCCTCCCCCGGCTTCGCCCCCCGGCGGGACTTCCAGTCCGTGGGGTTCACGCCGGAGACGACGACTCGAATCCGCACCTCCCCGGCTTCGGGTTCGGGGAGGGCCCGCTGCACGAGCCGAAGAACGGAGGGGGCGCCGGTTTCGCTATAGACGATTGCTTTCATGGTGGAACCAACGCTACGCGCCACCGACGACCTCGCGTCGCATCGACGCTTCCCGGTATCGCCACCGCTTGCCTCTGGCTGGGAGCTGAAGGATGGCTAGGAGCTGAAGAACCCGGAGAGGATCGGTGCGAGTACCGTCTGGTCGACCGCATGGTTCTGGCCATCGACGGTGAGACGCGTGCCGTGCCCGACCGCGGACGCGATGCCTATCGCCGCACGAGCGGCCCACTCCGGGCTGCTGCCACCATCCATCGCCAGCACGGGAGCCTCGACCGCGGCCAGTCGTCGCTCGGGAATCCGTCCGTCGCCCGTGAGCGCGATGTCGTGGGGAAGCGTGAGGGCGGTCGAGACCAAGCCGCCCCACCACGGCGCAGCCGTCATTCCGGCAACGGCACCGGCGGGCATTCCGGTGATCTGCAGGAAGGCACGAGCCGCCGCATCCCGATCCCCCGCGGCGATCGCCGCCGGGAATCCGAAGTCATCCCCCGGTTCCGGATGTTGCGGATCGAAGGAGTACGGCGGCTCGTAGACAGCGATGCTCGTCAGCGGCACGCCAGCGATCGCCGCCTCGAGGGCGATAATCGCCCCCGAGGAGTGACCGTAGACCCTGGCGGAACCACCCGCTGCCGCGACCACCGCGGCAAGATCCTCCACCTCCCGCGTGACGCTGTCAGTCTCGTCGACTGCCGAGCCGCTGTCCCCCCGACCGCGCCGGTCGTAGCTGTACACGGTGAATCGTTCGGACAGCAGGGTCACGAGCGGATACGGCGAAAGCCGCGTGTTGAATGCCCCGCCCACGACCACGAGGGCCGGCCCCGTGCCCACCCTGTCGAAGGCGATGGACGTGCCATCGGCGGATTCCGCGAACTCAGGCATTGACGCTCCCTCGGCTGTTTTCCGCTGCAACACTCGCAGTAGCGTCGACGTCGAGTCAAGCCTCTACTGGAGCGCGGGAGCCGGTCTGCCCAGCCAGGCAGTGCCCCGCACCCGCAGCCCGAGCGCCAGCGCCCGTGCCCCGATGTAGCCGAGGCCGAACACCGACCACACCGCAAGCGCACTGTGCTGCTGGCCGGCCAGCACGAGCAGCGGAAGGTACACGGCAAGGGTGAGGATTCCACTGAGCGCGAGATACCGCCCGTCCCCTGCCCCGATCAACACCCCGTCCAGCACGAAGACGAAGCCCGCGAGCGGCACTCCCGCGGCCATCACCAGGAGCACGGGCAACAGCGCCCGAAGCACAGCGTCATCGCTCGTGAAGACCCGTGGGAGCACCGGCGATACAGCGGCGATCACGGCTCCGATCAGCAGGCCGGAGATCACACCGAAGCGCACCAGGCGGGCGGTCACGAGCCTCACCCGGTCGACCCGGGCCGCTCCGAGGCCATGCCCGATCATCGCCTGCCCCGCGATCGCGAGCGAATCGAGCGCGAAGGCGAGCAGGGAGAACACCACGAGCGCCACCTGAAGGGTCGCGAGCGCTGTCACTCCGACCACGCTCGCCGCGAAAACCGTCGCGAGCATCGCCGCTCGCAGCGAAGCGGTGCGCAATAGCAGCCAGCCCCCGGATGCCGCGGCAACGGACAGTCCGGCAATCCCGGGCCTGAGCCGCGCTCCGATCGCCCTGGCGGCTCGCACCACCGAGACGGCGAAGAGCACCGCCATCCCCCACTGGGCCAGAACGGTACCCGCGGCCGAACCGGCGATGCCCCAGCCGAGTCCGTAGATGAAGAAGGAGTTGAGGATGGCGTTGGCCGCGAAACCGAGGGTCACGATCGCCAGCGGGGTGCGGGTGTCTTGAAGGCCGCGAAGCAGTCCGGTGGCGGCGAGCACGAACAGCATCGGGGGGAGTCCCCAGACCGAGATCTCGAGGTAGCGCAGTGCCGCGGCCGAGACATCCGGGGCGACACCGAAGGCCGAGATGACCGCGGGGGCGAAGACCAGCCCCGCCACGAGTAGCACGGAACCCACCGCGAGGGCGAGCCACGCGCCATCCACTCCCGCGCGCACCGCTGCCCGGCGGTCTCCGGCGCCGAGCAGTCGCGCGACCGCCGGGGTGGTCGCGTAGGCGAGGAAGACGAGAAGGCCGACAGCGGTCTGCAGCACGACGCTCGCGATGCCGAGGGCCGCGAGGGGCACTCTGCCGAGATGTCCGACGAGGGCGGTGTCCACGAGAAGGAAGAGGGGCTCAGCGACGAGCGCAGCAAGGGTGGGGAGAGCGAGGCGCAGGATCTCGCGGTCGAGCGGGGGGACTCTCACCCCGCCAGCCTAGGGGCGGTGGGAGAGGCGGAGATCAGCGCGAGCGCTCGATCTCCGCGACGATACCCGGGAGCACACGCGCCATGTACGGGCCCCAGAGGAACTTGATGATCGCGGCGAGCGGCAGGCCGTATCCCGCCTTCGAATGGAAGGTGTAGCGCCACCGGATGAGAGTGCCGTTGGGCGCCTCGGTGAAGGTCCATTCCGCGCGGGCGCTCTCCACCATCACACCGAAGATCTTCTGGAAGTCGGTGAGGTTGTAGGCGAAGAATTCGAGCCGATCCACGTTCGTCGTGTGCTCGATCACGCTTCCGCCGTCGGAGAGCATGAGCTGCCGTGTCTGACCGACACCATCCCAGTCGCCGGTCTGGTCGCGAACCTCGATCACGGCAGGCAGCAGGCCGGCCCGCGGGTAGAGGCCGACCGGCGTGTGCATCGTCGCGACATCCCACGAGTGATCGATGGTGGCTGTGGCGAGAAGTTCAGTGACGGCGGTGGCGCTTCGTCCGGACATTCAGTACCTCTTTCCTGATCGTGTCAGATGATTCCGAGCGAACAGCCTGCGGGCGTGTCTGGTGCGGGGAGACGCGGTTGCCACGCTACGGGACTAACACACGCTTGCCCAAGCAAATTTACGTGGAGGCGATAGCGTCGGGATGCCCCGGACTGCAAAGATGTGGAAACCCGCACGCAGTATCGCCTTTCGATGGAGCGTTTCCATGACTGACTCGAAATCTCGCCTGCCCGCTGGGCAAGCGACGGCACCCCGGCGAGTACCTGTCGGTGCAATACTCGGCGCGATCGCGAGCGTCGTCACCATCGCCGGGTTCGCGTTCTTCCTTGTCGATCGACTCAATGCGGCGACACCGACGTCGGCAACTCCGAGAGCAACAGGGACGAGCTCCGCCTCGAGCCCGACCACAACGCCGCCAACGACGGAGCCTCTGCTGTCCGTCCACACGGGATACCCGGTGGCGAAGGTGATCGAGGCAGCCGGGACCCCGATTGCCAAACGCGTGATCCCGGCTGCCCCCGAATGGAGCCAGCAACTCTTCGTTAGCGGAAGCTATGCCGCCACTGTCCTCGTCAGCCCAGACAACACGATCGCGCTGTTCTCGGTCCTGGTGTGCGATCCCTCTCTCGCCCCGAGCTTCACCACCCCGTCACAAACCCGGGTCACGCTGATGGCGAAGCCGATCTCCCGAGCGGAACAATCGACTTCCGGGGATGGGGCTCAGAACGACCGGCCATTGTTCTACCTCGACGGAGGCACTGGCGGCAGCCTCGGCCAGCTCATCGAGGTCTCGAGAGATCAGCCGCGAAGCGGAAACGGCAACCGCGGATACCTCATCGGCATCAATCGGGCGTGCGGCGACACCACTTTTCGAACCCCCGCAACCGCCGACAATGGCGAGTATCGGGGAAGCATCAGTGACGCACCGGCAGATCTTCGCGCGTTCCGGGAACGAACTCCCGCAAATTTCTATGCTGAAGTTAGTGGAGATTTCTCCATCAACGAAGACGGAACTGTGGACATTCGTCCCCCGGACAGCGGTAAAACGGTCAGCGGCGTGCTGGCGAGCCCCTTCATCCAGGATCTTCCCCAAGAGTTCCTGTCCAGCGCGAGCATTCCCTGAGATTTTAGGCTAGGGGATGAGGGCGAGCTTGCCGCCCGGATGCCCGGCCGAGAGCAGCGTGAGGGCGTCGATCGCCTCGGAGAGCGGGAATGTCCTCGCCATCGGCACCACGAGCTTTCCCTCCCCGGCCAGCGCGATCAACTCCGCGCGCACGGCATCGCGATAGGAGGCGCTCGCCGGAATCGCACCCATGATCACCCGGATGCCGTCACCCTCTGCCCGCTGCATGGCGGCGATCGTGACGATCCTGCCGCGGTCCGTGACAAGGGCGAGCGAGACATCCACCGCCTCATCAGTGCCGACGGTGTCGAGCGCGGCGGCGATGCCCTCGGGGGCCAGGCGCCGGACACGCTCTTCGAGACCCTCGCCGTAGGCGACCGGCTCGGCGCCGAACCGCTCGAGCACCGGGAAGCTGCCCTCACTGGCCGTGCCAATCACGCGTGCCCCGAGCAGTCTCGCCAGCTGGATCACACTGACCCCCACCGCGCCGGATGCGCCGTGCACCAGCATGGTGTCGCCGGCGGTGACTCCGGTGACGTGCAACATCTCGGAGGCGGTGGTGGCCGCAAGCAACAGGTTCGCCGCTTCCGGGAATCCCAGCGAGGGGGGTTTCGCGAACACGTTCCTCGCGTCGACGGTGATTGCGGTGGCGTATCCGCCCTGCACCCGGAACGCGATCACCTCGTCGCCCACAGCGCCGCCACCGGACGCGAGGGTGGTGTCCGGGCCGATCGCGCTGATGACCCCCGCCACCTCGTACCCGACCGCGATCGGCAGGAGCGAGCGATCGGAACCGCGCGCGATGTGCTTGAAGTCGGCGGGATTCATGCCGGCAGCACGCACCGAGATCGTCACCTGCCCGGGTGCGGGAGGGGCGACCTCCACCCCGTCGAGGCGGAAGACATCGAGCCCCCCGAAGTCTGTTGCGACCCAGTGCTGGTCCACGGCTACGCCTCCCTCGCGTCAGGGTTGGGAAAACATCAGGTTAGCGCCGTCGCGAGGAGTCAGTCCGCGAGAGGCCCCAATCCATCGTCGCCAGCGCAAGATCAGAGCGTGGGGCTAGCGGATCCTCGTGCGGGATCGATCGCGAGCGAGAAGCCTCGCACCCTCGCGGATTCCGAGGAAGATGACGGCGGCCGTGCCGACGAAGGCCCAGTCGACCGCTCCGAGGGGTGCCGTGCCGAAGAAGCCAGCGACCAGCGGCACGTACAGGATGACGCCCATGATGCCGATGGCGAGCGCTATGGCAAGCCAGAAGGTGCGGTTGGAGAACTGGTAGCGCGTGAAGAATCCGTGGATACTGCGGCGCTGGATGATGCTCACGAGCTGGCAGACCATGATCGTCGCGTAACTGATGGACATGGCCGGTGCGAGGACGGCCGACGGCACCGAGCCGACGAACGGGTCGACCCCGCTGCGCTGGTAGAAGAGCAGGTAGTTCACGATCGAGAAACCTCCGATGAGCGCTCCACACCACGCGAGGTCCCAGAGCGACCGGCCATTGAGGATGCGTGCGCGCGGGTCTCGCGGGGCCTCCTTCATCGTCTCGCCCTCCTCCGGATCCCGCCCGAGAGCGGCGATCGGAAAGATCTCGCCCAAGAGGTCGATGGCCAGGATCTGCAGCACGTTGAGCGCGAGGGGCACACCGTAGAGGGAGGTGAGACCGAGGCTCACGGAGTTGACGACGAACTCCGCGACGTTGGAGGTGAGGCAGCTGAGCACGCCCTTGCTGATGTTGCGGTAGATGGTGCGCCCCTGGCGGACGGCACCGACCAGGGTCGCAAAACTGTCGTCGAGCAGCACGATCTCGGCCGCCTGCTTCGCCACATCCGTTCCCGACTCCCCCATCGCGACGCCGATGTTCGCATGGCGCAGCGCGGGGGCGTCGTTGATCCCGTCCCCGGTGACCGCCACGATGTACCCCGAGTCCTTCACGAGGTCGACGATGAGCACCTTGTCTTCCGGAGCGACCCGACTGAATACCGTTCCCCCGCGCAGGGCGTGGGCGAGGACCTCGGCGTCGGGCATCGTCGCGAGTTCGGTGCCGGTCACGATGACGAGTCCGTCGTCCCCGACGAGACCGGCCTGCCGGGCGATCGCGGCGGCGGTGAGGGAGAAATCGCCAGTGACGATGTTGACCTTCACGCCGGCGGCGAGCACAGCAGTCATAGCGTCCGGCACGGTAGTGCGGATCGGATCGATCATGGACACCAGGCCGAGCATCGTGAGATCTTTCTCGATCACCGCGAGCTCGGCGCTCGCGGCTTCGACAGCCGTGATCGACCGCCGGGCGAACGCCAGGTTGCGCAGAGCTCGACCCGCCTTCTCGGTGTGGAGCGCGAGAAGAGCGGCACTATCCTCCGCGGTGATGGGTCGTATCCGCGTGCCGTCGTCGATCGTCGAACACCGGGAGAGGATGCTCTCCGGTGCGCCCTTCACCCAGGCCGTGACCGCGCCCCCGGCGTCACGGCGCATCGAGGTCATCAGTTTGCGCGTCGAGTCGAAGGGCAGTTCGCCGATCTCGACGGTGCCGGCGAGCAGGGCCGCGCGGTCCATGCCGGCCTTGTCTGCTGCCACGAGCAGCGCCCCCTCGGTCGGATCGCCCACCACGTGCCAGTGCCGGACGTCGTCGCCCGGTGGCACCAGCCGCGCGTTGCTCGCGAGCACCCCAACGGCGAGGAAGTCGCGCAACCGGTGATCCGCATCCGCTGTCTCCGGCTCTATCCGTCCGGTCGGGTCGTACCCGATCCCGGTGACGCTATAGGGCATCGTCCCGATCACGATTTCGGTCACCGTCATCTCGTTCCGGGTGAGCGTACCCGTTTTATCGGTGCAGATCACATGGGTCGCTCCGAGCGTCTCCACGGAGCTGAGACGCTTCACCAGGGCGTTCCGTTTGGCGAGAGCGCCCGCCGCGGACGCGAGGGCGGTGTTCACTTCTGCCGGAAGACCCTGGGGAATGAGGGCACAGGCGAATCCGACGGCGAAGAGCATGGCCTCCTTGATCGGAAGGTCGGCCCGCACGGCGATCACCAGCACGACTATCGAGACGGCGCCGACCCCGAAGCTCACGTACTTGGCGATGTTGGAGGTCTCGAGCTGCAGCGGGCTCCGGGTGGTCGGAGCCGACTGGCTCAGTCGGGCGATCCGACCCAGTTCGGTCTGCAGCCCCGTGGCGACGACCACGGCGAAGGCCTGGCCGGTGGCCACCGTCGTTCCCGCGAACGCCATGTTGTGACGATCGGCCACCGGCACTTCGTGCGGGATCCGATTCGCGTTCTTACGGGTCGGATCGCTCTCTCCGGTGAGGGCGAACTCGTTCGTCGAGAACGCGGTCGCCTCGATCAGTCGCACGTCCGCGGGCACGGACACGCCTTCCGCGAGGCGCACGACGTCCCCGACCACGAGGCTCTTCGACTCAATCTCCGCGAGTTCACCGTCGCGGTAGGCCTCGCTGGTGGGTGCGACGAGCCTCTCCAGCGCCTCCATCGTCTTTTCCGCGCGATACTCCTGCACGAATCCGATCAGCGTGTTGAGCGCGACGAGCCCCACGAGCACGGCCGCAGTTCCGAGGTCACCGAGCACCCCGGTGATGGCGGCGCTCGTCAACAGCAACACGATCATCCAGTCGGCGAACTGGCGCAGGTAGTGTCGGAGTCCCGATTCCTTCGTGAGCTCGACGATGACGTTGCTGCCGAACCGCAACCGGTGAGAAGCCACCTCTTCGGTACTGAGCCCGGTCGGCCTGGTCTCGAACTCGCCGATGACCGCGTCGACGGTGTCGAGATAGGCGCCCGCTGAGACTGTCATCTCGTCGGTCGCGCTGCGCTGGCCTTCGACGATTCCATGGGGTCAGCCTAGGCGCGCCGCGGACCGCCGGCGGGTGGCCCGCAGGTCGAGCAGGCCGAGGGCCAGGGCCGCGAGGGAGAATACGACGGCGGCCATGACCCCGGCGACGAATGCCGTCGCGAAGTCCTGCGGATGCGCGGCCGGCGTGCCCGTCGCCGTGGACGCCGCACCGCCGGCGACGACAGCGAAGAACACCGCCCCGATCGCGGCCTGCCCGATCGCCGCACCGACTCTCTGGGAGGTCTGGAGAACACCGCCGGCCGATCCTCCGATCCGCCTGTCGACATCCGCAAGGGAGAGGGTCTGATTGGGCGTGATCACTGCGCCTCCGCCGACCCCGATGAGGAAGAGCGGAAAGGCCAGGCGCAGGATGATCGCACCGGGATCCGTGAGCGCGGGAGCGGCCGCCACCACGATCGCGATCCAGGCCGCGCCGACGATGAACAGGCTGACGCCGACAACCACCAGCGGACGACCGATGCGAGGCACCAGTCGGCCAGCGATCGGGGCCGACACGGCGGAACCGACGGCGAGCGAGGTGACAGCGAGCGCCGCCTGGAGCGGCTCGAACCCGGTCCCCTGCTGAAGGTAGAGCGTGAGCACCAGTGGGAGACCGGTGGAACCGCAGAAATACAACAGGATGAAGGTGACCCCGATGGTGAAGGACGGCTGGCGGAAGAGACGCAGATCGAGCAACGGAGAGGCCTCTGCCGAGGTGAGCCGGGCCTCGCGTCGGAGGAACAGGGCGGCGAAGGCGGCCCCGGGGAGGAGCAGCAGGAAGATCCATCCCGAGCGGAAGGTGCTGAATTCCACGATCGGGAAGAGTACGCAGAGGATGGCGATCCCGAGCAGAATCGCGCCGGGCACATCCAGGCTCTGGCGCCGGGTCGATGAGGGCTTTCGTGCCTCTGTCACCCAGGCGAGGGCGAGCACGATGGCCGTGATCCCGATCGGCAGGTTGATGAAGAAGACGAGCCGCCAGCCGAACTCCGGGCCGCCGAGGGCGATGAGCAGCCCACCGACGACGGGGCCGAGTGCGGTGGCCACCGCGAGGGCGAGCCCCAGTCGCCCGAATGCGCGACCCCGCTCCGCCCGGGGAAAGGCGTTCTGGATGTATCCCGACACCTGGGGACCGAGCACGCCCCCGAAGAGCCCCTGGACGACGCGGGCCACGATGATGAACACCGGATCGGGGGAAAGACCCACAGCGGCGCTCGAGACGACGAATCCGACGAGACCGACGATGAAGATGCGGCGACGGCCCCCGATGTCACCGAGTCGGCCCCCGATGATCGGCATGAGGCCGAAGGCCAAGACGTAGCCGGTGACGATCCACTGCAGCTCCGACGGGCTGGAGCCGGTGGAGCGCCCGATCGACGGAAGGGCGACATTGGTGACGCTGACATCGAGCAGCGCGGCAAATTGGCCGAGAAGCAGTACCCAGAGCCCGCGCCAGCGACGGGGATCGGGGGACGTCTCGCTGGCACTCGCCCGTGCATCCGTCATCCAGTGCTCCTCCTCACCTCCAGTAGATCAGACTCGAGTGGGCGCGCGGTCTGGCCACGGCGCGGATGCGCGCCTAACATGTGGGCTACGAGACTGGTGCCCACCGAACCGAGAGGCGCCGCATGCCTGAAGCCACCGACACCCGTGTAGCCGTCTACATCGATTTCGACAACATCGTCGTCTCGAGATACAACCAGCTCCATGGTGCACGCCGATTCAGCACCGACGGCGCGCGCAACTTCGGACCCGACAGCGCCACTGTCGCCGGCGCCGCCGGGGTCATCGGCACCAGGCTCCGTGAGGCGACCGTCGACTTCGGCGCGGTGCTCGACTACGCCTCCTCGTTCGGGCCCATCGTGATCAGTCGCGCCTACGCAGACTGGTCGGCCAAGGCGAACGCCAGCTACCAGAAGCAGCTCATCGACCGGGCAGTGGACCTCACCCAGCTCTTTCCCACAACCCAGGCGATGAAGAACGGTGCCGACATCCGCCTCGCCGTCGACGTTGTCGAAGACCTCTTCCGTCTCGACGATCTCACCCACGTGGTTATCGTCGCCGGAGACTCCGACTACATCGCTCTCGCCCAGCGCTGCAAGCGGCTCGGTCGCTACGTCGTCGGCATCGGCGTCGCCGGTGCCACCAGCCGATCCCTGGTGGCCGCCTGCGATGAGTTCCAGGACTACGACGACCTGCCCGGTCTGGTGAGTGCCGGCGAGGACGACACCGTCGCGATGGCCGATCCGCCAGCAGAGGTTGCCGTGACGGCATCCGAGCCTCCGCCGAAAGCGCCGCGAAAACAGCCCGCTGCCGATCGGCCGAAGTCGCTGGTGACCGATGACGACGCGCCAATCAAGCTCTCCCCGCGCGCGGCCACGAACCTCATGATGCGGGCACTCCGGCTGGGGATCGCCAAGAGCGACAGCGAGTGGATGCCGAGCTCAGAGGTCAAGAAACAGATGCGGCGCATGGACCCCGCGTTCAGCGAGTCGGCCCTGGGATACAAGAGCTTCACCGACTTCGTGAAGTCCCGCAGCGGCCAGGTGGAGATGGATGACGGCGGGGCGAACAACTCCCGTCGCATCAGACTGAGGGCAGCGGCCTCTCCGACCGGCTGACCGCTTCGGGGCTGCGGGCACGGCAGAATGGTGCCATGACGATCCCCCGCAGCACCCCGGAGGCCGAGGGCATGGCCTCGTCCGCCATCCTCGACTTCATCCGCGCCGCCGACGCGGGCCTCGACAGCCTGCACAGCATGATGATCGTGCGGCACGGTCGGGTGATCGCCGAGGGGTGGTGGGCGCCCTATTCGGCGGGGCATCCGCACATGATGTTCTCGGTGAGCAAGAGCTTCACCGCGATGGCCGTCGGGCTCACGATCAGCGAAGGGCTCCTGTCCCTCGACGACCGCGTCGTCGACCTGCTGCCCGATGATCTCCCGACCGAGATCGACGCGCGCCTCGGTGCCCTGACCGTGCGCCACCTGCTCACGATGACGACCGGCCACGCCGTCGACACCGTCTCGCTCGCGGACAGCACCCACGGTGACAACTGGGCTCGCGCGATCCTCGCTCAGCCTCTCGAGTTCGAGCCGGGCACGCACTACCTCTACAACAGTGGCGCGACGCACGTGCTCTCGGCGATCGTGCAGCGCCTCACCGCACAGCGCCTGCTCGACTATCTCGGCCCACGCCTCTTCGAGCCGCTCGGAATCACGGATGCCACCTGGGAGAGCTCCCCTCAGGGCATCGACGCCGGAGGGTGGGGGCTCAGCATCACGACCGAACAGCTGGCCACCTTCGGTCAGCTCCTGCTGCAGCGGGGGCAGTGGAACGGCAGACAACTCGTGCCCGCCGAGTGGATCGATGAAGCCACCTCCCTTCAGGTGGTCACCGCTGCGGCCGATCATGATCTCGACGGCCGCCAGGGGTACGGCTTCCAGTTCTGGCGCAACCGGTTGGCCGGGTATCGGGCGGACGGCGCGTTCGGACAGTTCTGCCTGGTGCTTCCCGAGCAGGATTCCGTCGTGGTGCTCACCTCCGCCCTGCCGGTCGCGCAGCTCGCCCTCGACCTCGTGTGGGAGCACCTGCTCCCGGCCTTCGGCGACTCGGCGCTTCCTCCGGCGGACAGCCCGCTGGACGGGGTGCTCGCAGATCTCAGTATCCCGACCGTGGCCGGGGACGCCACGAGCGCAACGGCGGAGCTGGTCGCCGGAGTGCGGTTCTCCTTCGACCACCCCACCGTCTCGGCGGTGACGGTGGAGCCGGGACGACTCATCGTCGACGAGCACGGCGCGATCACCGAGCTCGCCTTCGAACACGGCCGGTGGCTGGGTTCCGCCGATTCTCGGGTGTGGGCCAGCGGCGCCTGGGTCTCCCCTGACACCCTCGTCGTTAGGGCGCTCGATGTCGTGACCCCGTATTCGCGCACCGTCACCCTGGCCTTCGCGAGCGACGCCGTGACCCTCGATATCGCGCAGAATGTGGCCTTCGGGGACCTGCCGCATACTCACGCGGTGTCATCGCCGCGCCGCTGAGTCGCACACTTCGGTCGGCGGGGCACCCGCAAGGCGACCCGATGGTCTGGGGCGAAAGATGACGCGGCCGTTCCGACGGCCCGACCCTACGAGAGCGTGAGCCGCGGCACATCCGGCGGATCGAAGCCCATCACCTGGCCGTAGAACGAGAGCTCGCTCTCCGTGGCATCGACGATCGTCTCCGCTCGCCGGAACCCATGGGATTCACCCTCGTAGGCCAGGTAGGCGTGCGGGAGCCCCTGCGCGGCCAGCTGGTCACGAAAGAGCTCCGACTGGGCCGGTGGCACGATCTCGTCATCGAGTCCCTGCAGCAACAACACCGGTGTTGTCAGGTCATTGACGTGGGTGATGGGCGATCGCTGCGCGTAGAGGGCGGATGCTTCCGGCAGCGGGCCCACCAGGCCATCCGTATAGCGGGACTCGAAGTCGTGGGTCTCGGCGGCGAGGGTGGCGAGGTCGGATACGCCGTAGTACGAGGCTCCGGCCGCGAAGACAGAGGATCGGGTGAGCGCCGCGAGCACCGTGAACCCGCCGGCCGATCCCCCGCGAATCGCGAGGCGACTGGCGTCGGCGAGACCGGCATCCGCGAGCCCGCGCACCGCGGCGATGACGTCTTCCACGTCGACGACGCCCCACTGGCCGCGAAGCCGGTTGCGGTATTCACGGCCGTAGCCGGTGGACCCGCCGTAGTTCACGTCGATGATTCCGATTCCTCGACTGGTGAAGAAGCTGTAGATGGGCGAGTACCCACCGGAGCTGTGGCCCGTGGGACCGCCGTGGACCACGGCGATGTACGGCGGTCTCTCGCCTGCCGGAGCGTCATAGTCGCCGTTGCGCGGCGGATAGACGAAGCTGTGGACATCGCGCGCACCGAGGAAGGTCCTCGCCTCCGCGATCGGCACGTATGCCGCATCCGGCATGCTTTCCACGTCCCAGCGAAGATCGGTGAGGGAGCCGTCGTCGAGATCGAAGACGCGGAGACCACCGCTCTGTGCGGAGCTGCCTCCCGTGAGCAGCACGCGGCTGCCGCGACGCGGCCCGAGCCGGATACCTGTCAGCGACAGATCGACGGCCTGCGAGGTGCCATCGGCCGGGTCGACGATCACGAGATCGTCCGATCCGAGAGTGCGTACCGCGAGGATCCGCCCATCGTCGAGCAGGTCGTAGAACCGGTTGCCGAGCTGCCAGAGCGGGCCGCCGAAGTCTGCCTCTTCCCGATGGAGTGAGGCCACCTCCCCGTGAAGGGTCACGGAATAGAGGTTCCACCAGCCGCTCCGGTCGCTCACCATCGTGAGCGTGGCATCGTCGATCCACTCCGGTTGCAGCACACTCTCGGTGGCCGAACCCGCGAGGGTGCTGACCGTTCCGCTCTCCAGTTCGGTCACGCGGAGTTCGGTGCCGTCCCACGGCATCTGGGGATGCTCCCATCCGATCCAGGCGAGCCTCGCGCCATCCGGCGAGAAACGCGGGAAGGCGAGAAAATGCGACCCGGATGCCAGAGAGCGGATGCCCTCGACAGCCCCGGTGCCCTCGACAGCCCCGGTGCCCTCGACGGCCCCGGTGCCGTCTAGCGGCACGGCCACGATGTCCCGGGTGACCGAGCCATCCGCGTGGATCTCGCGGACGGCGATCACTTCCGACCCCCGAATACTGATGTCACCGAAGCGGAAGCCGCGTCCCGCGGGCGTGAGCGGCACGGGAACCGAGCCGCCGTCATCCAGACGGTACAGCCGTTGGTCGCTGAATTCGGCAAAGACCAACGCCCGATCGGCGGTCACAGCCCAGGCCCCTCCCCCGTATTCGTGCACGCGGCTCCGGGCGTTCCACGGGGCGGGCAGCACGTCTCCCGCGGCATTCGCCACGACGTAGCGTCCGCCCTCCTCGGGTCGCCCCTCGCACCACCACGCCTGCTCGCCGACCCAGCATCCACCCTGCACCGGATGCCCACTCGCGGCGATGTCGCGGGCGGTGATCGGAGAGCGCCAGGTTCCGTAGGGCGAGGTGATGGTCATCGTCTCATTCTGCCCGTTGGCCGGTGGGCCAATTTCACCCTTCCGCGATCGATCCGGCGGGTCTAGCCTCAGACCGTGACGGCCGACCCGGATGCCTACAGAGAGCCCCTCGAGCGCGCCCATGCCCATGCCAGGGACTGGCTCGAATCCATCCCCACCCGACCGGTGCCTCCGCGGCTGACAGCCGACCAGGTGGCTGAGACCCTGATGCAGCCCCTCGCCGAGCACGGTCGCGATGCCGCAGACGTCGTCGATTCGCTCTCCGAGATCGTCGAGCCCGGCCTGATGGCGGTCCCCTCCGGTCGATTCTTCGGCTGGGTCATGGGCGGCACCCTCCCCTCGGCGATGGCGGCGGACTGGCTCGTGAGCGCCTGGGACCAGAACGCCGGGATGCGCTTCGCCACACCGGGTGTCGCCGCGATCGAGGAGGCAGCCGGGGCCGAAATCCTCGCCCTGCTCGGGCTCCCGTCCGGATCGGATGTCGGATTCACGACCGGAGGAACCACGGCGAACTTCGTGGGAATCGCGGCGGGGCGCCAGCAGGTGCTCGACCGGATCGGCTGGAATCTCTCGGCAGACGGGCTGAGTGGCGCCCCGCGGATCGCCGTCTTCGCCGGACGCGAGCGGCACGCCTCCGTCGATCTCGCCCTGCGCTACCTCGGGCTTGGACTGCCGATCGAGGTGGCTGCCGACCGCGAGGGGCGCATCATCCCCGCGGCTCTGGCCGAGTCGATGCGCGATGTCGACGGGCCGGCGATCGTCTGCCTCCAGGCCGGAAACCTCCACTCCGGCGCCTTCGACCCGATGCGCGAGTCGATCGAGATCGCCCATCACCATGGCGCGTGGGTGCACGTGGACGGCGCCTTCGGTCTCTGGGCTGCGGCAAGTCCGCTCTACCGAAAGCACCTCGACGGGCTCGAGATGGCGGATTCCTGGGCGACGGATGCGCACAAGACGCTCAACGTCCCCTACGACTGTGGAATCGCGGTCGTCGCCCATCCGGAAGCGGTGAGATCGGCCTTCGCGGTGCACACCAGCTATCTCATCAATGCCAGCGACGGACCGGGAGACCCCTTCGACAGGGTGCCGGAGCTGTCGCGCCGGGCGCGAGGAGTTCCCGTCTGGGCCGCCCTGCACGAGCTCGGACGCTCGGGGGTGATCGCGCTCGTGGAGCGTCTGGCCGCGAACGCCCGCACTCTCGCCGATGGACTCTCGTCTCTCCCCGGTGTCGAGGTGCTCAACGATGTCGTCTTCACGCAGGTGAGCCTCGCGTTCGGGGATGACGAGAACACCCGCCGGGTCACCCGGAACCTCATCGCCGATGGCGCGGTCTGGATGAGCGGATCGCGGTGGCAGGACCGCGACATCCTGCGCATCTCCGTGAGCAACTGGTCGACGGATGACGCGGACCTGGCCATCGCCATCGACGCGGTGCGACGGGCGATGGCCGGCTAGAGCCGGGCGCGGAACGGCCCGGCGGGCTTCGCCGAGCCCCGTCCGGCATCAGCTCATCGCGGGAGCGAGAGGCGGATCCGTTTCCCCGGCGCGCCAATAGCGGCGTCGCAGCAGCGCCCGTTCGCCGAGGGTCCAGGCGGTCGTCGCCGCGAGATAGATCGTCGCGGCGAGAGGAACGAATGCCGAGAAGACGATGGTGAGGAACGGCATCCAGCTCAGAACCCGGGCGATCGTGGCAGCCGATTCCGGCGCATCCGGATTCGGCAACACGAGCCGCAGTGCGACTCTCCGGGACAGCCACGCGACGCCGGCCATCATCGCGAAGAGCACGAGGTAGACGGCGATGCCGGCCGCCCCGGTCGTTGCGAGGTGCCCAAAGGTGGTGCCGAGCGGCACTCCGAACAGGCGCTCGGTGAGGAGCGCGTTCGGATGGCCGTCCACGGTGACGCGGATGAAGAGTGCATAGACGAGAGAGAGCACCGGCGCCTGGGCGAGGGCGGGCACGATGCCCGCGAATTGCGATGTGTTCTCGGCCTTGTACAGCGCCGCCGTCTTCTGTTGAAGCAGCAGCGGATCCTTCCGGTGTCGACGCTGCAGGGCGAGGATCTGCGGGTGAAGTCGACGGCGAGTACCCTCAGCCTTCACCTGCGAGACGCCCACCGGGATGAGCACCGTGCGCACGATCACGGTGAGCAGGATGATGGCGACGGTTGCGCTGGCCGCACCGGCGAGGGGAGAGACGAGCGCCGCGAGACCCTCGACGAGGGAATGGGCCAGGTCGAGAAGAGAGGCGATGGGGGCAAACGAAAAGAGGTCCACGATGAGAGTCCTTGCAGTCGAAACGGATGGGTGACCGAGTGTGGCCACGAGGCATCCGCTTGCGCGGGGCTCTGCTAGGTGGCCGGGATCGACTGCGAGGGTGCCCGAGTGCGCGGACGCCCGGGGGTGGTCGGATGCTGCGGGGCAGGCCTGCCGAAGGCGACGGAACGCCGCACCTGCGCTCGCGCGCCGACGGTCATCTCGGAGGAACCCACGAGCACGAGCGAGTAGCCGATGGCTGCCGCACCCGCCACCGTCACAGCGGCGATGCCGAGAACGGTGAGCGAACTGTGGCTGCCATCCGATAACGCGATGGACACGAGAAGAAGCGCCGCGAATCCGCCCGGAAGCACAGCCGCCAGGGCACTCAGAAGCCGTGTCGCGATTGCGACAGGCTGTGCCTTCGACGTGCTCATGGGGCAACCGTACCCCGCGGAGCAGCCACGGGCCATACTCCGGCGGGCGTACTCGCCCCGCCGTGAACGCACCGAAGGCCGGGTCCCACCGCAGCGGGACCCGGCCTTCGGGGTGATCGCGTTCTGGTTTCAGTCCGCCAGGATCAGGTAGAGGGCGCGGCGCGCCTCATCCAGCTTTTCGATGGCGGCAGCCCGCTGGGCGTCTGTTGCCGAGTGACGGAACTGCTGGGCGACGCCCATCAGCTTGCCGACGCTCTCGAAGAACGCTCCAGCCTGTTCGGAGCGACCGGGGGTCGCCTCCCAGGCCTTGGCGAAATCATCCGCATGCTCGCTGACGTAGGTCTTGCCGGCATCGGTGAGTTCGAATTCGGTCTTCCGACCGTCGCCGACGGAGACGATGAGGTCCTCGTCGACGAGCTGCTGCAGCGTGGGATAGACCGAGCCGGGGCTCGGGCGCCAGGCACCACTGGTCTTCTCCGCGATCGCCTTGATCAGGCCGTAGCCGTTGGACGGGCCCTCGGCCAGAAGGGAGAGGATGACCGAGCGTACATCGCCCTTGCCTGCCCTGCGAGGACCGCGTGGTCCGAACCCGGGCCCGCCGAAACCGGAGCCGAAGCCCGGTCCGCCGAAGCCGCCGAATCCGGGGCCACGACCGCGGCCTTCGCCGGAACCGGCGGACTCGTGATTGAACCGAAGCGGGTGGTGGTCGGAGTGATGGAAGCTTCTGTTGTGGATATCGTGATTGCGTTTCATGATCGCATGTCCTTTCGTTCGCCCAGCTACGTGATGCTTTGCTGAGCCATCGCAGAGTTTCTGCGATGGGTCAAAGATATATCGTTGACTATCGCGGTGCAAGTCCCTGTGCTGTTAATGAGCTGAGTTGTCAGTTCTCAAGCAAATCGAGACTTGTCTCAAGCAGATCGAGACTTTCGCCCTAGGTCCGGGCAGGAAAGCCTTGGATCTGCTGCGCTGGAAGGTGACAGCTGAGAGGACGTGAACGGCGGGCACCTGAAGCGTTCCCGGGCCGGACCATCACCGGGCGGCCCTCTCCACCATCGAGAGAGCCCGCTCTGGACCACTTTTCGCCCGGATCGGCGGCCCGTGAGCGGAACCTCTTACGCGACTTGGATGATAAAGTACAATAAGTTGTACGCCTAGAAGGGAATCTCATGCGCACAATGACCTACTCAGAGTCTCGAGCAAAATATGCCGCGACGCTGTCCGCTGTGGTCGACGACCGCGAGGAAGTCATCATCACTCGGGCGGGCCATGAGCCGGTGGTCATCGTCTCGCTAGATGATTACGAGTCATTGAAAGAAACCGCATACCTGCTGAAATCTCCGGCAAACGCCGCGCGGCTCCTTCGCTCAATAGAACGGCTCGAATCCGGTAAAGGTGTCGAGCACGACATCACAGAATGAAGTTGACCTGGGACGAGGATGCGTGGGCCGACTATGAATGGTGGCAGACGCAGGATCGAAAGGTCCTCAAGCGCATCAACATCCTGCTGCGAGATATCGCACGAAACGGAAACGAAGGCATCGGAAAGCCGGAGCCACTGAAGCACGGTTTTCACGGCTATTGGTCACGACGAATCACCGACGAACATCGCCTCGTTTACAAAGTCGACAGCGATGAGATTCGCATTGCCGGATGCCGCTATCACTACGGTCACTAGTACGTAGCGACTGTCCCGGAAGGGGAACGTCAAACGCGGCAAATCTCGAGTCGACCAGATCGACATCAGTCCCGATAGCGACTGCAGAAAATAGCGACTGCCCGGCGTCCGGTACCGCGAATACGGCGGGCTGTCAGCGCGTGGACGCGGAAGGGACTCTCAGGGGATCAGTCCTGAGGCACGTCGCAGGATGACCGATCAGTCACTCGGAGGTCGTCAAGACCGTGAGCACCGGCGGCCCTGCGAGCACAGTGCCCAGGTTCGATACCCCATCGCCCGCGCGCCAGGCGCGGTAGGCGGCATCGGCCTCGAGGGACTCCCACCGCTCGAGCACCACGATGTGCAGCGGGTTCGCCACGTCGACGAGCACTTCGACGCCCTGGTTGCCGGCAAACGCCCGCGTCGCAGCGAGCACCTCGTGGATCACGGAGTGCGCGACATCAGCCGACTCGGGGGCGATCGAGAGTTCGAGTGTTGCGGTGACGGTCATTTCAGGGGCTCCAGTCTGTTCGGGTCGGCTGCGGTATCGACCGCTACTGCTGCGCGCGCTCCAGCACGAGTTCGCGCACGCGGGCGGCATCCGCTGTGCCCTTCATCGCCTTCATCACCGCACCGATCACCGCGCCGGCAGCCTGCACCTTGCCGTCGCGGATCTTCTCGAGCACGTCGGGTTGGGCCGCGAGAGCCTCGTCGATCGCAGCGATGAGGGCACCGTCATCCGACACGACCTTGAGGCCCCGCGATTCAACGACAGCGGCAGGGGAACCCTCGCCCGCGATGACTCCTTCGAGCACCTGGCGCGCCAGCCGGTCGGTGAGTTCGCCGTTTTCGATGAGGGCGATCAGCTCGCTGACATGCAGTGACGAGACGAGGGACGACGCGTCCACGTCCGCGGCGTTCGCCAGCCGGGCGATTTCGCCGGTCCACCACTTGCGGGCCTGCGCTGCGGAAGCACCGGCGGCCGTGGTCTCCTCGATCTCGACGAGCAGACCGGAGTTCGCGACATCCTGGAACTCCAGGTCGGTGAAGCCCCAGGCCTCCTTGAGCCGACGACGACGGACCGCCGGTGCCTCGGGCAACGCGGCACGCAGTTCCTCGATCAGCTCGAGCGACGGCTCGACGGGAAGAAGGTCGGGCTCGGGAAAGTAGCGGTAATCGTCGGCGTCGCTCTTGGGCCGGCCGGCCGAGGTCACACCGGTGTCCTCGTGCCAATGCCGGGTCTCCTGGATGATCGTGCCACCGTCGGCGAGGATCGCCGCCTGGCGCTGGATCTCATAGCGGATGGCGCGCTCGACGCTTCGCAGGGAGTTGACATTCTTCGTTTCGGTGCGAGTGCCGAGCGTGCCGGATCCGCGCGGGGACAGCGAGATGTTCGCATCGCAACGCAGGTTGCCGCGCTCCATCTTCGCGTCGCTGATGCCCAGGGACCGCACGATGTCGCGGATGGTCGAGACGTAGGCCTTGGCGAGCTCCGGGGCATCCCGTTCTGCGCCGTAGATGATGTTGGTGACGATCTCGACCAGGGGCACGCCGGCGCGGTTGTAGTCGACGAGCGAGTACTCCGCACCCTGGATGCGCCCGGTGGCGCCACCGACGTGGGTGAGCTTGCCTGCATCCTCTTCCATGTGCGCGCGCTCGATGGGAATCTGGAAGGTACGGCCATCCTCGAGCTCAACCTCGACGCTTCCATCGAAGGCGATGGGCTCGTCGAACTGGCTGATCTGGTAGTTCTTCGCCAGGTCGGGGTAGAAGTAGTTCTTGCGCGCAAAGCGGCTGGAGGGGCGGATGCTGCAGCCCAGGGCCAGCCCGAGGCTGATCGAGTACTTCACCGCTTGCTCGTTGACCACCGGAAGGCTGCCCGGAAGTCCGAGGTCCACGGGCGTGACATTCGTGTTCGGCTCGCCACCGAAGAAGTTTGGCGCGTCGCTGAACATCTTGGTCTTCGTGTTCAGTTCGACGTGCACCTCGAAGCCGAGCACCGGCTCGAAGAGCTCGATCGCACGGTCGTAGTCCATCAGTTCAGCTTTAGCCACCAGACGATTCTACGGGCGTGGCGAGCGGAGGATCTTCGGATGGCGACGGCACGGCGATCGGCACGGCGATCGGCACGGCGATCGGCTCGGTGTTCGCGCCCGCTTCGAGCATCGTCGCTGCACCCCGCTTCTCGGCGCGGACGAAGGCGATGCCGGCCAGGATGAGCGCTCCCCCGATCAGCTGCAGCACCGTGAGGTCTTCCCCCAGCAGTATCCACGCGTAGAGCGCCGCCGCGATGACCTCGAGCAGGCCGGCGAAGGATGCCAGTCTGGAGCCGAGCATCTCGGTCGCAGTGATGCTGCTGGCGTAGGCGACGGCCGTGGCGAAGACGCCGACGACGAGCAGAGGCACCCACCAGCTCACCATCGTGCCGAGCAGACGCACGGTCGTGAACGTCGCCGTGAAGGGAACGAGACCGGTGAGGCCCGCGAGGCCGAGGACGAGCCCGCCGAGCACGAGTCCACCCGCCGCGAGCGCCACCGGCGGAAGACCGTCGCTCGGCCGCGCCGCGACCACGTAATAGATCGCGCACCCGACCGTCGCCAGCGTCGCGAAGCCAAGGCCCACGAGGTCGAAACCGCCTCCCCCACGCGGCGAGACCACGAGAACGAGGCCCGCCACGGCCACGACCGAGCCGATGAGCACGACGGCGGAGGGCATCCGCCGACTGGTCACCCAGACGAAGCCGACCAGCAGCAGTGGCGCCATGTATTCGATGAGTATCGCGGTGTTCACGGGAATCCGTTGCAGGGCGGCGAAATAGACCAGCTGGGTGCCGGCCACGCCGATGAGCCCCATCGCCACGATGCGCCACCGAGCGCGCCAGAGCGATGACCACCTGCCTCGGAGCGAGAGCAGGGCGAGCGGCGCGAGCACGAGTCCGCCGATGAGCGCCCTCGCCGTCACCGCGGCCGCGGGACTCCAACCCGCCTCCAGAAGGGGCTTGATGAAGGCGCCCGACATGCCGAAGGTCGCAGCGGCGATCACGGCGATGACCAGTCCGAGCGAGGTGGACGAAGGCTTCATTCTGCTGACGGTAGTCTGGTCAAAAGTAAGGAGTCAAATTGCTTTTTGCCCCTGACACCGTGGAGACACTCGAATTTGCCGTCGCCTTGGCGAACACTCATCCGCTTGCCTCCCGCAGCGGGTCGGACGAGCTCACCACGATCGATGATCTCGACGCGATTCTCGCCCGTTTCCGGTACTCCGGTCGCATCGATCACGACGAGGCGGAGCGTGCGCAGGTCGCGCTCACGCGGGAGCGATTGCGCAAGATCTGGCACCTCGGGCGAGACGGGGCCGTCACCGAGGTGAACGCGATGCTGGCGGAAGCGGACGCCCTCCCCCAGCTCACCCGGCACGACGACTCCGGGTGGCACTGGCACGCGACGGCGCCTGACGCGCCCCTGGCCGAGCGGATGCGCGTCGAGGTGGCGCTCGCCCTTGCCGATGTCATCCGCATGGACGCCATGGACCGGCTCCGCACCTGCGACGCACCGGACTGCTCCGGGGTGCTCGTCGACCTCTCCCGCAACGGGTCGAAACGGTACTGCAGCGTGCGCTGCGGCAACCGGATGAACATGGTCGCCTTCCGCGAGCGCGCCGCCGACGTGCTGCCGGCGGGCGATCAGATCGCCAACGAAGGCACCGGCGGCGCCGTTTCGCTGGGATATCGAGCCGATAAGCCCTGACCCCGCGGGTGCTGCCGCCGGGCACAGCTAGCGCGTGGCCAGCTCCGGTGCCTGGCTGATCAGCGTGCGACCCCAGCTGTCTTCGAGCAGGGCCTCGATGACGGCACCGTGCTCGTAGAGCCGGGCATCGGCGCGTGCCGGTGCCATGAGCTGGAGGCCGGTGGGCAATCCATCCTCCGGAGCAAGCCCCATCGGGAGACCCATACCCGGAATGCCCGCGAGGTTCGCCGGGATCGTCGTCACGTCGTTGAGATACATGGCAAGCGGATCGTCGATCTTTTCGCCGATCCTGAACGCGGTGGTCGGCGCTGCCGGGCTGATCAGGATGTCCGCCTTCTCGAAGGCAGCGGCGAAGTCGCGCTGGATGAGCGTGCGCACCTTCTGCGCGCTGCCGTAGTAGGCGTCGTAATAGCCCGCACTGAGCGCGTAGGTGCCGAGGATGATGCGACGCTTGACCTCCGGACCGAAACCGGCCTCACGGGTCGCGGCCATCACATCCTCGACCGTCCCTCCCCCCACAGGGTTCACTCGGAGTCCGAATCGCACAGAGTCGAACTTCGCGAGGTTGCTGGATGCCTCCGCCGGCAGGATGAGGTAGTAGGCGGCGACGGCGTACTCGAAGTTCGGTGCGCTCAGCTCGACGATCTCTGCTCCGTTGGAGGCGAGCAGATCGAGAGTCTCGTGGAAGCGCTGGCTGACCCCGGCCTGGAAGCCGGGTGCATCGAGCTCCTTCACCACACCGACACGCACACCGTTGAGGTTGCGCTTGAGTTGTCCGGCCTTCGCCGCCGCGGCAAAACTCGGCCATTCGTCCCGCAGGGAGGTGGAATCTCGTGGATCGTGACCACCGATCACGTCGTGCAACAACGCGGCGTCGAGAACCGTACGGGAGACGGGGCCCACCTGGTCGAGCGAGCTCGCGAGCGCGATCGCGCCATACCGGCTCACCCCGCCATAGGTGGGCTTGACCCCGACGGATCCCGTTACCGCTGCCGGTTGGCGAATCGAGCCACCCGTGTCAGAGCCGAGTGCGAGCGGTGCTTCGAATGCCGCTACCGCTGCCGCGCTTCCTCCGCCCGATCCGCCGGGAATGCGATCCAGGTCCCAGGGATTATGGGTCACGCCGTACGCCGAGAACTCGGTGGAGGATCCCATGGCGAATTCGTCCATGTTCGTCTTGCCGAGCGGTACGAGGAAGGCCTCGCGAAGCTTGCGCACCACGGTGGCGTCGTAGGGAGGGATCCAGCCCTCGAGTATCTTGCTTCCCGCGGTAGAGGGCATGTCCAGGGTACAGAGCACGTCCTTGATGGCGATCGGGATACCGGCGAGCGGCGGAAGCCGGTCACCGCTGCGGCGCAGCACATCGACACCCTCCGCGGTGTCGATAGCGTCCTTCGAGACATGGAGGAAGGCGTGCACATCGCCATCGACCGCGGCGATGCGATCGAGGTGCGCCCTGGTCACCTCGACGCTCGAGACCTCGCGCGCCTGGAGGAGTTCGCTGAGCGAGGCCGCGCTGAGGCGGGTGAGATCGGCGGTGCCGTCGACATGGGACATTACTGCTCCTCCCCCAGGATTGCAGAGACTTTGAATCGGCTTCCGTCATGCTCCGGAGCGCCGCTGAGCGCTTCCTCCTGCGAAAGCGTGTCGCCGATCACGTCGGGGCGGAACACATTGGTGAGTGGAATCGGATGACTCGTGGCCGGAACGTCCGCCGTTGCCACCTCGGAAACCTTCGCGATGGAGTCGATGATCACTCCCAGTTCGCCGGTGAGCTTCTCGATCTCGGCGGGTGTGAGCGCGATGCGGGCGAGGTTTGCGAGGTGAGCGACCTGATCGGTGGTGATACGGCCGTCGGGCTCAGCAGGATTTTCAGACATGGAACTCCGTGCGTTGGATCGCTTGGGGGGACACCCGATTCTATTCGCACGCGCGTGAGCGCCGATCCGATCCGGTTGTCGGGCGCCGCTCAGCGACTATCGGCGAGCGTGCGGCTCGCATCCTCCGGCGAGCCGGAGGAGACCAGCGCGCTCTGGTCGAGCCCGATCAGCGCAAGGTTACGCATCGCCGTGGTGCCGCTGTCGAAGTACCCGAGGTGGCCAACCGCGGCGGCGAGAGGCTTGTGCGTTATCGGATCGGTCTCGGCCGCGACATCCATCTTTTTCGCGCCGAAGCTGGGCGCGCCGGGGTCGCTGCCGTAGAAGGCGGTGTTCACGATCGGGTCCCAGGCCGCTTCGCCGACGAAGACGTTGCCCTTGGTCACCGCCAGGGCCGACGCCGACTGAGCGGCAGACCCGGGGGACCCGATGATGGCGAGCGCATCGACGGACATGCCGCCCTGCGCGAGTTCCATCATCGCGGCGGTGGATCCGTAAGAGTGTGTCACCAGGCTGACAAACGGTGGGCTGTCCGCTCGTGCCGCGTGGAGTCCCTGGATGGCGTGGCCGAGAAAGCTGGCGCCGCTCTGCGCTCGATCGAGCGAGGCGATGTCGAGCACCCCCGGTGTCTGGTAACCGATCCAGGCCACCGTGGCTGCGGTCTTGCCGGCGAGCGCCGGGTTGGTGGTCGACAGCGTCTTCAACCACCCGGACTGCTGCGCCTGCAGGTCTTGCGCGATCACGGTCCAGTCGTACATCTGCCCCTGCACGGTGAAGAACATGCCGGGCACGAGATAGCTCACGTAGTCCGCGGTGCTGAGGTCTCCAACCACCACGGCTGCTCGCACCTCGCCAGTCGTATCGAGGGTGAGAAGCTGTCGTTTCGGTTCGCCGGTCGTGCGCTGCAGGGTCTTCTTCACCTGCTCCAGGATGTCGAGGTGGTGGCGCTTCTCGACGAGCTTCGCACGCCCCGCCCCAGAGGCGATCGATGATTCGAGCTGGGCGACGGATCGGCTGAGGGTGAGGCGGTTGGCCCGGTCGCGCACCGCGAAAGGCAAGCCGTCCAGATTGCCGACCACCTCGGGCGCTTTCGTCGAGAGGGTTCTCTGTCCCGAGCTCGGCAGGGATCCCCACCAGGCCGCAATCGAACTGGCTCGCGGCGGACTCACCAGCAGTCTCTGCACCGCCGAGGGGTTGCGGGAGACGAAGGCCGCGACATCGGAACCGGACAGCACCGTCAGTCGGTCGAGGGTCTCACTTCCACTGCTGCGGGGAAGAAGCGTCGGATCGACGGGCGTCGACGATACGCCCGCTTGCGTCACATCCGAAGGCTGCGGGCTGCCGTAGGAGAGCATGCCCGCGCCAGAGCCGACCGGGGCGAAGAGCCCTCCGAACAGCGATTGATCCTGCGTCGACGGATCGACCGACTCCACGATCGCCGAGATCTGGCGGCTGATTTCGTGTACGCCGAACGCCTCTGCCACCCCACCGAGCGCGCCGGAGGGCGAGAGGACTGCTGCGACGTCAAACAGCAAAAGGTATGTATCCAATCGTTGAATCCGGCATTCGGGGGAACACCGTGAGCAACGGGAATCTGTTTCTACCCCCAATAGTAGGGTCGAATATGCCTCTGACCTAGGTTTTTACTGGGCGGCACCAGATAGTCACGCGGTGTTTACACGCGAGACTAGCTCGAGAATCAGCTGTTAAGCGCGTCTGGGCCCGATTCGAGGAGTAGGGCGAACTGTGCCGCATCGATGATGCGAAGACCGAGTTCCTCAGCTTTTGTCAATTTCGAGCCTGCTCCTGGGCCCGCTGCAACGAAGTCCGTCTTCTTCGAGACGCTCGACGCGGCCTTGCCACCGGCCGCGATGATCGCTTCGAGAGCCCCCTCCCGCGTGAACCCCTCCAGGCTCCCGGTCGCGACGACGGTGATGCCGGAGAGTGGGCCTCCGGCGGCGATCGCCGCGCCAGGGCCGGCGTGACCGGGAATGCTCAACCGCACGCCGGCATCCGCCCACCGGTCGATGATCTCGACATGCCAATCGATGGAGAACCAGTCGATCAGGGAGTCGGCGATGATGCCGCCCACTCCGTCCACCGCCGCGAGCTCCTCGCGGCTCGCCGCCCGGATCGCCGCGATGGAACCGAAATAGGCGGCAAGTGCACGAGCGGCCACCGGTCCGACATGGCGGATGCTCAGCGCCACGAGGATGCGCCACAGGTCCTTGGTCTTCGCGAGTTCCAACTCGGACAGCAACTTCTCGGCGGCCGACGATGGCACGTATTCCTCGTCGCCGGCGAAATCGTTCGCACCGGAATCGAAAGCGGGGTCGGCCCCTCTCCCGGTTTTCTTGCGTCTCTTGCGATAGGGCGTCTCGGTGCGCTCCGATCCGTCGGGATCGAGTTTGACGAGCCCGGTCTCGTGGTCCCGCACACGCACGGTGATCGGAAAGATGTCGCGGAGCGTGAGGGAGAACAGACCGGCCTCGGTGACCAGCGGCGGATCGACGGGCACATCGGGCTGGGTCAAAGCGGAGGCACCCACCTCCCCGAGGCCTTCGATATCGAGCGCACCCCGGCTGCCGACATGCTCGACGCGACCGCGAACCTGGGCGGGGCAACTGCGGGCGTTGGGGCACCGGAGGTCGACGTCTCCCTCCTTCGCCGGTGCGAGCAGGGTTCCGCACTCCGGGCAGTTCGTCGGCATCACGAATTCCCGCTCGGTACCGTCTCGAAGTTCGACGACCGGGCCGAGCACTTCGGGAATCACATCGCCGGCCTTGCGCAGCACCACGGTGTCACCGATGAGCACCCCCTTGGCCTTGACGACATCCTGGTTGTGGAGGGTGGCCTGGCGCACCTCGCTGCCCGCCACCCGCACCTTCTCCATGACGGCGAAGGGGGTGACCCGGCCGGTGCGCCCGACGCTCACCACGATGTCCAGGAGCTTGGTATTGACCTGCTCCGGCGGATATTTGTACGCGATCGCCCATCGGGGAGCCCGGCTCGTCGCACCGAGCTCCTCGTGAAGCTCGAGTTCATCGACTTTGATCACGATGCCGTCGATCTCGTGCTCGACGCTGCCGCGGTGTTCACCGAAAAACTCGATGAACTCCGCAGCATCCGACGCGGACTTCACCACCCGGAAGTGCGTGCTGGTCGGCAGACCCCACTCCGCGAGCAGGCCGTAGGTGGCCGATTGGGAGTCAACGGGCGGATTCGCCCACGCACCGATGCCGTGCACGAGCATGCTCAGCCGACCGAGCCGCTTCTGCATCCGCTCGAGCTGCACGGCGGTCTTGTTCTCTGCGACCTGGCGAAGACTGCCGGATGCCGCGTTTCGCGCGTTCGCGAACACCCGCTCCCCCGCGGCGACCTGATCGGCGTTGAGCTGATCGAAGATCTCGGACTCGAAGAAGACCTCGCCGCGCACCTCGACCACCGGCGGATGCCCGGTGCCGGTGAGCTTCGTCGGTATCACCTTCACGAACGCGATGTTCTCGGTCACGTCTTCGCCGACCACTCCGTCGCCGCGCGTCGCCGCCGTCACGAGCACGCCGTTTTCGTAGCGGAGGTTGATGGCGAGCCCGTCGATCTTGAGCTCGCACAGATAGTCGATGTGCCGGCCGGCGTTGCGCTCGACCTTCGCGGCCCACTCGGCGAATTCCTCGAGAGAGAACACGTTGTCGAGGCTCAGCATCCGCTCGGCGTGCCGCACCGGGGCGAAGAGCGTCGAATCG
The DNA here is from genome assembly GCF_040549525.1 of Frigoribacterium sp. UYMn621. Taxonomy (NCBI): domain Bacteria; kingdom Bacillati; phylum Actinomycetota; class Actinomycetes; order Micrococcales; family Microbacteriaceae; genus Frigoribacterium; species Frigoribacterium sp. UYMn621. Next base: position 163,818 of record NZ_JBEPTM010000003.1, on the reverse strand, counting down.
GCGCGACCCCCGACGGTCTGGGTCGGAGAGTCCTGGCTCTGCAGCTCGGGGAAGAGTCGCTCCAGCTCCTCGAGCCGATGCAGCATCCGGTCGTAGTCCTCGTCGGCCACGAGGACTTCGTCGCGCTCGTAGTAGGCGTCGCGCAGCTCCAGCACGCGCGTCGTCAGCTCTCCGGCCTCCTCCCCGGCCTGTTCGAGGGTGAGGTCTTCCGCGGTCTCTTTCTCCAGGTTCGCCACCGCTTCAGCTTAGGTTCGACCGCCGACCTCCCGCACTCCCGGTGCCGCCGCCTGCCCGAGCCCGCGGCATCCGTCCCCCGAGTGCTGCGCATCATCATTCAGGAAAGTGTGGGGCGGATGATGCGGGAGACCCCTGGTGGGAACCCTCCAGTCACTCCTGACCCGTCAGCCCCACACCTTCCTGAATGATGAAAGGCAAAAAAGGGGGATCAGCGTGCGGGCAGGGGAACCGCGGAGACCGTCCGGTCGATGGTGCACTGCCCCAGGACGCGGGTGCCGAGGTAGAGCACGGCGGTCTGACCGGGCGCGACACCGTTGAGGGGAACATCCGGGCGGATGATGATCTCGCCATCCCGAAGCACGGCAACCGCGGGCACCGGGTCGGCGTGAGCGCGGATCTGCACGTGGCAGGCGAACTCCGTGAACGGGTCGGCGGGTGCGAGCCCCGCCCAGCTGAACTTGGATCCGGCCACCTCGGCGAGATCGAGAGCCTCCTTCGGACCCACGACAACGGTGTTGCTCGACGGCCTCACCTCGAGCACGAACCGAGGACGACCATCCGGCGACGGGACTCCGAGGTGCAGGCCCTTGCGCTGACCGACGGTGAAGGCCGCCGCCCCCTCGTGGCTGCCGACGACGGAACCATCCCGCTCCAGGATGACTCCTGCTTCGGCTCCCACCCGATCCGCGAGCCAGCCGCGGGTGTCGCCGTCGGGGATGAAGCAGATGTCATGACTGTCGGGCTTCGTCGCAACGCTGAAACCGCGCTCGGCGGCCTCCGCGCGGACTTCCGCCTTCGAGGGGGTCGCGCCGAGCGGGAACATGCTGTGCGCGAGCTGCTCCGCCGTGAGCACCCCGAGCACGTAGGACTGGTCCTTCGCCCAGGCAGCGGCCCGATGCAGTTCGCGATTGCCGTCGTCGTCGGTGAGGATCGTGGCGTAGTGCCCCGTGGCGACCGCATCGAAACCCAGGTCGAGGGCCTTCTCGAGCAGGGCCGCGAACTTGATGCGCTCGTTGCACCGCATGCACGGGTTGGGCGTGCGCCCGGCCGAGTATTCGGCGACGAAGTCGTCCACGACATCGAGAGCGAAACGCTCAGAGAAGTCCCACACGTAATAGGGGATGCCGATGATGTTGGCCGCCCGCTGGGCATCCATCGAGTCCTCGATGGTGCAGCATCCGCGGGCCCCCGTGCGCAGCGTGCCGGGCATGCGGCTGAGAGCCAGGTGCACGCCGACCACCTCGTGACCGGCGTCGACGGCGCGCGCGGCCGCAACGGCGGAATCCACTCCGCCACTCATCGCCGCCAATACCTTCATGACTTCCAGTGTAGGCGCGGGTCCCCTCGTCATAACTCCGGCAAATTGCCGGCGACCGAGCAGGTGGTGGCCGAAACCCGGAGGCCGCCGAAGCCGGCCCAGCAGGTTGCAGGAGTTATGCAGGATCGGGCGGGGGGCTTTAGCCGGGCAGGTCCGGGCTCGCCAGTTGCAGTTGGATCACCGACTGCCCGGAGACTCTTGGGTCTCCACTCAGCTGCAGCAGCCACGAGATGTTCGGCTTGCGATTGCTCGAGAGCGTCACGAGGTGCACTCCCGTCGCATCATCGGATGACTGTCGCTCGGTCCATCCCGAGGCTTCGATCTTCTGCACCATCGCCTTCGAGATGGCGACCGGATCGTTGGAGGCAACGAGCGAGATGATCCGCAGCACTCCGTAGTACGACCGGGAGGATGCCGTCGCCGGTACGAGCTGGTCGGTGTTGTCCACGTGCACGACGATCGACGCGGGCAACAGTGCCACGATGGCATCCGCGAGACGCACGGTCTCCGCCTGGGCTGTCGCGCCGGTGAAGTCGGCGGGGAACACCGATGTGAGAGCCGGATCTGCCGGAACACTCTCGGTCGGGCTCGGCGTGGGTGCCGGAGATGCGGTGCAGCCGGTCATCGCGAGCATCACAACAAGGAATCCGGCAGCGACTGCCGCGGATGCGCGCCTAGGCATCGACACTGTCGACCCGCGTCGCGACATCCCGGTCATTGAGGCCCGCTCGCATCGCGCGCGCGACGGCCCCGGGCAGTGCCTGCAGGAACGCGTCGACGTCGGCCTCTGTCGTGGTGTGCCCGACGGTGATGCGCAGTGCGCCGCGGGCATCCGCCTCGGTGAGCCCCAGTCCGAGCAGCACGTGGGATGCCTCCGGGATTCCGGCGCGGCAGGCCGACCCGGTGCTCACCGACACTCCGGCGGCATCCAGGAGAAACAGCAGGGAATCACCTTCGCAGCCGGGAAAGGTGAAGTGGGCGTTGTTGTCGAGGCGCGCAGCGGGATCTGGGTCGCCACGCAGCACGGCCGACGGCACGGCCGCCCGGACTCCGGCGACCAGGCGGTCCCGGAGCGGCGCGAACGATGCGACCGGATGCTGCGCCGCGACCCCGAATGAGATCGCGGCCGGCACGTCCTGGGTGCCCGACCGCACGTCGCGCTGCTGCCCTCCCCCGTGGATGAGCGGCACGACGACGGCGGAACGGTCGAGAACGAGGGCTCCCATGCCGAGCGGGCCACCGATCTTGTGCGCCGAGACCGACAGTGCCGCGAGACCGGTGGCGGCGAAGTCGATGGGCACGTGACGGTAGGCGGAGATCGCGTCGCAATGCACCGGCACACCGTGACGAGCGGCGAGCGCGGTGATCTCGGCGATCGGCTGCACGGTGCCCACCTCGTTGTTGGCCCAGAGCAGGGTCACCAGGGCGACGTCGTCGTGTTGCTCGAGGAGCTCGGCGAGGACGTCCACCCGCACGCGGCCCAGTTCGTCGATCGGCACCCAGTCGATGATCGCGCCCTCGTAACGCTCCAGCCATTCGACAGTGTCGATGGTGGCGTGGTGCTCGCCGCGCGGCACGAGGATCCTCGCACGGGTGCCGCTCGCGTTCCGCGCCCAGTACAGCCCCTTAACGGCGAGGTTCACCGCCTCCGTTCCGCCGGAGGTGAAGACGACCTCGATCGGGTCACAGCCCAGGGATTCCGCGACGCGCTCGCGGGCCTCCTCCAGCATCCGCTTCGCATTCTGGCCCTGGGAGTGGATGGACGATGGGTTGCCGACGATGCCGAGAGCCTCGGTGTACGCGGCGATCGCCTCGGGAAGCATCGGGGTGGTTGCGGCATGGTCGAGATACACGGGCACGGACGACACCTCCAGTTGCGCACACGCCGTAACCTGCACGACTCACGGAGTCTCTACTCTAGAACGCATGCCTGTGACCGATCCGACCGTCGAAGCGCCGATTTCGACGGTTGCACCCCTCTCAGATCCGCTTCGAGACCTCGGTGTCCGGGCGACCTCCACCGGTGGCGTGCTGCGGGTCTGGTCGGCCAGTGCCACCGCCATCGAGCTCTGCATCTTCGGAAACAAGGACCCCAACTGGGTCGCCGAGAGCATCCAGTTGCAGAAGGATGACGGCGACGTCTGGTGCGGCACCTCGCCCAACCTGGTGGCCGGCACCCGATATTCACTGCGGGCAACCGGCCCGACCGGAGCGACCCACCGCTTCGATCCCGCGTTGCATCTCATCGACCCCTACGCCCGCGGCCTGGCCCGCACGGCCTCCGGGGACTGGCGCTCGTACGTGCAAGACGACGACTTCGACTGGAACGGCACGACCAAACCCCGCGTGCCCCTCGACCACACCGTGCTGTACGAAGCGCATGCGCGGGGGATTTCGAAGCTCAACCCAGCCGTGCCGGAGGAGCTCCGTGGCACCTATGCCGGGCTTGCCCACGACACGGCCATCAGCTATCTCAAGGACCTCGGCGTCACGACGATCCAATTGCTGCCCGTGCACCAGTTCGTGAGCGAACAGCGACTCATCAAGCAGGGCCTCAGCAACTACTGGGGCTACAACACCCTCAACTTCTTCACTCCCCACGCACAGTACGCCTCGCGCGAGGCGCAGTTCGGCGGTACCGGCGCGGTGTTGCGGGAGTTCAAGGGCATGGTGAAACTGCTTCACGAAGCCGGCCTCGAGGTCGTGCTCGACGTGGTCTACAACCACACCGCCGAGGAAGGCAAGGAGGGGCCGACCACGTCCCTTCGTGGCCTCGACAATGCGTCCTACTATCGGCAGGACGCCAGGGGCAACTACATCGACGTGACCGGATGCGGCAACACCGTGAACTTCGCGCACCCCGCCGCCCAGCGGCTCGTGCTCGATTCGTTGCGGTACTGGGCCAACGAAGTGCAGATCGACGGCTTCCGGTTCGACCTCGCCGCAACCCTCGGTCGTGACGAACGGGTGGAGTTCGATCCGCATCATCCGCTCATCGAGGCCATCGTCACCGATCCGGGGCTCCGGGGCGTGAAGATGATCGCGGAACCCTGGGACGTGGGGATGGGCGGCTGGCAGGTCGGCAACTTCCCCGAACCGTGGTCGGAGTGGAACGACGACTACCGTGACCGCACCCGCAACTTCTGGCTGACCGACATCGGAGCGGCACGGGCCGAGGGGGTTGCCCCGATCGGGATCGGCCAGCTCGCGTCGAAGCTCTCCGGCTCGAAGGGAGTCTTCTCCCAGGAGCGGGGCCCTCTCGCCTCCGTCAACTTCGTCACCGCGCACGACGGTTTCACCCTCGCGGACCTCACCGCCTACAACCAGAAGCACAATCTGGGCAACGGCGAGAACAACCGTGACGGCACGGACAACAACCACTCCTTCAACTACGGGGTGGAGGGCCCGACCCACGACGCGACGATCCTCTCGGCGCGCGAGAAGGCGATCCGCAACCTGCTCGGCACCCTGCTGCTCTCGGCTGGCCTGCCGATGATCACGGCCGGCGACGAATTCGGACGCAGCCAACGGGGGAACAACAACGCCTACTGTCATGACAGCGAGCTGACATGGCTGCCCTGGGAGCGCGAGGACTGGCAGGACGAGCTGCTGCTGGTCTCCCAGAAGCTGCTGCGGCTGCGCCGGGCCAACCCGGCGCTGCGCCCGATCCGCTTCGGAATCTTCGGGGAGACCGTGCCATCGGCCACCCAGATGGACTGGTTCAACAAAGAGGGACTCTCGATGTCGATCGAGGACTGGGATTCGCCCAAGGAACGCACCCTGCAGTACCTGGCGGCATCCACTCCCGAATTCGAGGAGTTCAACCGCATCCTGCTCATCGTGCACGGACTGGAGGCTCCGGAGACCGTCTGCCTGCCCCTGCACGAGGGCGTGGAATCCTATGAGCTGCTCTGGAACAGTGCGGATGACGACGCTGAGGCCGAGACCCACGCCCCCGGCTCGGAGTTGACACTGGCCCCCGCGTCGATGCAGTTGTTCCTCGCTCACTCGTCGTGACCGCGACCCCCGCGACCTCGGCGCTTTCGGCTCTCGGGATCGCGTTCATAGAGCACGAATACGCGCACGATTCCGCCAACACCTCTTTTGGACTCGAGGCGGCGGCCGTGCTCGGAATCGAGCCGGAACGGGTCTTCAAGACGCTGCTCGCGGATGTCGATGGCAGCCTCGCCGTTGCGATCGTGCCGGTCTCCGGCAGACTCGATCTCAAGGCCCTCGCCAGCGCGCTCGGGGGCAAGAAGGCGGCAATGGCGGATCCCGCACTGGCCGAGAGGCGCACCGGCTACGTAGTCGGCGGCATCAGTCCGATCGGTCAGAAGACCGCTGTGCGCACAGTGCTCGACGAGACCGCGGAGCTGTTCGACACCATTTTCGTCTCCGGTGGTCGCCGCGGATTCGACCTCGAGCTCGCACCGCAGGACCTGGTGCGGGCGACGGCAGCTCGACTCGCGCCGATCGCCCGCGACTGAGTCACGGCACGCTGGGCGGCGAGGATGCCGTGCGGCGGGCTCGCCGGCGCTTCTGCCGACGCGCCGAGGCGATCGCCGTCGCCACCGTATAGGCCGCATAGGCGAAGAGCAGCCCGGCGACTACCGGTACGATCCAGGTTCTGTTCTCCCCGTTGACAGCATTATTGACATAGCCGAAGTAGGGAAGCGAATACCAGACCCGCCCCCTCACCTGGTCGGCGAGGATCTCCCCCGGATCGGGCTGGTCGTTGTTGTCGCCCTTGAACTGGAAGGTGCGGGTGCCGTTCGAATCGTTGTGGATGGCGATGATGCGATGGGTGATGACGCCGGGCTTGCCCGAGACGATCTGGTAGGTCGCGACATCCCCGATTCTCAACTCGTCGGTCTTCACCGGCACGTCGACGATCAGAGTTCCCGGGGGAAAGCCCGGAATCATCGAGCTGGTGAGGACGGTGAGCGGGATGCCCCCGGCCAGCTTCGGGATGACGACGACCAGGGCCGCGAGCGCCAGCACGAGGATGAGGACGGCACCGCTCAGCGCGAGGCCGAGGTAATGGCCGAGGCCCTTCTCCCTGTCGGCACGACGCGGGCCCGAGCGGGGTCGCCGCGGCGGATCGCCCGCGGCGGATTCACCGTCGGGGTTCGAGTGGTCAGTCATCCTCTGATTGTCGCCGACGACGGGCCACAATCAGGAACATTCCCACTCCGAGCAGCAGACCGCCACCCGCGATCAGAGGCACGGGCAGGGAGCCACCCGTGAAGGCGACAGTGCGAAAGCTGCCGGTGTTGGCGAGCAGGGTGCCGTCGTCGCGGCAAGCCGATCCGGAGAAGGCGCCCGCCGCGGCATCCCGCATTGCGACCATCAGGTCGAGGGATGCCCGGTCCGATTGAGCAACGCCGGCGGTGAGATCGGCCATGGTGAAGGTCAGCGTGAGCTTCACGGTGTCTCCCGCGGCGATGGACACTGCGCTGCTCACCACGTCACACGGCGAGAGGGCCGCAAGAGGCTGGGATACCGGAGTCGAGCCGGGCACCGAATCGAGCGAGCTGAGACTCACTCCCTCGGCGAACACCGTCGACGTCGACACGAGGTTTCGGATACTCACCCGCAGCGCGGAGGCCGCGCCGGAGGGATTGCGGATGTAGAGCGAGCGACTCACTGACTGCCCCGGAATGAGCATCCCGGCCCCGTCGAAGAGCCCGCCGTCGAGGGTCGGGGCGAAGGTGATGCCGTCACGACTCACCAGCACGCTGTCCACGGCAGCGGATGCTGGGGCAACCGTTCCCCCGAGCACGAGGGCGGATGCGACGGCGACCATCGCCGCGACGGCTGCGATTCGCGAGCGCATCACGGCACCTGCGTCAGCGTGAAGGTCTGGGTCGCGGTGCCATCGCAGGTGTACTGCTGTACCTGGGTGCCGGCGGTGTTGCTCTTGAGGGCCAGGCACTTTCCGCTGTTGACGCTGGTGAAGTGCACCTTTCCGTTGCCCTCGGAGGTGATGGTCCAGAGTTGGTTGTTGTTGCCGGACCAGTTCCAGGTGATTGCCGACGAGCCATCGGTCGTGCTCGCTCCGCTGATATCCCAGACGAGATTCGGAGTCGCGGTGGAGAAGATCTTGTAGTCCGCGCCGGAGACGTTCACAAACTGCCAGGTCTGGCTTCGACCGGTCTGACAGGCCAGCGTCACGAGATTGTTGCCGTTAGCCCCGGGGGAGACTCCCCCGTCGACGCAGAGGTTTGCCGAGGTGAACTTGACCTGGTAGTTGACCGAGGTGTCGAAGGCCGTCGTGGTCACACTCCGGGAGGAGGATGCCGCCGAGACGTTATCCGCCGCATCCCGGGCCTTCACCGTGTACGAATACCTCGTGCCGCCGGTGAGTCCCGTGTCGGTGAAAGAGACGGTCGGTGCCGCGACAGAGCCCAGGAGCGTGCCATCCCGGTAGACGTCGTAGCTCGTGACGGCCGCGTTGTCGGTCGAGGCCGCCCAGGTGAGGGTCGTCTTCGCCGCGGAAGTCGCGGACGCGGCGGGTCGTCCCGGCCTGGTCGGCGCGACGGTGTCGGCTACCGTCTGGGTCGCCGTAGCGGAAGAACTTCCGTTCCACGAACCCTGGGAGTAGGAGAGAGTCACGGTCGGAATCGACGCGGGTCCCATCGTCGTGGCATAGGTCGCGGGGATCGTGGTTCGCACACAGAAGATGTCGACGGCGCCGACGGCAACGGAATCTGTCGTCGAGAGCCCGGTGGAGAGCACCGCGCTGCCCGACTGGGCTCCCGCGGCGGAGGTCGCGGTGCACTGCGACGCGGTCGTGACGAGCCAGCCGGTGAGCGTGGTCGCGTTCGAAAGTCCGTTCGCGGCAGCCTTCACCTCGACGGTGTAGTCCGCCGGCACGGTACCGGAGTTGGTGACGGGCATGGCGGCGGTATGGGAGAGCACCGAGGGCGAATAGATCGCGCTGAGGTTGGCGACATCAGTCGGCGCGATGGTGACAGACAGGGTGCCGGCCGAAACGGTGCCGCCGAGCGACGATGACGCAGAGGTCCACACGGCTGCCGCGATGCCGGTGCTGGCAAGAACGAGGAATGCCGTGAGCCCCGCAATGATCGCACCCCGGGGAACCCGGATGCGCGCCGCGCGACGTGAAGAGCCTGGCGTACTCAATTCTGGATCCCGTCGATGGTGGCAGTGAAGTTCAGTGCGCTCTGCCCCTGAGTGGAGTTGGCCGGCGAACCCGAGAACTTCACGGAGACACAGAGAACCGACGACTGGCCGACGGGGAGTGCTGTTCCGATGGTAGCAACCGAGGGGGCAGCGAAGGTGCTGTAGACCCAGGCGGATGTCACGGTTCCCGCGCTGCAGTTCGCCGCGGTCGATGCGGTGGCGAATCCGAAGCTGAGTGCCTGCGTGAAGGGGGTGGAGGTCGGCACGGCGAGGCCGCTGGTGCGGAGGGTGAGAGGGATCGTTCCCGTGTTAGTCAGTACGGCCGAACCGTAGAGCACCGCGCCCGGGTACATCGCCGTCGTGGGCATCGCAAGGGCTGTCGAAACCGTGAGGTCGGCAGATCCGGCGGAGATCGCCCCGTTGGATGCCGTGGCCTGCGACTTGTTCCACTGGGCGTAGGTGCCACCGGTGGCGACACCGGCGAGGCCGATGGCGAGGATGAGGGCGAAGGTCGTCGTGACCATCGAGCGCACCGAGAACAGGGTGCGGATGCTGCGGCGGGCGACATGTCGTCCCCCACGGGAAGAGGCGGTGCCGGTGAGAGTAGTCATCAGTGGCACCGCCCTTTCCGAATGTTGTGAATGTGAGGAGTGAATACGGCCGAGGCCACTCGCGCAGGCGTCCACCTTCGGGTGGTGGGCACCTGCGCGGGTCTGACTAGTTCTGGGTGAGAGTGACCGTCAGGTTGTTGAGGTTCACCGAGCCGAGCTTGGCGTCGTTCTCGGCGCCGGCGGTGGTGGACTTCGGGAAGGTGATGGTCGCCGTGACGGTGACCGGGGAGGACGCGATACCAGCGGTTCCGGGGGTGACCGTGTAGGTCGGGCCGGCTCCGGTGATGGCCGAGCCGGTAGCACCGAGAACGGTGTTCGCGGTGAGGTAGCCGGCGAGAGCGGTGTCGGCTGCTGCAGTGGTGGCTCCCGTGATCGAAGCCGTTCCGAGTCCGAGGGTCGCGACCAGGTTGTTGCCCGATGCGGTGACGTTCACGGTCTTGGTGAACTTGAGCACGTCACCGGGGACGGCCTTGAAGGTTGCGAGGGTGATCGTGGTTCCGTTCGCGGTCCAGGTGCCGGCGGTACCGGAGTCGGCGACGAGCAGGTTGCCCGCGACGATGTTTCCGCCGGTGACCGTCGCGCTCGAGTTCCACAGGGCGAAGGTGCCTGCACCGCCAAGGAGGAGGGCGACACCAGCTGCGCCGGCGATTGCACCTTTGAGGAGCTTGTTCATTGTCATTCCTTTCGCGACACCGTAGATGTCGGGTGGGGCGCGCCGAAGCTCGCCGGTTGTTCTGTGCCGCAGCGCGGCAGAAACATCGTGATCGGCACGACGCTCCGAGTCTGTGGGCCGGATCGATGAGGCTGACCGGCTGTCCTGCCCGTCGGTTTCGCCTTGCGGTTTCCGTCGGGCACCTTCCCCATAAAGAACACTACGTAGGACAGACCAAGTTGTCTATCCTCCATGTACCCCCAGAGTAGGGCACAAGCGATATACCGGAATTTGCATGTGAAAAATGGTGAAATGAGCTTGAGGCCACTGAATCCGTCGGAATAACCTCACAAAACCATGGAATCCATCGAATCGGGGAGGTCGTCATCGACGGTGTCCCGCGGTTTCGGGGTACAAATCTGAGCGCCCAGGGGACAACGGCAATCCCTGCGCCTGCAGGGCGCTCGGCGAAACTCTTCGGCGCGACCGGGCCGGCACGCAAAAAGGGCCCCCGGCGGATCGCCGGGGGCCCTGTTACGTGACTTTTACGAAGCCACAGCGATCAACCCGAGTTCGGCCGGGCTCGCCAGTAGCGGATTGCGCGGAACCACACGCACGTTGTAACCGAAGCTGCCTGCCCGCGAGAGCGTGACAGTGCCGGCGAATTGAGCCGGATCACCCACGGTGGGCGAGGGCGTGAGCTCCACACTGTGCGGGTTCTCCAGGCGGTCGTTTTCCCGGGCGCGCCCGTAGACGACCTCCACCGACACGTCCGCGGGCGTCAGTCCGGCCAGGTTGACGTGGGCGCGCACGTGCAGCTCGTCGCCGACCTGCGGTACGGCGTCCACTCCCCCGGATTCCACGTGGGCGACCGACACGTGGGGCCAGGCCGCCGTGACCTTCGACTTCCATGCGGCGAGGGCGCGGGCCGGGGCGTAGTTCTCGGCCGAGATCGTGCGGTGGGCGACGGCGGATGGCACGTAGAGCCGCTGCACGTACTCGCGCACCATGCGGTCCGCCGAAAGCTCGAACGACAGTGTCGACAGGGTGTGGCGGATCGACTCCACCCATCGCGTCGGCACACCGTCGGCACCACGGTCATAGAACCGTGGGGCGATCTGGTGCTCGATCAGGTCGTACATAGAGTCGGCCTCGAGCTTGTCGCGCTCGGCGGAATCTCCCGCAGAGTCGGCGCTGGGGATGGCCCAGCCGTTCTCCTCGTCGTAGAACTCGGCCCACCAGCCATCCAGGATGGACAGGTTGAGCGAGCCGTTGAGCGCCGCCTTCATGCCGGAGGTGCCGCAGGCTTCGAGCGGGCGAAGGGGGTTGTTCAGCCAGACATCCGTGCCGGGGTACAGCAACTGGGCCATCGCGATGTCGTAGTTGGGAAGGAAGACCATGCGCTTGCGGATCTCCGGCTCCTGGGAGAACTCCACCAGCTTCTGGATGAGGCGCTTTCCCTCGTCATCGGCGGGATGCGACTTGCCCGCGATCACGATCTGCACCGGGTGTTCCTTGGAGAGCAGGATGGAACGCAGGCGTTCCGGGTCGTGGAGCATCAGCGTGAGTCGCTTGTAGGTGGGTACGCGACGCGCGAACCCGATCGTCAGCACATCGGGATCCAAAAGCTGCGAGAACCAGGACGGATCACCGATGCCGGGGTTCTGCTCTCCCCAGGCGTCGGAGACACGGGAGCGGGCATCGGTCACCAGTTGCTGGCGCATGCCGTTGCGTACATTCCACAGGTCCGCGTCGCTCACCGCTTCGGAGGCCCAGTCGGCAGTCGTCGTGTCGGAGGTGCCGAGACGGTCGGCGGCGAGCGCCACGAGCGAGGGGTCGGTCCAGCTGGGCGCGTGCACGCCGTTCGTCACCGAGGTGATCGGCACATCGTCGGCGTCGAAGCCGGGCCACAGCGCCCCGAACATTCCGCGACTCACCTCACCGTGCAACTGCGAGACGCCGTTGGCACGCTGCCCGAGACGAAGTCCCATCACCGCCATGTTGAAGGTGTTGCCCGCACCACCCTCGTAGTTCTCGGAGCCGAGGGCGAGCACATCGTCTACCTCGACACCGGGGAGCAGATCGGTGGAGAAGTACTGCTGCACCAGCGAGGAGTCGAACCGGTCGATGCCGGCCGGCACCGGCGTGTGGGTCGTGAACACGGTGCCCGCGCGCACGACCTGCAGGGCCTCGTCGAAGGACAGGCCCTCACCGATCAGGTCGCTGATGCGCTCCAGGCCGAGGAATCCGGCGTGGCCCTCATTGGTGTGGAACAGCTCGGGGGCATCCGCATCCGTCAACTCGGTGAGCAGCTTGATGGCGCGCACGCCACCGATGCCGAGCAGCAGTTCCTGCAGCAGGCGATGCTCGCCGCCGCCACCGTAGAGGCGGTCGGTGACCGAGCGCAATGCATCCTCGTTCTCCGGGATGTCGGTGTCGAGCAGCAGCAGGCGGATACGCCCGACGGCGACCTGCCAGATGCGCGCGTAGAGCGCACGCCCGCCGGGGAGAGCGAGGGCGACCTGGGCCGCGGTGCCATCCGGATGACGCAAGACCGAGAGCGGCAGCCCGTCGGGGTCGAGCACGGGGTAGGACTCCTGCTGCCAGCCGTCCGGGGAGATGGACTGGGCGAAGTAGCCGGAGCGGTAGAACAGTCCGACACCGATGATCGGCACTCCGAGGTCGGAAGCGCTCTTGAGGTGGTCGCCGGCGAGGATGCCGAGACCGCCGGAGTACTGAGGAAGGGCAGCGGCGATGCCGAACTCGGGCGAGAAGTAACCGATCGCCTTGGGGGCGGCATCCGTCACCGTCTGCTGGTACCAGCGCGGCTCGGTGAGGTAGGTGTGCAGGTCTTGAGCAAGGTTCGCGGCCCGGTCGACGAAGTCCTGGTCGGCGGCGAGCTCCTGCAGGCGAGCCGGCTCGATCTCGCCGAGGAGACCGATGGGGTCGTGCGCGCTCGACTCCCACAGTTCGGGCGAGATGTCTTCGAACAGGCGCCGGGTCGGGAGGTGCCAGGACCAGCGGAGATTCGTAGCGAGCTCCTCCAGCGGTGCAAGAACCTCGGGGAGAACGGTGCGGACGGTAAAACGACGGATAGCCTTCACCGTTACACCCTAGGGGCAGAAAGTTAAGGTTTGGAGACGGGGCTGCAACCGTTTCCACAAAAACGCGGGGAGCGGCACAGGAGTCAAGGGGGGAGAGATTCTTTTGCAGAGCCGGTACGGTCGAAGAGTGACCAATGTCTACGAACCAAAGATGGGCCGCATCCCGATTCGGGAGCTCGCTCCCCAGCAGCCCGACAATAACTGGCCAGCGAAAGCCTTCGTGGGCGAGGTGGTGCCATTCCAGGCCACCGTGTTCAAGGAGGGACACGACATCCTGGGTGTCGACCTACTCCTCTCCACGCCCGAGGGCGTGCAGTCGAAGCACCGGATGCACGAGGTCGGTGTCGGCTTCGACCGCTGGGAGGTCGAAGTCCTCCTCGATGTGCAGGGCACCTGGGTCTACAGCGTTCAGGCCTGGAACGACGACTGGGCGACCTGGCTCCATAACGCCGAGATCAAGATTCCGGCGGGCATCGACGTCAAACTCATGCTCCTGATGGGCACCGGCCTTCTCGCCCGCGCGGTGAAGGCAGATCCCACCAACAAGATCCTGAAGGATGCGGCAAAGGTGATGGGCACCAAGAGCCTGTCGCCTGCCGCACGATTCGAGGTGGCGCTCGATCCCCGGGTCACGGCCGAGATCGAGAAGAAGCCACTCGCAAGCCTCACCACGCTCAGCCTTCCGCTCGAGGTGCGGGTCGAACGCACCCGCGCCGGTGCCGGCAGCTGGTACGAGTTCTTCCCGCGCTCGGAGGGGGCGAGACAGGGCAAGGACGGCAGCTGGACGAGCGGCACATTCCGCACCGCCGCGCGCCGTCTTCCCAACGTCGCGGGCATGGGCTTCGACGTGATCTACCTTCCTCCGATCCACCCGATCGGTGTGAGTTTTCGCAAGGGACCGAACAACACGCTGAACCCGGGCCCGCAGGATCCCGGATCCCCCTGGGCCATCGGGTCGATCGACGGCGGGCATGACGCCATCCATCCCGACCTCGGCACCGTGGAGGACTTCGAGGCCTTCGTCGACACGGCGAAGAAGAACGGCCTCGAAGTGGCCCTCGACCTCGCCTTGCAGTGTTCGCCCGACCACCCCTGGGTCGCCGAACACCCCGAGTGGTTCACCACCCTGCCGGACGGGTCGATCGCGTATGCGGAGAATCCTCCGAAGAAGTACCAGGACATCTACCCGATCAACTTCGACAACGATCCCATCGGCATCCGCACCGAGGTGTTGCGCATCGTCAAGTACTGGATCGGGCTCGGGGTGAACATCTTCCGGGTGGACAACCCGCACACCAAACCACTGCAGTTCTGGGAATGGATGCTGCACCAGGTGAACTCGGAATTCCCCGACGTGGTCTTCCTCGCCGAGGCATTCACCCGGCCCGCCATGATGTATTCGCTCGGACAGGCCGGATTCCAGCAGTCCTATTCCTACTTCACCTGGCGCAACACCAAGGTCGAGCTCGAGGAGTTCTTCACCGAGATCTCCCATGAGCACTCGGCATACTTCCGCCCGAACCTCTTCGTCAACACCCCCGACATCCTCACCGAGTTCCTGCAGTTCGGGGGGCCGCCGGCCTACAAGATCCGCGCGGCACTCGCCGCGACGGCATCGCCGAGCTGGGGCGTGTACGCCGGGTACGAGTTGTTCGAGAACGTGGCCCGGCCCGGCTCAGAAGAGAACATCGATAACGAGAAGTACCAGTACAAGGCCAGGGACTTCGGAGCCGCGGAGGCCGCGGGCAAGTCCCTCGCGCCGTACCTCACCCAGTTGAACAAGATCCGGGCGGAGCATCCGGCCCTGCGCCAACTGCGCAATCTGGACATCCACTGGAGCGACGACGAGTCAATCCTCGTCTACAGCAAGTACCTCGACGGATCGTTCACCCGCTCCGGCCGGGGGGATGCCATCATCGTCGTCGCCAACCTGGATCCGCATTCGGCCCGGGAGACCACCGTCTACCTCGATCCCACCCGGTTCGGTGTCGATCCGGACGAGCCGTTCGAGGTGACCGATCTCATCACCCGGCAGAAATTCACCTGGGGCCAGCAGAACTTCGTGCGGCTCGACGCCTTTGTCGAACCCGTGCACATCCTGCGTGTCGAACTCCCGAGAGGCAAGTAAATGGCGAAGGACCCGTCCACTCCCCCCAAGAAGACGCCCGCGGCTAAAGTGCTGGCGGACAAAGCGGTGAAGGCCCCCGCGGAGCGCAAAGCGGCCGCGAAGAGACCCGCCGCCAAGAAGGTATCGACGAAGGCGGCCGCCAGCGCCGTCGTTCCGACCCTCCCGACGCTGCACCCCGATCACATCGCGGCGCTGGTGGAGGGCCGTCACCCCCACCCGCACGAGACCCTCGGCCAGCACGCGCTCGGAGACGGCTTCGTCATCCGCGTCATCCGCCCGCTCGCGGATTCGGTGACCGCGATCCGTGCCGACGGAAGCCGCGTCGCACTCAGCCACCTCTCCGACGGCCTTTGGCAGGGATACGCGCCTGGCGCCGGCCAGGCCTACCAGGTCGAGACGACATACTCGAACGGACCGGACTGGGTGACGGATGACCCGTACCGGTTCGTCTCCTCGGTGGGAGAGATCGACCTCTACCTCTGGGGCCAGGGCCGCCACGAGCAGCTCTGGCAGGTGTTCGGCGCACACTTCCGGCCGCACGAGGATGTGTCGGGCACGAGCTTCTCGGTCTGGGCTCCGCACGCCAAGGCCGCTCGCGTGCTCGGCGACTTCAACGGCTGGTACGGCCTCGGCCACGCCATGCGTCGCCTCGACGACAACGGCGTCTGGGAGCTCTTCGTGCCCGGGCTCGCCCCCGGCACCTCCTACAAGTTCGAGCTCCTCACCGCCGACGGCCGCTGGGTGCAGCGCGCGGACCCGATGGCCCGCTATACCGAGGTGCCCCCGGCGACCGCCTCGAAGGTGGGCCAGACACTCTACGAATGGGGCGACTCCGAGTGGATGCGTCGGCGGGCCGAGCGCGATCCGCACAATTCCCCGATGAGCGTCTACGAACTCCACGTCGGATCGTGGCGCCCCGGCCTGGACTATCGCGCGCTGGCGGACGAGCTGATCCCGTACCTGCAGGAGACCGCGTTCACCCACGTCGAGTTCATGCCGCTGGCGGAGCATCCCTTCGGCGGCTCGTGGGGCTACCAGGTGACGGGCTATTTCGCGCCGACCAGCCGGTTCGGGCATCCGGACGACCTCCGCTACCTGATCGACCGCCTCCACCAGGCCGACATCGGCGTGATCATGGACTGGGTTCCGGCACATTTCCCCAAGGACGAATGGGCCCTGGCCAACTTCGACGGCCAGCCGCTCTACGAGCACTCCGACCCCCGGCGCGGCGAACAGCGCGACTGGGGCACCCTGGTGTTTAACTTTGGCGACTCACAGGTGCGCAACTTCCTCGTCGCCAACGCCACCTACTGGCTCGAGGACTTCCACATCGATGGCCTCCGGGTCGACGCCGTCGCGTCGATGCTCTACCTCGACTACTCCCGCGAAGCGGATGACTGGCTGCCGAATGTCAACGGTGGGCGGGAGAATCTCGAGGCGATCAGCTTCCTTCAGGAGGTGAACGCCACGGCCTACAAGCGCAATCCCGGCATCGTGATGATCGCCGAGGAGTCGACGGCCTGGCCGGGAGTCACGAAGCCCACGGGCGGTTCCGGCCTCGGCTTCGGCCTGAAGTGGAACATGGGCTGGATGCACGACAGCCTCTCGTACATGGAGGAAGACCCCATGTACCGCTCGTACCACCACAACGAGATCACGTTCAGCATGGTCTACGCCTTCACCGAGAGCTTCCTGCTGCCGATCAGCCACGACGAGGTCGTGCACGGCAAGGGGTCACTGCTGCACAAGATGCCCGGCGACCAGTGGCAGAAGCTCGCGAACCTGCGCGCCTATCTCGCGTTCATGTGGTCGCATCCGGGCAAGCAGTTGTTGTTCATGGGATCCGAATTCGGGCAGCCCTCGGAGTGGAGCGAAGAGCGCGGGCTCGACTGGTGGATCCTCGACCAGCCGATCCACCGCGGACTGCTCACCCTGGTCAGCCAGATGAACCGGGTCTACCGCGACCAGCCGTCACTGTGGTCTCGCGACAACGACCCGGGCGGGTTCGAATGGATCGACGCGGGTGACGCCGAGCACAACGCGGTGTCGTTCCTGCGCTGGGACAACCACGGCAACCCCATCGCGGTTCTGATGAACTTCGGCGGCAACACCGTCGGGCCCTATCGCGTGGGGCTCCCGTTCGCGGGCATCTGGGACGAGATCCTCAACACGGATGCCTCGGAGTACGGCGGCTCCGGAGTCGGCAACTTCGGCGCGGTCGAGGCCACCGACACGCCCTGGGCGGGTCGTCCGGCCTCCGCGGAGCTCACGCTGCCGCCGCTGGCCGGGCTCTGGCTCAAGCTGCGGAGGTAGTCCCGTGACGGTCGAGTAGCGAGCGCCAGCGAGCGTGTCGAGACCCACCTGCGACCGGTCTCGACACGGGCGCGGGCGCCCTACTCGACCAGCAGAAGGCGCGGGCGCCCTACTCGACCAGAAAAAGGCGCGGGCGCCCTACTCGACCAGCAGAAGGCGCGCTCAGTACAGAAGGCCCGTCAGGCGACGGCGAGCGGAGACCACACGAGGGTCATCCCCTCCGGCGATCTCGAAGAAGTCGAGGAGGCGGGTGCGGACGCGGTCCTTGCCCGGCTGGTCGAGGGTGGGGAAGAGTTCGAGGAGACGTCCGAACGCGTCTTCGAGGTGCCCACCGGAGGTGTCGAGATCGGCGACGGCGAGCTGGGCATCGAGGTCCGTCGGAGCCGCAGCGGCCGCAGCCCGGATTTCGGACGCCGATGCGGTGCCGAGGCGGGAGAGCAGCGACACCTGCGCAAGCCCGGCAACGGCGAGCTGATCACGCGGGTCCTGGGCGATGGCCGTCCTGTATTCGCGGATGGCCGTGTCGAAGTCTCCCGCGGCGATCGCGTCGTACGCCTCCTGGTGGTGGGGCGGCAACGGTTCCTCGACCGGCTCTGCGGGCTCCGCGCCCGGCTCCGGGGGCTCGACAGTGCCGGTGACGTTCTGTTGGGCGGCGAGCGTCAGCAACTGGTCGAGCACCTGCTTGACATCCGCCTCCGGCAGTTCGCCCTCATAGAGCGCGATCGGGCGTCCGCCGACCACCGCGGCGACGGTGGGTGCCGCCGCGGCGTGGAAGGCCTGCGTCAGCTGAGGATTGGCCGAGGCATCCACTGTCGCGAGCACGAGTCGACCAGCGTACGCGGTGACGGCGCTGATGAGAGTGGCCGATGGCTCACCGACGTACAGCTCGACGACCACCGGAACGGTCTGCGAGAGGTCGAGGATGGCAGTGAAGGACGCATCGGAGGATTCGACCACGAGGGAAGGCACAGAGGCCGCCGGCCCGGGAGCGGACCCCGCTGGGGGCGCCGGCGGACGAACCAGGGAGGAGAGGTCTACTGCGCCGCGCAGGTTGGCACGGCTTGCGGGGGGAATCGAGGTCACGGGAGCTCCTTGGCCGAGGTGAGACCGGTCGCGAAACCGAGCAGGGAGATCTTTTCCTTGCTCGTCGAACTGGGGACGTAGAACAGGAGTTGGTCGCTGTAGACCGCGACAGTGCCCTTGGTGGACCCGGTGACGCCGGAGAGCGACTTCACCTGCCCCTCCGGATTCACCGCCGTACCGGCTTCGACCGGAGTCACCGTCACGGTCTCGTTGAGATTGACCGCCACGATGGCGCCCGAATCGTTGCTGCCGAGCGAGATGCTGTCGTAGGGACCGACGCTATTGGCGAATTCCATCTTCGCTGTGGCAGGCAATGCCGCCTGGAGCGACTTGCGGTATTCCAGACCGATCAGCCCGATGAGCTTGTCGTTGGAGGTATCGAAGTATTTTGCGGACTCGCTGGTCGGTCCCTTCTCGAGGATGTCGCCGTAGGCGAGTGCGATCTTGGACGGTGCGAGCTCGAGCAGCTTGACATCGGGATCGAGGCGGGGTGCACCGACCTCCTTCGCCGCGAGCTTCGGCAGTACCACTCCGGCCTCGAGGGCGGTCGCGTACTCGACCTTGTAGTCGGATCGGGGTGTCTTCTGTTCGAGCATCAGTCCCAACGGTGGCACCTTCTTGTCCGTGGGGTTCTGCACGACAGTGAAGACGACCCGCGGCCATTTGCCGGCATCCTGCAGCTGAGGCAGGATCACGGTGGCACTACCGGCCGGGATGGCGGCGAGGGCGGCCTGAGTGTCATCCACCTTTCGGATGGCGTAGTTCGCGGCGCGCAGGTCGAGCGCCGCACCATCGAACCGGGTCTTGGCGAGTTCGACGTCCTTATCGGCATCCGCCTTGGCGGCGACGGCCGAGATCCGAGAGAGGATCACCCTCAACTGGGGAACCGTCACGGCGGGAGGCGAGACATCGGCGGCAGCGGCCGTGGCGGACGGGGTCGGCGTGGCAGACGCGGCGCTCGGCCCGAAGGCGGGCCAGGAATCGGCCGTGCATCCGCTGAGGGCGAGGCCACCGACCAGCAGCACTGGCACGATCGCGATCATCCGCCTGCGGTTGGCTCGGCGGGAACCGGTGGGCGCGAGGGCCTTCGGTCTGCGCGGCCGGTAGCTGCGCTGGCGAGGGACCTTGGGCATCTTGGGAGTCTTCCGGCGGGGTCCGCGGGAACGCCGCAGGTGCGCGAGCCCCCAGAGGTAGAGAGCGAGACCGATGATCAGCAGCACGATCCCGCCGACGATCAGGGGTCCGGACCACGGGGTGCGGTTGTCGAGAGGCCACCGGATGGAGAGGGTGCTGGGAGCCGCGTTCGTGCCATCGGACACGATGATCACCGAGATGTTGTCGGGAACGTTCACCGTGAAGTCGAGGCTGTCGGTCTCGCTGAACTGGTCGAGCCAGAGGTCGGAGCCCTGTGGGTTGGGCACCTGGGAGGTCTTGCCTTCGACGAGGCGAGAGGTGAGCGTCGACTTGGCGCTGTTGAAACCGACCCGGTTGTAACTCGCATCACCGACCCAGGCCAGCACGTCGTCGGTGCGACCGTAGGCAGCGAAGATCTTCTTCGCGCCGCTGATATGGATCTCCTGGCGGCCCGGAAGGGACTTGAGCGTCGAGGAGTTGACGATGGTGACGGGGGCCTTCGTGGTGAAGGTCTCCGAGGCGGTGATGCTGTCGGCTTCGGCGAGCACGGTGCGCTGGGCGATACCGTAGGCGATGAGCCCGAATGCGATCACGAAACTGATGATCGCGGCGATGAAACGCACGTTGGTTACTCCTCTCGTGTTGCCGTGGGCGACCGGCGGTCGGCATCTCCCGCGACACCGCCGCCTCCAGCGCGCAAGCGGCGAAGGGCGGCATCGGGTGACGCCAAGAGGCCCGTAGGACTGACTGAAAAGTCCGTGTGGCAACAGGCAAAGACGTTCCAGAATAGCCTAGCGACCCTGAGAACCGCCTCACCATAGCCACCAGACCCCCGTAAACAGGGCGTTCTGGCCCCCAAAACGGGCCGGGGCGCCGCCGCTCTCTCACGCTAAACTCGGATGGTTCCGGCCACGACTCTGTTCGCGCCCGGGCAAAATCACTCACGAGGAGACAGCGTGGCCACTGACGACGAGACCTTCACCACGGCGATGCGCGGGTACAACCGCGACGAGGTGGACAGTGCGATCCAGGATCTCCGGCGTGAGCTGATCAAGGCCAACAGCGACAAGGCCGAGGCGGCCAAGGAGCTCAAACGACTTCACGCGACGGTCGATGACCTCCAGGCCGAGATCGAAGAGACCGGCAGTCCCACCTACAGCGGGCTCGGCACCAAACTCGAGAACACGCTTCGCGTCGCCGAGGAACAGTCGACGAGGCTCATCAGCCAGGCCGACATCGATGCCGAGAAGTTGCGCAGCGGTGTGCAGGCCGAGGTCACCAAGCTGCGCACCGACGCGATGGAGAGCGCCGACAAGAGCCTGGCCGATGCGCACGCCACGGTCGGCCGCATCCTCGATTCGGCGAATTCCGAAGCCTCCGAGCTGCTGGAGCGCACTCGCGCCGAAGCCGAGACGATAACGCAGGACGCCCTGCGGGACGCCGCCGCCATCCGCGGTGCCGTCGCCACCGAGGCCGCCGAGGCCCGCGCGACCGCCAAGCGTGAATCCGCCGCCGTTCGTGCCGAGGCAGAGCGGGAGGCGGCAGAACTCAAGGCCGTCGCCACGCGGGAGATGAGCGAGGCACGGGATGCCGCCGCCGCCCTCGCGCGGGAGACGGAGCTCGGTCGCACCGAGTTCACCAGCGAAGCCGAGAAGCAGTGGGGCGACCTCGCGCGCGACACCGAACAGCAGCGCACCGATCTCGATCGGGACACCCAGGCGGCACGCATCGAACTGGAGCGTTCGACGGAGACACAGCGCGCCGAGCTGGCCCGCGAGATCGACGAGGCGCGAACCGCCTTCGAACTCGACAGCACCGAGAAGCGCAACGTGCTCGAGAGCGAGATGGCTGATGCTCACAATGCCCTCGCCCGGCGTACCGCCGAGACACGGACCGCCCTGGAGCAGGAGACCACCGCCGCCCGCATCGCCCTCGAACAGGAGACCGAGGCGGCGCGCACGGCGCTGGAACAGCAGACGGAGGCTGATCGGGTCGCGCTCGAGCAGGAGACCGCCGCCGCTCGCGCAGCCCTCGAGCAGGAGACCACCGCAGCCCGCGATGCTCTCGCCCTCGACACCGCCTCGACGCGGGATGCGCTCGAGCAGGAGACCGCCGCCGCTCGCTCAGCCCTCGAGCAGGAGAGTGCCGCAGCCCAGGCGAAGGTGCAGCAGGATCGCGCCGCTGCCGCGGCCACCATCACGCAGGACGCGAAGGCGGCCAAGGCCAAGCTCGCCCTCGAGGTCAAGCGCGCCCGCGCCGAACTCGAGCAGGAGACCACAGAGGCACGCGCGAAGCTCGAGGCGGAACTCGCCGCAGCGCGGGCCGAGCTGGAGCACGACGTCGAAGAGCAACGCACCAATGTCGCCCGGGAAGTTGAGCAGTTGCGCGCGGATGTCACCCGCGAGGTCGAGCAGACCCGTGCCTCGCTCATCCACGACACCGCCGAGGCGCGCAACCGTCTCGCCCTCGACTCCGAGCAGGCACGCACCGACCTCGACGTGGAGCTGAAGGCCCGGCGGGACGAGGCCGAGAAGGAGTTCCTGGCGAAGCACCAGGAGGCGGTCGCCCAGACCCAGAAATACCTCGACGAGGCGAATGCCCAGCTGGCCGACGCCATCCGGATCACCGGTGAGAAGCGCGCGGAAGCGGACGCGATCGATGTGGACGCCAAGGCCGAAGCCCGCGAGCTCCGCGACCGCTCGGGCAACGAGGCGGCCGAGATCATCTCCAACGCCGAGGCTCGCGCGAAGGCGATGGTGAAGGATGCCGAGAAGCGAACCGCAGATCTCGTCAAGGATGCTGAAGAGCGGATGTCGCAGATCCGCATCGAGCGCGAGTCCGTGGCGGGTTACTTCGAGAGCCTTCGGACTGTACTGTCTCAGGCAGAGAAGGTTGCGAGCGATAAGTAGCCTCTGATCGGGCAACCCTTCGTCTACTCACGGGAGTCGCAGTGAAGATCCAAAACGCCTTCCGTCTCGGCCTGCTCGGCGGGCTCGGAGTGCTCGTCGCCGTCGGCATCGGTGGCGCGGTGGCGTCCCTGTCGACGATTCTCACCTACATCGGGGCGGCACTGTTCCTCGCCCTCGGCATCGACCCGGCCGTCTCGTGGCTCGAGCGTCACAGGTTTCCCCGCTCGGTGGCCATTCTCACGGTGCTCATCGGTATTCTCGCCGTCTTCGTCGGGCTCATCTTCGCGGTCGTTCCGGTGATCGTCGACCAGGTGAACA
The DNA here is from genome assembly GCF_040549525.1 of Frigoribacterium sp. UYMn621. Lineage (NCBI taxonomy): Bacteria > Bacillati > Actinomycetota > Actinomycetes > Micrococcales > Microbacteriaceae > Frigoribacterium > Frigoribacterium sp. UYMn621. Next base: position 140,865 of record NZ_JBEPTM010000003.1, on the reverse strand, counting down.
ACCTCATCTCGAGCCTTCCCGACTTCATCGCCACCGTGACGAGGGCGACCTGGATCAGGGACACCCAGAAGAGCCTCCCCGACTGGATCAACCTGAACGACCTGATCACGCAGTCCGGCAACTGGTTGCGCAGCAACGTGTCGACCATCGGCGGCGGCCTGCTATCGGTCGGCGTCGGGATCGCGAGCGGGGCGACCGGCTTCGTCATCATCCTGATCCTCACCCTGTACTTCGTCGCCTCGCTGTCCAACATGAAGCGCGGGCTGTACCGACTCGTTCCCGCCTCCAAACGTGCCCGCTTCTCCGACCTCGCGGAGCAGATCAGCGCATCGGTCGGCCGGTACGTCGTGGGCCAGGGCACCATCGCCCTCGCTAACGGGGTCGCCAGCTTCCTCTTTCTGTCGATCGGGCAGCTCTTCGGAGCGAAGTATCCGGCACTGTTCGCCTTCATCGCGTTCCTGTTCGCCCTCGTGCCGCTCGTCGGAACGCTGTCGGGCAGCATCCTGATCACCCTGAGCACCCTGCTTCTCGCGGGACCCGGTCCGGCGCTCTGGGTGGGCATCTACTACGTGATCTACATGCAGATCGAGGCATACGTGATCAACCCGCGGGTGATGAACCGTGCGGTGAAGGTGCCGGGAGCGATAGTGGTCATCGCCGCCCTGGCCGGAGGCGCGCTGCTCGGCATTCTCGGTGCGCTCATCGCCATCCCTGTGGCCGCCTCGGTGCTTCTCATCTTCGACCAGGTGGTCGTGCCCCGGCAGAACGAGCTCTGACCGACTCCGGGCTGGTCTCAGACCGTCGGGTGCCACACCTCGGGGAGGGGAAGCGCGGCCGGGTTGAGCCGCTGGACCACCTCGGTGAGCACCCGGCGGGTCTGAGACTCCCCCACCCAGAGGTGTTTGCCCCCCTCGACCGCCACGAGGTCGATCTCGGGCACTATCGCGAATCGGGCGGCCGCCTCGGCCGGGCGAAGGTAGTCGTCGAATTCGGGGATGAGCGCGACCAGTCGCTTGCCGCTCCCGGCCCAGGCGGCGATTTCGGCATCCGTCGCCCGGTGCAGCGGTGGGGAGAGCAGGATCGCTCCCTCGACGGGATGCTCCAGCCCGTATTTCAGCACCACCTCGGTGCCGAACGACCATCCGAGGAGCCACGGGTGGGGCAGTCCGCGCGCCGCGACGAGGTCCATGGCGGCCTGGAGGTCGTGCCGTTCGTCGATGCCTTCGCCGAAGGATCCCCCCGACGTGCCTCGGGGTGAGGAGACGCCGCGAAAATTGAACCGCAGAACGGCGAGGTCCGCGAGGGCGGGCAATCGTCCGGCCATCTTGCGGATGATGTGCGAGTCCATGAACCCCCCGGCGGTGGGCAGCGGATGCAGGGCGACGATCGTCGCGACCGGGTCACGGTCGAGGGGCAGCGAGAGTTCGCCGACCAGAGTGAGGCCATCGGCGGTGTGAAGCTCCACCTCTTCGCGCCGGGCGGGCAGCTCCACCCCGCCGCGGATCTCGACGGCCGTCACTTGATCTTCCAACAGTGCGAGTGCCAGTGTCGGCGGGCCGCCAGGTCCTCGGCCTCGCCCATCAGCCCATCCGCCCGCCAGGCGACGAGGTGGGCCGTGCCGGGGGCGATTTCGAGTCCGCAGCCCGGGCAGGTGTAGCTCTTGCTCGCCGATGCGGCGGAGATCGATTGCACATTCCAGAGGCCGTCGCGACGGGATTCGGTGCGCAGGCTGCCGAAGAGTGCCCGCGAGATGTCGTACTCCTCGTCGCCCCCTGCCCCGGCGCGCGGTCCACGGGGGCGGTTCGAGCGGGGCATACGTCAACCCTAACCAGTGCCGACGGCTGCGGTCGCCCCTATGAGCCGCTGGGATTGTCGATCTGCTCGAGCCTGGTCTCTTCGAGATCGAGCATCGCCTGTGCGCGGGAGAGGACGCGCGAGGCATAGGTTCCGGCGCTGCGCGCGTCGAGGAGCGCCTCCCGCTCGGCCTGAAGCACTTCGCGTCGCAGCGTCCGATACTGCTGGTGCGGAGAATTCACGAGCGCGTCGGCGCCCGCTCCGTGCTCGGCGCGTTCCCACGCCGATTCTGCGCCGAGCAGGGTGTCGTGACGAACCCGCTCGATGACCTCCGGAGCCACGACCTCGTCGCCCGGCAGCTCGAGTCGCGGGCTCTCCAGCACAGCTACGCCGGCATCGCTCATCGCGTCCAGGAGGGTTGCCAATTCCCGACGGTCTGCGGCCCGGTCCGTGCCGCGGATACCGCTGGCGCGGATGAGCCACGGAAGGGTGCCACCCTGCAACAGCAGCGTCGTGATCGCCACGGTGAAGGCCACGAGGATGAGCTGCTCCCGGTAGGGGAAACTGCCGTCAGCGGGCAGCGACTGTGCCGCTGCGAGCGTGACGACCCCGCGCATCCCGGACCAGGACAGAATGACTCCGCTCCTCCACCCGAAGCCCTCTTCGCGCAACCGCGTGAGATCTGTCGCCCGACGGTTGTAGACCCGGGTGGCGCGCTGTCGGCTGCGCTCGAGCCGGGCATCCTGGCTGGCTCGGCCCCTCACCCGTTCGATGGCCTGGGCGAAGCGGCGGTTTCTGCGCTCTTTGTGCTCGGTGTGACGCTGCTGCCACAGCAGCAATGGACCCACGAAGAGGAATCGGATGACGATGATCACCGCGGTCATCAGCAGTCCGACGTAGAACGAGTCGATCGCGGGGAACAGCTTCGGATCCACCGACTCCACGATCCGGCGGATCTGCAGCCCCATGAGGAGGAAGACCCCGTTCTCCACGACGAACTGTGCCGTGCGCCAATTGAGTCGCTCGCTGATGCGTGCCTGCGGGGTGAAGTGGCGCGCGCTGCTGTGTCCGGCATACAAGCCCGCGACCACGACGGCAAGCACTCCCGATGCGCCAAGCTCCTCGGCCGGGATGAACGCGATGAACGGCACCGCGAAGGAGATCGCGGTGTCGAGCACCGGGTCCCGCAGCTTCGACCGCAGGAACACCGTGACGAAACCGATCACGAGGCCAACGACGATGGCCACGACCACCGCGTAGCCGAAGTCGGCGACCACTCCCCCGATGTTGACCGTCGTGACCCCGGCGACGATCGCCGAGGCGGCCGCGACGGCCGACCGCAGCAGCACGAGCGCTGTCGCGTCGTTGACCAGGCTTTCGCCCTCGAGGATCGTGATCAGCCGAGGAGGAAGCCCGAGTCGCTTTCCGAGCGAGGTGGCGGCGACGGCATCCGTCGGGCTGATGACGGCGCCGAGCGCGACGGCGGCGGCGAAGTTGAGGTCGGGGAAGATCAGGTAGAGCAGCGAACCGGTGATGAACGCGGATGCCACCACGAGCAGGACCGATAGCGCGGAGATCGTGTTCAGGTTGCGTCGGAAGTCGACGAGGGGCACGTTGATCGCCGCGGAATACAGCAGCGGCGGCAACAGGCCGACGAGGATGATCTGCGGGGGAAGCGCGAAGTCGGCGGGGAAGCCCGGAAGGTAGCTTCCACCGATGCCGAGCACCACCAGGATGAGGGGCGCGGCGACCCCGAGCTTCTTCGAGAAGGCCGCGACGGCGACGATCGTGACTATGCCGATGACCCCCAGCACGGCGTACTGGGCGAATTGCGGGGAGTCCATCAGGCCATGTTATCGGCGGCGATGGGCGCGTTCAGAGCGGGTCAGTACCAGCCGGTTGACTGGCTGTGTCCCCACGCGCCACAGGGCGTGCCGTAGCGAGCCGCGATGTACCCGAGCCCCCAGGAGATCTGGGTGGCGGGGTTGGTGGCCCAGTCGGCGCCCGCGGAGGCCATCTTCGAGCCCGGGAGCGCCTGGGGGATGCCGTAGGCACCGCTCGGGTTGGCCGCGTACACGTTCCAGTGCGACTCACGGTTGAACAGCGAGACGAGGCAGGCGAACTGGTCTTCACCCCAGCCGCGAGCGAGAACCATGTCGTGGCCGATGGCCTGGGCCGATCCCGGATCCGGCGTTCCCACGGCCGGTGCGCCCGCGGCCCGCACGACGATGACCGGCTCTTTCTTCTTCGCGGTCACCTTGTAGGTGTCGCGAACGACGGTGATTCGCGTGACGTCCGCGATCTCCAAGGTCTGAACCGGACCCTTGGTCGACTGGGTCACAGCGAAGGAATTCTGCACCTGGTCGGGCGCGATGGTCAGCGCCAGAATCAGGCCGGCCGCGGCGAGGAAGCTGAAGATCGGGAGCAGGCGGCGTGTGCGCAATTGGTGCCCCTGAGCAGCGACCCCGGCTCGACGTGATGCGGCCTGGGGCGAGGAATCCTGCGATCGCCTACCCATAGAAGAAAGAGTTTAGCCGACGAGACGGCAAAAAGCCCATCCGCGGTCAGCGGACCGCCAGCATCACGTTGATGACCGCATCCAGAAGCAGGTCAACCTGCGCTTCGCGATAGCCGCCCTTCTTCGGGCGGAACGCCACGGTGCGCACCTCGTCGATGCTCATCGGACGACCATCCTGGAAGTAGTTGGTGAGGCGGGTGGCGAAGGCATCGACATCGGCCCGGTGGTAGCCGTTGGCGAGGAATCCCACCCGGTCGAAGCGGTGGCCGGCGGGTCGGGCGAGGCGATCGAGGATCTCCCGCGCGATGCTGCGGGCCTCGGTGTACCAGGCTTCGTCCCCGCGCTCCTGGATGGCCCGCTCCCGCTCTCGGCTGGCGAAGGCATCCTCGAGTCGCTCGAGCGCCGCATCCACGTGGGAAGGCGAGTAGCCGCCCTTCTCGAGCGAGAAGGCCATGCGGCGGATGTCGGTGGCGTTGACCACCGTTGGCTCGGTCGAGTCGGCGGAGTACGCGCGACGCGCCTCCTCGAGGAAGTCCTCGACCTGGTCGACGCTGTAGCCGCGGCGGGACTTGCGGATGCGGGGGAACGTTGTACTCACGCGACCATTGTGCCTTACGCGTCAGGCGAAAGCGGTCAGCTGAAGATCACGAACAGTACGTAGGCCGCGGCCGCGCTCGGCAGGATCGAGTCGAGCCGGTCGAGGAAGCCCCCGTGCCCTGGCAGCCAGGTGCTGATGTCCTTGATGCCGAGGTCGCGCTTGATGAGCGACTCGGTGAGGTCACCGATGGTGCCGGTGAACACCATCACCGCCCCAAAGATGAGGCCGAACCACCACTGCTCCTGAAGCATGAACAGTGAGACGATCACGCCGGCGACGAGAGCGGTGAGCACCGATCCGGCGAAGCCCTCCCAGGTCTTCTTCGGGCTGATTCGCGGTGCCATGGCATGTTTCCCGAACAGCAGGCCGGAGGCGTAGGCCCCGATGTCCACGGAGATCACGACGAGAAGGAAGGCGAGGGCCCACCACTCTCCGCCCTTTTGCGCGGCGAGAAGCACGGCGAAGCTGCCGAGGAATGGCACATAGACCTGGATGAAGGTGCCGGCCGCGACATCCTTCCACAGCTCCTGCGCGTTGGCTTTGTGGTTGCTGCCGAGACTCTCGGCCAGCCGCCAGACGGCCACGAAGACGATGCCGCCGAGGATGACAAGCCAACGGCCCTGGTCGCCGAGGTAGAACGCAGCCGGCACCGAGGCGAGCCCCGCGACGACGCTGGGCCAGCGCGGCACGTCACGTCCGGCGAACCGCAGAGCGCTCGCGAGCTCGAAGGTCGTGAACGCGATGAGGGCGCCTGTGAAGATCATGAACAGCGCCTTGATGAAGATGAGGCTGCCGATGAGCAACACGCCGAGGCCCACCCCGATGAGGATGGCGAGCGGCAGGTTTCGACCGGTGCGCGCCTCGATCTTCACCGTGGTGGCATCGATCTGCGCGCGGGTGGCCGCGACCTGCGCCTTGAACTCTTCTTCGAGCACGTGAGCGCGCGCCTCGATCTCGTCGCGCTTGGCTCGACCGCGACTCTTCTTCGCCGTTTCTCCCTCGCCTGGTTCAGTCATTCAAACCTCGAGCAGCTCGGCTTCCTTCTTCTTCAGGGCATCCTCGATGGCGTCGATGTGCGTCTTCGTCACCGACTCGAGCTCCTTCTCACCCCGGGCAACTTCGTCGTCGCCGACCTCGGACTTGAGAGCATCGAGATCGTCTTTCGCCTTGCGACGGATGTTGCGGATCGAGACCTTGGAATCCTCGCCCTTGGCCCGCACGATCTTCACGAACTCGCGGCGACGTTCCTCGGTGAGCTCCGGCAGCGTCGCGCGGATGATCGTGCCGTCGTTACCGACGTTCGCTCCGAGGTTCGGCGCGGTGGCGATCGCGCGTTCGATCTCCTTGAGGGCACCCTTGTCGTAGGGCGTGATCACGAGGGTGCGGGCTTCGGGGTTGTTCATCCCCGCGAGCTGTCCGAGGGGTGTCGGGGTGCCGTAGTAGTCCACGAGGATCTTCTGGAACAGAGCCGGGTTGGCGCGGCCGGTGCGCACGTTGCTGAAGTCGTCTTTCGCGGCTTCGACGGACTTGTGCATCTTGTCTTTGGCTTCTGCCAGCACATCGAAAATCACGAGAGGTCTCCTTCGAGGGGGATCGGACTTGTTTGAGTTTAGTTGGAGACGCGTTTGCGCGAGACCAGCTAGTTGGACACGAGGGTGCCGAGACGGTCGCCGCGGATGGCGGCGGTCACGTTGCCGTGCGGTTCCATACCGAAGACGACCATGGGCATCTTGTTGTCCATGCAGAGGCTGAACGCCGTCGAGTCGACGACCTTGAGGCCCTTGACGAGGGCCTCCTGGTAGGTGACGTGCTCCAGCTTCTTCGCGTCGCTGTTGGTGCGAGGATCTGAGTCGTACACGCCGTCGACGCCGTTCTTGGCCAGGAGCACCACATCCGCGCTGATCTCGAGAGCCCGCTGGGCCGCGACGGTGTCGGTGGAGAAGTACGGCAGACCCGCGCCGGCGCCGAAGATGACGACCCGACCCTTCTCGAGGTGACGTTCGGCTCGACGAGGGATATACGGCTCGGCGACCTGGGTCATCGAGATGGCGGACTGCACGCGGGTGGCCGCCCCGGCCTGCTCGAGGAAGTCCTGAAGGGCGAGCGCGTTCATCACGGTGCCGAGCATGCCCATGTAGTCGGCCCGCCCACGGTCCATGCCGCGCTGGCTGAGTTCTGCACCCCGGAAGAAGTTGCCGCCTCCGACGACGATGGCGACCTCGACATCCGTCGCCGCCGCCGCGATCTCCTTCGCAAGCGAACTCACCACATCGGGATTAACACCGAGGGAGCCTCCGCCGAAGGATTCTCCGGAGAGCTTCAGCAGAACCCGTCTCTTGCGCGCGTCTGTCATGCCTGCTCCTTCATTTGTGGCCCTGTTCAGGCTACCGGATGGCCGGGCGGGCGGGCGCGTGGAGTTGTGGGTGTGGTGGGGTGCCGGGGTGGGTGGGTGGGTGGGTGGGTGGGGTGCCGGGGTGGGTGGGGTGCGGGGGCGGCGGGTGTGGCGCCGGGTGCGGGTGGGGCGCGGCGGGTGGCCTCCCGCGCCAGGCATGCCCCGCTCGGGCACTTCCCCGGTGCGGCCTCCCTCGCTCTTCCGCGACAATGCTCCATCGATATCGAGTCGGGAGTAGATGCGGGCTCACACACCCCGAAGTCGCAACAACTCCCGACTCGAACCGACAGGACGCAGATCCCCACACCCCGACGCATCCACTCGGGAGTACATTCGGGCTCACCCACCCCGAAGTCGCAACAACCCCCGACTCGAACCGACAGGACGCAGATCCCCACACCCCGACGCATCCACTCGGGAGTACAGGCGGGCTCACCCACCCCGAAGTCGCAACAACCCCCGACTCGAACCGACGGGTCGCGGATCCCCACACCCCGACGCATCCACTCGGGAGTACATGCGGGCTCACCCACCCCCAAGTCGCAACAACCCCCGACTCGAACCGACAGGACTCAGACCCCCACACCCCGACGCATCCACTCGGGAGAACATGCGGGCTCACCCACCCCGAAGTCGCAACAACCCCCGACTCGAACCGACAGGACGCGGCAATGAGCACGCGTCATCCACCCTGGCGTGCGCGCGAGCGCGCGTCCGGGGCGCACACGAAGGAGCCCGGACCGCATACGCGATCCGGGCTCCTTGGAGGTGTTGCAGGAGGGTTAGGCGCCGACCTTGAAGCGGGCGAACCCGGTCACGGTGAGTCCGGCATCCTTCAGCACGGTGGCGACGGACTGCTTGTTGTCGCGCGCGTAGTCCTGCTCGGGGAGCACAACCTGCTTGAAGAAGCCGTTCACGCGACCCTCGATGATCTTCGGAAGGGCGGCCTCAGGCTTGCCCTCGCCGCGGCTGATCTCCTCGACGATGCGACGCTCGGACTCGACCTGCTCGGCCGGAACCTCGTCGCGGCTCAGGTACAGCGGGTCGGCGAACGAGATGTGCTGCGCGATGCTGCGGGCGGTCTCCGCATCGTCACCCGAGTATCCGACGACGACGCCGACCTGCGGAGGCAGGTCCTTGTTGGTCTTGTGCAGGTACACGGCGAACTTCTCGCCCGAGATGACGGCGACACGGCGGAGAACGATCTTCTCGCCGAGGATGGCCGCTTCGTTGCTGATCAGGTCGGCAACGGTCTCCGAGCCGACGGAGGCAGCGAGGCCCTCTTCGGGAGTGGATGCCCCGGCCGCGACGATCGCGTCGAGAACAGTGTTGCCCAGGGTCACGAACTTCGCACCCTTCGCGACGAAGTCGGTCTCGCACGACAGCTCGATGAGCGTCGTGGTCGCGCCGTTCTCCTTCGCGGCGACGAGTCCCTCGCTGGTGGAGCGGTCGGCGCGCTTGGCATTGCCCTTGGCACCCTTCAGACGCAGCAGCTCGGTGGCCTTGTCGAGGTCACCGCCGGCTTCGACGAGGGCGTTCTTGGTTTCGACCATGCCGGTGCCGAGGCGCTCGCGCAGGGTCTTGAGGTCTTCAAGGCTGAAATCTGCCATGTCGGCTTCCCTTACTTCTTGGCGGCAGCAGGCTTTGCTGCAGCAGGCTTCGATGCGGCCGGCTTCTTGTCGGCCTTCTTGTCATCCGAGGTCTTGTCGTCGGCGGGGTGAGCCTTCTCGGCGTCGGTGGCCTCGGCCTCGATCTTCGCCTCGGCCTCCTCGTCGGACACGACGTGGTGCTCGGGGACGATGGTCGCGTCAGCGGCGGCCTCGTGCTCGGCGACGACGGCATCCGCGTCGTTCTCTTCGACCGGAACCTCGGAGGCGATGACCTCGGCGACAGCCGCGGTGTTCGACTCGGTCGAGGTGACGAGACCATCGACGGCCTCGATCTTCTCGGCCTCGGTGGACGGGGTCTCGGATGCTCCGAGGAGTTCCGCTTCCCACTCGGCGAGCGGCTCGACGGCGGAGACGTTACCCGTGCCCTCTTCCGCCTTCTGGTGGCGCTGGATGAGGCCCTCGGCCGCGGCATCCGCAATGATGCGGGTGAGTAGTCCGACGGAACGGATCGCGTCGTCATTACCCGGGATGGGGTACTGGACCTCGTCGGGGTCGCAGTTGGTGTCGAGGATCGCGATGACCGGGATACCGAGCTTGTGCGCCTCGTCGATCGCGAGGTGCTCCTTCTTGGTGTCGACGATCCAGATCGCGGACGGGGTCTTCGTGAGGTTGCGGATACCGCCGAGCGAGCGCTGCAGCTTCACGAGCTCGCGACGCTGGATGAGCAGCTCCTTCTTGGTGTAGCCGCGCGTGGTGTCGTCGAAGTCGATCTCCTCGAGTTCCTTCATGCGGGCGAGACGCTTGGAAACCGTCTGGAAGTTGGTGAGGAGTCCACCGAGCCAGCGCTGGTTCACGAAGGGCTGGCCGACGCGCTGCGCCTGCTCCGCGATCGATCCCTGGGCCTGCTTCTTGGTGCCGACGAAGAGGATGGTGCCGCCGTGGGCGACCGTCTCCTTGACGTAGTCATAGGTCTTGTCGATGTACTGCAGCGACTGCTGCAGGTCGATGATGTGGCTGCCCGAACGCTCGGTCAGGATGAATCGCTTCATCTTCGGGTTCCAGCGGCGGGTCTGGTGTCCGAAGTGCACGCCGCTGTCGAGCAGCTGGCGGATGGTTACAACGGCCATGAGCCGTCTCCTTATCTGCGTCACACGCCCTTCCGGGCACGGCATGACGCTATTTCAGTTCGTTATGACCGCCGGTCGGCGGCCAATCCTGGTGCCCGGCACACGTCCGCCCGACCCGCTTGTGCGGGTGGAGACTGGTGGAGGAGTGCCGCATCCGAAGATGCAGTGGGCACGCGTAGTCACCCCGCCAGAGCGGGATGCTTCGGAAAGTGTATCACCGGGCGCAGTTCATCCGCTCCCCTCCTCCCCCACGCGCTGGCTCGCCGTTCCCCTTCCAGATTGAGGGATGCCGCGTGCCGCGCGCGCTCTCCTCGGGGATGCTGTTCGGGTGTTGTCCCCGTTCGCGGCCGCCCGGCCGACCAGGCTTAGTCGCCTGGTGATCCTGAGTGTTCTGCTGTCGGCATCGGTCTCCCCCGTGCCGGCAGTGGCGCATGCCGCGGCGGGGGCGACCACCAACTGGGCCTGGCCGGTTGCTGCGCCTCATCCGATCGTGAAGCCCTTCATCGCACCAGCAACCCCCTACGCCGCCGGTCACCGGGGAATCGACATCGCCGCGACGGAGGGGTCCGCGGTGAGGGCGCCGGATGAGGGCGTCGTGTACTTCGCCGGCGTGGTCGTCGATCGACCCGTCCTCTCGATCCGGCATGCGGATGGGGTGGTCTCCAGCTACGAACCCGTGGAATCCGCGCTGCCGGCGGGCACAGCGATTCTTCGCGGGCAGATCGTCGGGCACCTGCTCTCCGGTCATTGCAGTTCAGCGTGCCTGCACTTCGGCGTCCGTCGCTACGGGGAGTATGTCTCGCCACTCAACTACCTCGGAGGCATTCCGCGATCGGTGTTGCTGCCGACGCGAGCACTGGACCGGCCGCCGTGACGCCCCACACGATGACTATCGTTGGAACAATGATCAGCCGACGCGATGCCGCCCAGCGCCTCGATATCCCGCTCGAGATGGCACAACGCCATGACATCCCCGGCTGGATCTCGGAAGAGGATCTCGCGGCGCTCGAATCGGATCCGCCGGCGTGGCTGCTGCAGTCCCGGGCGAATCGCACGGGGCGCCGACCGGTCTGGGTACAGCTGACCTGCGACATCTGTGGTCGCACAGAATCAGCGCGCCCCAAGAAATGGTGGCCGCAGTTCACCTACCTCAGCTGCTCAGACCACGACATCTGGGACCTGCCCGAGCCGGCGGCCGGACTCGCCCGCCAGGAATTCGACGAGATCGGCGGCGTCTTCGTGGGGGTCGTCGACAGCTGACTCGGTGTCGCCAGGCGACGGGTTCGCTCCGCAACGTGTCGGTCGTCGTCCGCGTACGCCGGCGGCCGGCGGCCGGAGACCACCGATATCACGCGCGCGGATGCGCCGATCGATAGCTCTCCTTGAGCCGCTCCGCCGAGACGTGAGTATAGATCTGGGTCGTGCCGAGGCTTGCGTGGCCCAGCATCTCCTGCACCGCGCGGAGGTCGGCGCCCCCGTCGAGCAGGTGGGTGGCAGCCGTGTGCCGTAGGGCGTGCGGACCGGACGGTCCGGTGCCCGGGATGGTGGACAGCAGCGTCGACACGAGGGAGTAGACGGCTCGGGTGCCGAGGCGCGCTCCCCGTCCGGAGAGGAAGAGAGCCTCCGTCGTGCCCGCCGCCAGAACGGGGCGGGCGACGGCGAGATACCGCTCGATCGCCCGCTTGGCGGGAACCCCGAACGGCACCACACGTTCCTTGGATCCCTTGCCGGTGACCCGCACCGTCAGTCGCTCGAAGTCGACACGGGAGATATTGAGACCGGTGACCTCGCTCACCCGAAGTGCCGATGCATAGAGGAGTTCGATCACGGCGAGGTCGCGTACGGCCTCCGGATCGTCGGTCGCGGCGCGCTCTTCGAGGGTCCGAAGGATCCCTTCCATCTGCGCACCGGTGAGAACGCGGGGAAGGTGATGGTCGGAGCGAGGGGACTTGAGCCGGGATGCTGTGTCGCCGGTCACGCGGTCGGTCTTCGCAAGCCACGAGGTGAGTCCGCGTACCGCCGCCGACCGTCGAGCGAGAGTTGACCGCGCCAGGCCGGCCTGGGAACCCTGCCAGAGCCAGTCCCGCAGCAGCTCGAGGGAGACCTGATCTGCCTCCTCGACCCCACGAGCGTGAGCGAAGGCTCTGAGCTGGCCGAGATCCGAGCGATAGGACCGCACGGTGTGCGCGCTGAAGCCCCGCTCGGCGGCGAGGTACACCGTGAAGTCGTCGACAGCGCGTTGCAGTTGCACGTCTCCATCGTGCTGCACGGCGATGATTTCCGGCGGATGACCCGCTCGCGCGTGCTGCACGGCGATGATTTCCGGCGGATGACCCGCTCGCGCGCGGCTTGAGTGCGTCCTTCCGTCACACGCATCGCCGCAGGCACAGCCGCGGATGTCGATCACCGCCGCGGGATCGCTGAAGGAGTGCGGCGGGCTCAGGCGCGCCCCTCCTCCACATCCGCGATCGACACGGTGGAGGACTTGTTCGAGAAGATGTCGAGACGTCGGTCCGGGCTGAGGGCAGCCATCCTCTCCACGAATCCGGAACTGAAGCCACTCACCTGAGCGTGTTCGCCGATCGGAACCACCGAGTGCACGATCTGCTCGTCATAGACCTGAAGCAGGTTGAACGACTGTCCTCCATCGATGCCCGACAGGGCGTGCGCCGGCGCGCTCAAGTCCATCGTGTAACAGGTTGCTGCGGCGACCGAGACGGGGATTCCGGCGAAGGTGCTGTGCGTGGCGTAGTGGAGGTGGCCGGCGAGGATACCGCGCACATCCGTGCCTCGGATCACCTCGGCCAGCGCCGGTTGGCCCCGCAGTTCGAGCAGCGCCATGAGGTCGATCGGCGTCGGGATCGGTGGGTGATGGAGGGCGAGAAGAGTGCCGTGGGGAGCGACGGTCGAAAGCTCGCTGGCGAGCCATTCACGCTGTTCGACGGTGATGTCCCCATGGTGGAATCCCGGCACCGTGCTGTCGAACGCGATGATGCGCAGCCCGTCGATGTCGTGGACGCGGTTCTGCGGTCGTGGGGTGGCATCCCCTGTCGGGCGCTCGTCGTAGAGGTCTTTGGCGAACCGCTGCCGCTCGTCGTGATTTCCCATCACCCAAACGACAGTTGAGCCCATCCGCGCCGCCGCCGGCTCGACGATCTGGCGAAGTTCTCGGTAGGCATCCTCTTCGGCCAGGTCGGTGAGATCACCGGTGAAGACGATGGCCGCGGGAGTGGTCCCTGATCGCTCCAACTGCTCCAACGCCCGCCGCAGGTTGCGATGGGTGTCGATCTTCCCGTAGAGCGCTCGCGCGCCGCCCCGTTCATCGGCGCCGAGGAAATGGGTATCGCTGAGGTGAGCGATCACGTGCGTGGGTGCGGCGTACTGTCCGAACTGGATCACCACTCCACCCTAGAGTGGCGGCCCGCAGGTCGGTGGCGGGTCGTTGGTGTCGATCCGCCGGCGTCGATCCGCCGGCGTCGATCCCCCGGCGTGGGGCCGAACGGGGCTGCGGGGATCGAGGGAGGAGCGCCATCTCGTCGATTGCACGACATGATTGGCCCATGACCGAACCGACCGCCGACACAGACCGATTCAACCCTGTGCTCCTTACTGCGCCCGTGATCCTCATCGCAGTGGGTGTTTCGATCCTCCTCCTTGTGCCGGGAAGGGCGCTCCTCGGACTTCTCGCCATCGCGTTGGCGATCGTGAGCGCGGTCACGTCAGTCCGTCGCTATCGGAGAGACCAGTCTCGGAGGGACAGGCAGAGCACGCCGCCGGCCGGTCGTCCCCCCGGGCGCTGAAACTCCGATTCGGCCACCGATGCGCGGTGAGGCACCGATTGCGCCGCCGTCACGGATGGCGAGCGATCCACCCCCGTTCCCGCTCCGCGGCCTCGCCGTCAATCTGCATTGATCCGAGTTCGGCCTGCACCTCTGCCACGGACAGGCCCGACCGAGCAGCGAGGTCGTCCACCGATCGTGGCGCGCGAGCGCTGAGTGCGTCGCTGAGGCGAACACGCAGGGAGCTCGCGACCGGACGACTGTCCGCCGAGACGGGGATTTCCTGCGCTTCCGCTCCGGGCACCAGCTCGGCCATCTCGGCGGCGGATGTCACGAGGGTCGCCAGATAGTCCCGGATGAGCCGATGGCAGCCCGCGGATGCCGCCGAGGTAACCGGGCCGGGCACCGCTCCGATGGGCCGACCGAGTGACGCGGCGTGTCCGGCGGTGTTGAGCGAACCCGAGCGCCAGCCCGCCTCGAGCACTATGGTCGCCTGGCTCGCCGCAGCGATCAACCTGTTGCGTTGCAGGAAGCGCCACTTCGTCGGCGGAGAACCGCACGGCAACTCGGAGATGACGGCGCCGGCCTCGACGATGCGGGCGAGCAACGCGTCGTGGCCGCTGGGATAGAACCGGTCCACACCGCCGGCGAGGATCGCCACGGTCTGGCCAGAGCTCGCGAGCGCGGCACGGTGTGCCATCCCGTCGATGCCGTAGGCGGCACCGGAGATGATCGCAAAACCGCGATCCACGAGCCCCGCGGATGCCTCCATCGTGATGTGCTCGCCGTAGCCGGTCGCGGCACGCGCTCCGACGAGAGCGATCGAGTGCTCCGCTGCGGCCAGCGCCGACGCGTTGCCCCGCAGCCAGAGGGCGATCGGGGCATGGGAACCGAGGTCGTCGACCCCGGTCGGCCAGGAGGGGTCACCCGGCACGAGGAGCTGTACCGCGAAACGAACGGCCTGCCGGAGAGCCACGAGTGCCACCCCTGACTTGAGCCGGGGGCTCCAGCGGGCGAGGGCGGATTCGATGTCTGCGGCCGAGAGGTCCGATCCGGCGGCGGAGGCGGCATCCGTGATGCGGGCCACAGGCCACGCCTCGACCAATGCCGCCAGCGCTCCGTCCGGCCCGAGAGCGGCCACGAGTTCACCGGCCGCGCGATCGCCGGGTTCGGCGATGCCCGTCCAGCTGGCGCGAGCGAACAGCTCCCACACCGTGCCGCGATCGGGATCTGGGCAGAGGATGCGCACGAGGCCCGTGATCTCGGCGCCGTCCAGTCCGAACATGCTCATGGTGGTTCCTCTCTCGATGGCCGTGCTCGCGATGGCCTGCTTCACAGTGCCCTCCTCAGATAGAGCGCACGACCGATGTGGTCGGCGGTGGGGATGGTCGCTTCGGCGAGGTCGGCGACCGACCATCCGAGCCGGAGCACCCGGTCGTAACCACGCATGGTGAGACCCCCTCGTTCGAGAGCCCGGTCGATCGACGCGGTCGTCGCCGGTCCGAGGCGCCGTTCCCTGCTGCGCAACCACGCCCCGGGCACCTGCGAGTTGAGGCGCCATGGTGTGCCCGCGAGACGTTCGGCAGCGGCCGCCCGGGCATCCGTCACCCGTCGGCGGGCTGCCGCCGTGGAGGCGCTCGGGTTTTCGTCACCGAGCCGGAGACGCACCGCCGTGACCCTGCTGACACGCAGCTGGATATCGATGCGATCCATCAGAGGTCCCGACAGTCGTGCGAGGTACCGGCGGCGCACATGGGGAGTGCACACACAGTCGGAGTCGGTGGCGCCGTACTGTCCGCACGGACACGGATTCGCCGCCATGACGAGTTGGAATCGGGCGGGAAAATGTGCGACCGCATTGGCCCGGTGGATGCTGACCACGCCGGCCTCGAGCGGTTGGCGCAGCGCGTCGAGTGCCGCCGGTTGGAACTCGGGAGCCTCGTCGAGGAACAGCACTCCGTGTGACGCGCGCGCTGCCGCCCCGGGACGGATCACACCACTTCCACCCCCGACCAGCGACGCTGCCGTGGCGGTGTGGTGAGGGGATTCCAGCGGTGGCCTCAGCGCAAGGCTCGCGCCCACGGGAAGCCCCGCCAGTGAGCGGATCGAGCTCACCTCCAGCGCGTCCTCGGCCCCGAGATCGGGAAGGAGCCCGGGGAGCCGGGCGGCGAGCATGGTCTTTCCGGCGCCGGGAGGCCCGAGAAGGAAGAGGTGGTGCCCTCCCGCGGCCGCAACGGTGAGAGCCTCGATCGCATCCTCGTTGCCGACGATGTCGGAGAGGTCGAGACCGTCGTCCACCGGCTCGTCGATGCGGGGCGCTTCGATCGCCTCGACCTCGACCGGCTCGAGTGCGCCGCCGTGCCAGATCGCGGCGTCCCGCAGGGAAGCGACGGGCACGACCCGGATCCCGGGCACGAGTCCCGCCTCCCCCGCGTTGCCTGCGGGCACCATGACGATTGCTGCTCCCGCGCGGGAGGCGGCGAGAACCGCCGGGAGGATGCCCGCGATCGGTCGCAGCCGACCGTCGAGGCCAAGCTCACCGAGGTGCACGACCCGGGAGACCGAGTCGGGCGAGATCATCTCCGCCGCAGCGAGCACCGCCATTGCGATCGCGAGGTCGAACCCCGATCCGTGTTTGGGAAGGGCGGCCGGCGAGAGATTGACAGTGAGTTTGCGGTTCGGCAGCGGGCATCCGGAATTCGTCGCGGCGGCGCGAACCCGATCTCTCGCTTCGTTGAGGGCAGCATCGGGGAGGCCGATGAGCACGAAGGAGGGGAGGTTGCTCGAGATGTCGGCCTCGACATCCACGAGCGTGCCAGTGAGACCGAGGAGCGCCACCGCGGTCGTATGCGCGATCGCCATCAGAACACCCGCTCCAGGTGGTCGATCTGCGGAGGCCCCATGACGGGCGCGATCACGGAGATGGCGTCGATTCGAATGTTCCGGTGATCGCCGGGATGCACTGCGCACCAGGCGGCGGAGAGGCGCCGCAGCCTCGCGAGCTTCTGGACGGTGATGGCCTCGAACGGATGCCCGAACGCCACGCTCGAGCGTGTCTTCACCTCGACGAACACCGTCTCGGCCCCGTCCACCGCGACGATGTCGATCTCACCCTGGCTGCAGCGCCAGTTGCGATCGACGACGAGGTAGCCGGCATCGGTGAGGAAGGCAGCGGCGAGGTCTTCCCCCCGCCTGCCCAACACGTCTTTCGCAGCCATGGCCACCTCCTGGGGAGAGGATGCCTCGGGCGGATGACCCGGCGCCCCACCGCTCGGCCATCGGTGGACTGGCGATAGCGGCAGACGGGTGTTTAGGAGGGGTCACCACACGCGGGTCTCGATAGGGGCGCTGGACGCGCCCCACTCGATCGACCGCCCAATCGACCGCGGCGCCCCATTCGACCGAGGCGCCCTATTCGACCGGCGCGCCCTATTCGACCGACGGCGGTGCCAGGGTTCGCCAGAGGAACTCGTAGATGAGCGCCTGCAGCCGTGCCGTGTGCGCGTTGTCGACCGCGCCGCCGTGGCCGCCGTCGGAGTTCTCGTAGTACAGCACGTCGTCGATTCCCATCGCCTGCATGCGGGCCGCCATCTTGCGCGCCTGCACCGGGCCCACCCGATCGTCACTCGTCGCGGCGTAGAACAGCACCGGCGGGTAGGCGGCATCGGCGCGAAGCAGCTGGTACGGCGAGAAGGTGTGGATGTACTCCCACTCCTCCGCGACATCCGGATCCCCGTATTCGGCGATCCAGGACGCACCGGCGGAGAGGTGCGTGTAGCGCTTCATGTCGAGAAGCGGCACCCCGCAGACGACAGCGCCGAAGAGTTCCGGATACGTTGTCAACATGTTGCCGACCAGCAGGCCGCCATTGCTGCGGCCCTCGCAGCCGAGGCGCTCGGCGGTGGTGACCCCGCGGGCGACGAGGTCCCGCGCGATCGCGGCGAAATCCTCGTAAGCGCGCGGTCGGTTCGCCTTGAGCGCCGCCGTGTGCCAGCCGGGACCGAACTCTCCCCCGCCGCGGATGTTCGCGAGCACGAAGACTCCGCCTCGCTCGAGCCACGCCCGGCCGACGATTCCGCTGTATTCGGGCAGCCGCGAGGCCTGGAAGCCCCCGTAGCCGGAGAGGAGGGTCGGGTGGGATCCGTCGAGCACCAGGTCCCGGGGCGCGACCTGGAAATACGGCACCCGCGTGCCGTCCTCCGACACCGCCCAGTGCTGCTGCACGTCGATCCCGGCCGTGTCGAAGAACGCCGGAGAGGAACGGATCACCTCCGGCTCGACCGACCCGAGCACGCCCCGCAGCACGGCGGAGGGCGAGGTGAACCCCGTCGCGTGCACCCAGAACTCGTCAGACTCGTCCGGATCCGTGTCGATGACGCGCACCGTGCTGAGGGCGGGCAGCCCGACGATCGGCGAGCGCGCCCATCCGCGAGCCGGGTCGAGCACGACGAGCGTGGATGCGACGTCCACGAGCAGGGTCAGGATGAGGCGGGTGTCGGTGAAGTCCCAGTCCTCGAGTGCCGTGTGCTCATCGGGCACGAACAGCACGTCGAAGTCGCGTTCGCCGGCCAGGAACGCGTCGAGCCTGATGGCGAGGAGCGCCCCGGTGGGGTGCACAACGCCCCCGAGCGTCCAGTCGGAGCGCGGATGCACGAGCAGCCATTCGCGGCGCAGGGAGAGGTCCGCGTCATCCGGAACCTCCAGCGGCACGAGCTCTCCGTCGACCACGAGGAAGGTGCGACTGCGGTAGAAATCGAAGTTCTCGACGATGAGATCCCGCTCGAACCCCGGAGTGTGGTGATGGATGCCCGACACGCTGAGGTCAGCGGCCGAGACCTCGTGAACGAGCGTCGCCTCCGAAAGCGGCTGCCCGCGACGCAGGCGCCGGACTGTGCGCGGATAACTCGAGTCGGTCATGCTTCCCGGTCCGAAATCGGTTCCGACGTAGAGGGTGTCGCGATCGATCCAGGAATACGTGCTCTTCGCCGTCGGCACGAGGAAACCGTCCGGCGCGAAGCTGCCGCTCGGCAGGTCGAATTCACGCACGGTCACCGCGTCGCCGCCGTCCGGTGAGAGCGCGATGAGCGCCCGCGTGTAGTCGTGGGGCAGCAGCTTCGCCCCCGCGAACACCCATTCGGTGCCCTCGCGTCGGCCGAGTTCATCCACGTCGAGCAGGAGCTCCCACTCGGTGTCGGCCGAGCGATAGCTCTCGAGGGTCGTGCGCCGCCAGAGACCACGCGGATGCCCGCGGTCGCGCCAGAAGTTGTAGTAGTGGCCGCCACGCCGACTCACGATCGGGATGCGGTCGTCGGAATCGATCACGTCGAGCAGGCTGGCCGAGAGCTCGTCGAAGCCGGGGGACGCGAAGCGGGAGAGCGTGGCCTCCGACTGGTCGGCGGCCCAGTTCAGGGGCGCCTCGCCGTGGATGTCTTCCAGCCAGAGGTTCTCATCGGTCATCGGACCAGCCTAGGTGGGTCTTGACACGGGCGCTGAGCGCCCTACTCGACCAGCACTACTCGTCGAGTGCGAGTTCCTTGGGAAGTTCGAGCTCCTTGGCCGAGAGCTCCTCCACGTTGACATCCTTGAAGGTGAGCACCCGCACGGACTTCACGAAACGGTCGGAGCGGTAGACATCCCACACCCAGACATCGTTCATGGTCAGCTCGAAGTAGAAGTCGTGCTCGGTGTCCTGGCGAACGAGTTCGACCTCATTGGCGAGGTAGAAGCGACGCTCCGTCTCGACCACGTAACGGAACTGGGACACGACATCCCGGTACTCGCGGTACAGCGCAAGCTCGACCTCGCGGTCGTAGTCTTCGAACTCGTCTTCGTCCATGCTGGGTCGATTCTAGTTCAGTCGGCCGGGGCCGATTCGCCCGCGTGCAACCAGCTGCGGCGATGGAAGTCTGTTGCTCCGAGTTCGGCGATCGCCGCAAAATGGTCGGCGCTGCCATAGCCCTTGTTCGACGCCCAGCCGTAGCCCGGGGTCGTTCCGTGGGCGTCGATCATCAGCCGGTCACGGTGCACCTTGGCCACGACGGATGCGGCCGCCACCGACGCACAGTCCCGGTCCGCCTTCACGCGAGTGGTGAGCCGCAACGGACTCTGCAACGCCGGCGTCAGCCAGTCGTGACTTCCGTCGAGCAGAATCACGGAGTCTCGCACGCGCGCCCCCGCCTCGTGCAGCGACACGAGCGCCCGTTTGCCCGCGAGTCCGAGCGCCGCGATGATGCCGACCTCGTCGACCTCGCGGGCCGACGCGAGTCCGACCGCGCTGAACAGGGCCCAGGATGCAGCGAGAGGCGCGAGCACCTCCCTCCGCTTCTCACTCAGCAGCTTCGAGTCACGCAGGCCCTCCGGCATCGCGCCGACCGAGACATCCACGACACAGAGCCCCACGGCGACCGGTCCGGCGATCGCCCCGCGGCCGACCTCGTCGCAGCCGATCACGAAGCGCGCGCCGTCCCCGTGCAGCTGCGACTCGAAATCCAGGGTGGGAGAGGCGACTACCACCTATTTGGAGGTTCCGGGGTTGGCCGCGGAGACTCCGCCGAAGACATTCGGGTAGTCGTCGAGCCAGGTCCAGTGACTGGACGGCCAGCTGATCAGGAAGGCGCGACCGACGACATCGTCCATCGGCACGAAGCCCTTGCTCGGAGTCGTGGCGTGCGCGCGCGAATCCTCCGAGTTGTAGCGGTTGTCGCCCATCACCCAGAGCGAATTCTTCGGCACCGTGACCGAGAAGTCGTTGGCGGCGACCTTGGTCACGCCATCCGGGAGCTTCAGGTAGGTCTCGACGAGCGGGATGCCGTTCACCGTCATCTGGCCGAAGGCGTTGCAGCAGGCGACCGTGTCGCCAGGCAGGCCGATGACCCGCTTCACCAGGTGATCGTTGCTGTCCGGAGCGCTGAGTCCCACGACCGACAGCACCCAGTCGACCGCGGCGACCAGTCCGTTCTGCTGAATGACGGGGCTTGGGGGCAACCACCCGCCCGGATCCTTGAACACCACGACATCACCGTGTTGCAGCGGCACCATCCGCGGCACCAGTTCGTTCACGATGATGCGGTCATCCACCTGCAGGGTGTTCTCCATCGAGCCGGACGGAATGTAGAACGACCTGATCAGGAATGCTTTGATCCCGACCGAGATCACGATCGCGGCAACCACGATCAACACGATGTCGCGGATGAAGAGTTTCACCCCGCGCGACTTGCGGCGCCGAGTTTCGGCCACATCCTCTGTGGATGTGGCTGGATCGATGTCTGTCATTAAACCCCTGAGCTCTCCACCATTTTAGGTGCTGGGGAGCCCATCCAAAACGTCAGTGGAACGGCGCGTCCACCCGCCCGGTGCCGAGCGGAAGGCTGGCATCGATCGTCACGTGCCGGCCCCGTCCACCCCGCCGAAGACCATCGGATAGTTGTCGAGCCAGGTCCAACGACTCGTCGGCCAACTGATCACGAAGGCCCGGCCCACCACCCTGTCGGTCGGTACGAAGCCCTTTCCGGCATCGCCCTTGAGGTAGTGGTACGCCGAGTCCGAGGAGTTGTAGCGATTGTCGCCCATCACCCATAGGGAGTCCTTCGGGACCGTGACGGAGAAGTCCCCCGGGGTCACCCTGTTGGAGGTGTTTTCGAGTGTGAGGTACGGCTCGTCGAGGGGGATGCCGTTCACCGACATCTGTCCGAAGGCATTGCAGCAGACCACCGTGTCGCCGGGCAGTCCGATCACCCGCTTGACCAGGTGATCGTTGCTGTCCGAAGCGCTCAGCCCGACCGCGGAGAGCACCCAGTCGATACCCGCCGCGAGAGAGTTCCGCTGAACGACGGGCGGGGATCCGAGCCATCCGCCGGGATCGGTGAAGACCACGACGTCGCCGTGCTGCAGAGGAACCATGCGCGGCACCAGTTCGTTCACGAGGATCCGGTCGTCGATCTGGAGGGTGTTCTGCATCGACGCTGAGGGGATGTAGAAAGAGCGCACCAGGAAGGCTTTGATGCCGACCGAGATGATGACGGCAGCGACCACGACCAGCACGAGATCACGCAGGAAGAACTTCACCCCGTGCGACCGACGACGTCGGCTTTCCGCCTCGTCGTCGGCGGGTGTGGCTGGATCTCTGTCAGTCATTAAACCCCCGAGCTCCCCATCATGTTAGGTGATGGGGAGCTCGGAAAAACCTGGTGTGGAAGGGCCCGCCTAGTGGGCGTCGCGCTTTTCCTTGATCTTCGCCTTCTTGCCGCGGAGGTTGCGGAGGTAGTAGAGCTTGGCGCGACGCACGTCTCCGCGCGTGACGACCTCGATGTGGTCGATCACCGGGGAGTGCACCGGGAAGGTGCGCTCGACGCCCACCTGGAAGCTGACCTTGCGGACGCAGAAGGTCTCGCGCACGCCTTCGCCGGAGCGGCCGATGACGACGCCCTGGAAGACCTGGATGCGGGAGCGGGTGCCTTCCACGATGTTCACGTGGACCTTCACGTTGTCACCGGCGCGGAAGGCCGGGATGTCCGATCGCAGGGAGGCCGCGTCGACGGCGTCGAGGATATGCATGGTGATTCGCTCTCTGCAACCGCCACAGGTCGATCACGTGATTAGGGTGTTACTCAGAAGGAGAGGGTGCCGATATCGATGACGACTCCCCTGTGGCAGAGTCGTGCGGTAGGCACAAATCGCTATTCTGCCACATCGCCCGGAACTAAGCCACTCGGACGAGTGGGCGCGGTGCTGTCCGCTTCGCGCCGCCGCCTCAGCTCCTCGTAGTCGAGTCCCGTGAGACGGGTGACCGCCTCCTGGCGGGTCTCGACCAGGTACTCGATGAGCACGACCCAGAGCGTCGTGAACGCGATGATGATGATCACGCCGCCGGCGATGTCCGCGATCGTGAAGGAAGCATCGCGAAAGCCCTGCCCGAAGACGTGAGTCGCGATCGAGGTGCCCGGCTCGTAACTGTGCACGGAGTCCACCACGAAGAAGCCGTAGCAGAGCACGGCGAAGTACCAGCCCGACAGCAGCACGGCATCCGTCTGGGAAACAGCGCCCGATCGACGGGCGCTCTTGCGCGCCCAGGTGATGGTGGTGACCACCGCGAGGAAGATGAAGAGCAGCGGGGCGAGGAACAGGCCGATAGCGTAGTGCCAGCCGAGGATGACGCCGAAGAACACCCGTCCGATGAGCAGCCACAGTGGCAGCACGATGGTTGCGGCGAACTGGGTATTGAACAAAACCCGGCGATACCACATGGACGAAAGTTTACGCTCGACAGAAGAGACCGACCGCCCACGAGGCGACACAGTCAAGGGGAGATGGATGATCGAGCTCAGGACACCCGCGGAAATCGACGAGATGCGCGCCGCCGGCCGCTTCGTCGCCGCGACACTCACCGAACTCGTCGCGGCCGCGAGAGTGGGGGTCAACCTGCTCGCGCTGGACTCGCTCGCCGCTCAGCTCATCCGCCGGGCCGGCGCGACGAGCTGCTACGTGGACTACCACCCGTCGTTCGGGGCGATGCCCTTCGGCAAAGTGCTCTGCACCTCGGTGAACGACGCGGCCCTGCACGGGCTGCCCCATGACTACGCACTGAAAGATGGCGACGTGCTCAGCCTCGACTTCGCGGCCTCCGTCGACGGATGGGTGGCCGACTCGGCCGTCACCATCATCATCGGCACCCCGAGACCCTCGGATGTCGCCCTGATCGAGACGACGGAACGCGCGCTCGCCGCGGGCATCGCCGCCGCGCAGGTTGGCGCGCGCATCGGCGACATCTCCGCTGCGATCGGCGAGGTGAGCCGCGCAGCGGGCTACTCGGTGAATGTGGACTTCGGCGGCCACGGCGTCGGTCGCACGATGCACGGGGACCCGCACATCGCGAACGACGGTCGCCCCGGTCGCGGGCTGCCCCTGCGGGCTGGGTTGGTCTTCGCCATCGAGCCGTGGCTGATGGAGGGCACCGACCGCATCTTCACCGATCCGGATGGCTGGACCCTGCGCAGCCTCGACGGCTCGCGCGCCGCCCACAGCGAGCACACGATCGCCGTCACCGATGCCGGGCCGGTGGTATTGACGGCGCGCTGACGGGCATCCCGGCGTCGGATCGACACGGAGAGACTGGCCGGTCGTCGCGGCGCGGTCGCTACCGCGCGCTGCGCCACTCGTCGGCGAGCAGCGCGTAGGCGAGGCCATCGAGCCATTCGCCGGAGCGATGCAGGGATCCGCGCACGTCGTGCGACTCGCGACGCATGCCGACGCGCTCCATCAGGCGCCAGGACGGCTCGTTGTCCGCGAAGCAGTCCGCGATCACCCGACGCAGGTGGAGCTCCTCGAAGCAGATCCTGATCACTTCCGCGACGGCCTCGGTGGCGTAGCCCTTGCCGGTGAATGCGGGATCGAGGCTCCAGCCGAGCTCGGCTTGCACCGCGCGGGCCTGTTCCCGCACCTCGGCCTGCGCCCAGGCGTCCCCGATCGCCAGCATCAGGTCGCCGATCACCCTGCCGTCGAGCTCGATCACCAGGGTCTTGGCCAGCCGCCCTGGCTCGACGAAGTCCGCGAGATAGTGCTCGCTTTCGGGCTGGGCACTGGTGATCCAGCGGGACACTGAGTCCTGCCCGCGGTACAGCCAGGTCGCGGGGCCGTCTGCCTCCACGGCGGGTCGGATCTGAAGACGCTCGGTGCGAACGGGCCACGCGACAGCGTCGATTCCCTCGCTCATGATCCCGGAGCACTCTCTCCCGGCGCGAGGGGACCCGGTGCGAGCAGATCGGGTCGAACCGTGCGTGTGCGCTCGAGCTGCTGCTCGTGCCGCCACGTCGCGATCGCCCCATGATTGCCGCTGAGAAGCACGGGAGGCACCTCGAATCCACGCCAGACGCCCGGTTTGGTGTAGCTGGGGTACTCGAGCAGGCCGTCGGAGTGCGACTCCTCGACGAGACTCTCCGGGTTGCCGACGACACCGGGGATCAGCCGGCCGATCGCCTCGATCATCGCCATCGTCGCGACCTCTCCCCCGTTGAGCACGTAGTCGCCGAGGCTCACGAGACGCACCCGGGCACGGGTCGCGGCGTAGTCGACGACGCGCTGGTCGATGCCCTCGTAGCGTCCGCAGCCGAAGACCAGCCGGGGCTCTGTCGCGAGCTCGTTGGCCAGCTTCTGGGTGAAGAGCTCCCCCGCCGGCGAGGGGAAGATCACGACCGGGGCATCCGCCCTCTGTGCCTCGCCGGCATAGAGGATGCTGTCGAGCGCTTCGCCCCAGGGCTCCGGCTTCATCACCATTCCGGCCCCGCCGCCGTAGGGGGTGTCGTCCACGGTGCGGTGACGGTCGAAAGTGAAGTCTCGAAGATCGTGGATGCCGAGCTCGATCAGGCCGGTCTGGCGGGCCTTTCCGAGCAGGGACACATCGAGCACGGAGAAGAACTCCGGGAAGATGGTGACGATGTCGATACGCATCGCGAGGCCCCTCAGTTAGTCCGTCGACTCCGCGTCGGGTGCCGTGTCGGGTGCGTTGTCGGGAGCCTCGTCGTCGTCGGGAAGCTCCTCGAACAGCCCGTCCGGCGGTGTCACCGTGAGGGTGCCAGCGGCGATGTCGACGGTAGGCACGATGGCCTTCACGAAAGGAACCAGAACCTCGCCGGTCTCGGTCGTCACGTGAATGAGGTCCTGCGAGGGCAGGTGATCCACCTGGCTGACGGTGCCGACACGGATGCCGTCCCGCATGACCGCGAGCCCGACGAGCTGGTGGTCGTACCAGGCATCCTCCTCGTCGGAGGCGGCGGCGAGGTCGTGGTCGATCCAGAGGATCGCCTTGATCAGGGCCTCCGCGGCGGACCGGTCGGAGACATCCTTGAAGAACGCCACCGGCTGCAGGTTGTACCACTTGAGTTCGATGAGCTCGAGCGTCTTCCCGTGCCACGGGGATGAGGTCGGCACCTGGAGGGTGAACACGGCGCCCGGAACGAAACGTCGTTCCGGGGCATCCGTGTACAACTCGACCTTGATCGCTCCCTTGAGGCCGTGGGCCTTGGTGAGTCGACCGACCCGCAACTGGTCGGACCCTGATGGGGCCGGTGCGGGCTGTGTGCTGGGTTGCGGGTTGTTAGAAATCGGTGTCCACCACGTCGACGCGCACCTTACGACCGTCGGCGATGGCCGAAACGAGGGTGCGGAGCGCCTTCGCGGTGCGACCGGCGCGACCGATTACGCGACCGAGGTCCTCGGGGTGCACTCGCACCTCGAGAACCTCGCCACGCGGTGAGTTCTTTGCTACGACCTGAACCTCGTCGGGGTTGTCGACAATTCCCTTGACGAGATGTTCGAGGGCGGCTGCGAGCATTGCCTACGCCTTGTCGGCGCTGGCAGCCTCGGCGTCAGCCTCGGTCGCGTCGTCGGCCTTGGCTTCGGCGGCGTCGGAGACGGCCTCGACCTTCGCGGCGTCGGCGTCGTTCAGGCCCTCGACCGCGGGGGCGATCTCGTCGTCAGGCGCCTCGGCAGGAGCCTCGACCTTGGGCGCGGGCGCCTCGGCCTTCGGCTTCAGGACGGGCTTCTTCTTCTCGTCGGCGACGAAGTCGACCTTCGATTCCTTGGTCTTCACGGTGCTGACGGCGTTCTTGTCGCCCTTGAAGATTCCCCAGTCGCCCGTGAGCTTGAGGATGGCGGCGACCTGCTCGGTCGGCTGCGCGCCGACTCCGAGCCAGTACTGCGCGCGCTCCGAGTCGACCTCGATGAACGAGGGCTCCTCGGTGGGGTGGTACTTGCCGATCTCCTCGATGACACGACCATCACGCTTGGTGTGTGAGTCGGCAACAACGATTCGGTAGTAAGGAGCGCGGATCTTGCCCATGCGCTTCAAACGGATTTTTACAGCCACAATTCTCCAGAGATGATTTATGAGGGCGAACTGCTTGCCGTGAGCGTGGGGTGCACACTCGGCAGAAAAGCTCTGATGGGAGACGCTGCCGCCTGATTAGAGGGTCGAACGGCACATGTCTCGACTGATCATTCTTGCAGGTTTTTGGGGATTCAGGAACCAATCGTGGTGCGCGGCGCTCGCGAACGCCTGCGCGAGACGGCGACACCCACCAGGCAGACGACGCCACCGACGATCGCGAGGGGGGCCGGAACCTCCCGGAAGAACAGCAGCGCCTCGACCACTACGAGCGTCGGAACGATATAGGTGGTGACCGCGAGCGGCCCGGCCGACATCTTCGACAGGGCGTAGGCCCAGGTGCTGAAGGCGATCGCCGTCGGCACGACGCCGAGGTAGACGGCCCCGAGGATGCTCGTCACCGGTGCCCGCGAGAGGTCGTGGATGAGACCGCCGGTGAAGGGCAGACACGCAACGGCTCCCACCGCGCAGCCGAGGAAGGTGACCTGGCGGTTCGGCAGCCTGCGCAAGACCGGCTTCTGGCAGATCACCCCGATCGCGTAGGTGACCGCCGCGACGATGGCCCAGATCACGCCCGCCCCGTCGCCGATGCGGGTGATCCCACTGGAGATGCCGATGAGAACGACACCGAGGAAGGCGATACCGGCTCCGATCGCCAGCCAGCGCGGGATGCCGTCGCCGAGGAACACCCCGGCTCCCAACGCGATGAGCACCGGTCCGATGCCCACGATCATCGCCGTGGTTCCGGCGTCAAGCGACTGCTCGGAGATGTTGAGGGCGACGTTGTAGGCGGCGAACCAGGACAGCCCGAAGACGACGATCAGCACCCACTCCCGCACCGTCGGTCGCACCCAGCGGTGGCCGATCAGCAGCAGCGACAAGACCACCGTGCCCACCAGCAGTCGTGCGAAGGCGAGCGATCCGCCGGCGAAGTGCGGAGCGACCCCGCGGATCACGATGAACGCGCTCGACCAGGCGAGCAGGGTCACGACGATGGCGATCAGCACCGAGGTACTGAGCCGGGGTGCTGAAAGCTGAGGGGCTCCCGGCTTCACGCCGGGGGTGGGGATGGTGGTCATCTGCTCAGGTTATACACAGCTACCGTCGCCCCGGAACGACCGGGAGTTCGATGTCCGGAATCCGCGCAATCGTGGCCGAAAACGCCCCCGACAGAAGTCGATCGGCGGCTGAAACCGCCCGGCGGTGGCGCTATTCTCCGAAGCCCGGTGCGACCCGCGGCCACGGGCGGAGGCGTTCGAGCTGGGTGGCGAGGGAGAGGATGAGTGCCTCTCCGGCCCCATCGGGCTGCGGCTCCGCGACGATCTGCACCGCGAGAGGAACCTTCGCCGTGGCGTGCCAGCCCGCGGGGATGCTCGCCGCAGGCCACCCGAGGAGGTTCCAGGTGGACGGGTACGGCGCGTACCGGATGTTCGAGACCATGTTGGCCCACCAGCCGCGTTCGTGCCAGTTGCCGGCGACCGGCCCGGGCTGCGCGAGTGTGGGGGTGAGCAGAAGGTCGTAGTCGGCGAAGAAACCGTGAACCCGGGCGCGCAGTCGATCGACGGGCGCGTTCTTCAGCAGCCCGGCCCGGCGTGCGATCCTGCCGAGCCTGGCGTGCACCCTCACGCGCCGCTCCAGCCGTGCGCCGTCCAGAGTCTCGGCATCCGTCGCCGTCCCCGCGAACCAGCGGGCGAGCAGCGGCAGCGGATTCGGGTCATAGGGAAACCTGACTTCGGTGACGAGATGACCGGCCGCCCGGAGTGCTGCCGCCGTCTCCGCCAGTCCTCGGCGCCACTCCGGGTCGAGGGACACCAGAGGTGAGGGCTCCCCCGCCGCGATCGCGATGCGCAGCGGCCTCGACGGTTCGACCGGCGAGGCCAGCTCCGGGCGGCCGGCCATGACCGAGAGCAGCAGCGCGGCATCGGCCACGGTCGTCGCGAGGGGACCGTTCTCGCTCATGCCGAGCCAGGCATCCACACCGATGTCCTGGGGCACGAGCCCACTGCCCGGCTTGATACCGAAGAGACCGCAATTGGCGGCCGGGATGCGCACCGACCCCATGCCGTCGTTGCCATGCGCGACGGGAACCTGACCGGATGCCACGGCGGCGGCCGATCCCCCGGACGAGCCTCCCGGGGTGCGCTCCGGGTTCCAGGGGTTTCGCGTCACACCGTAGACCGAGTCCGTCGTGCCGAAGACACAGAGCTCGGGAACCCGCGTGATGCCGACGATGACGGCTCCGGCCGCACGCAGGCGGGCGACGATCTCGTGGTCGGCGGACTGCGGAGTCGCGCTCGTGGCGGCGGAACCGTCGCGCATCGGCTCCCCCGCCACCGGGATGTTGTCCTTGATGGCGATGGGCACGCCGGCCAGAGCAAGAGTCGACAGGTCGGCTCGGGCATCCACCCCCGCGGCCTCGGCGAGCGCCCTCTCGGCACGCACCACCTGGAAGGCCCCGAGCCGCACTCCCGCTTCGATCCGGGCGAGCGCGGCGCGGGTCGCATCGACGGCGGTGAGGGTGCCGGACCGCACTGCGGCGGCCGACTCCACGGCGGTGAGGAGGGTCATGGCCTCAGCCTAGGACCCTCCTCAGTGCGTAACCGTCAGGCGTTCTTGCTGTCGCGCCAGGAGAGCCAGTCGCGCACCGGGGCGAGGTCGTAATCCGGACCGCTGAGACCGATCGTGAAGAGCGTGGTGCCGAGGGCGTGCAGGGCGTCCGCTTCGTCGGGGGTGCGCCCGCGCAGTTCGGTGGAGATCTCGATCTGGGAGACGTCGCGACCGACAGCCTCTCCGTGCTCGGCGAGGATCCCGAGCTTGCGCTGCAGGGTCTCAGGGTCGCTGAAGGAATGCCAGATGTCAGCGTGCTGCGCCACGATGCGCAGGGTCTTCTTCTCGCCCCCACCGCCGATGAGCACGGGGATGTGACGGGTGGGAGGAGGGTTGAGCTTGCCCCAGCGCTCCTCGATGATCGGGAGGTTGGCTGCGAGGGCGTCGAGACGCTGGCCGACGGTGCCGAATTCGTAGCCGTACTCGTCGTAGTCGCGTTCGAACCATCCGGAACCCGTGCCGAAGATGAAGCGGCCGGTGCCGGTGCCCTTCGCACTGATGTGGTCGATGGTGCGCGCCATGTCGGCCTGAAGGTTGGCGTTGCGGTAGCTGTTGCAGTTGACCAGGGCGCCGAGCTCCACTCGGGAGGTCTGCTCGGCGAGCGCGGCGAGCATGGTCCAGGACTCGAAGTGCAAGCCGTCCGGTTCGCCGGAGAGGGGATAGAAGTGGTCCCAGTTGAAGAGGATGTCGGCGCCGAGCTCCTCGAGTTCGGCGGCGGTCTCGCGAATCTTCTCGTAGCTCGCATGCTGGGGCGCGATCTGCACGCCGAGTCGGACGGGACGGTTTGGGGCATCAGTCATGCCTCAAGCCTATGACGATCCGTGCGGCATCCTCATAGGAAGACCGCGTTCACTTGGTGTTCGTGAACCGCATTCGAGCCTGCGCCTCCACCCTTCTGGTCGCCGGCGCGATGCTCCTGCTTTCCGGATGCTCGAATGCTGCGCTCACCACCGACACCAATTCGAGTTCAGCTGCGACGCGACCGGTGGTCGTGGCCATCGGCGATTCGATCATGAAGGGTCACGGTCTGCCCGCGACGCAGGCGTGGCCGGCCATGCTCGCCGCAACCAACGGCTGGGACCTGACGAACCTCGCCTG
Organism: Frigoribacterium sp. UYMn621; assembly: GCF_040549525.1. NCBI lineage: Bacteria > Bacillati > Actinomycetota > Actinomycetes > Micrococcales > Microbacteriaceae > Frigoribacterium > Frigoribacterium sp. UYMn621. The sequence continues at coordinate 110,465 of NZ_JBEPTM010000003.1, read as the reverse complement.
CGATGGAGCCGGTTTCGTCGCAGCCGGCGACGACAATGACTGCGGTGCGGACTTCTCCGGGCTGGTCGCCGAGGCGGTGGCCCTGCATCCGGCCCTCATCCTCATCTCCGGAAGCAGCAACGACCTCGGCACCGACAACGAGCAACTGAACACCGAGACGGAGTCGGTGGTCTCGAGCCTGCGGGCGAAACTGCCGGCGACGACCATCGTCGGCATCAGCACGGTGTGGAACGACACCGTCGCCCCCCAGCAGATGGATGACATCAACGAGCAGGTGCGCACGGCGATCCTGGGGGTGAAAGGCACGTACCTCGACATCGGCCAACCCCTGGCCGGCCACCGGTCCTGGCTGCAGTCGGACGACATCCACCCGACCCTGCGCGGACAGCAGCAACTCGCGACGGTGATCGCGGGGGCGATCCGCAGCGCGAAGCTGTCGATCTAGGCGCCCCCTGTCGGCGGCGTCGCGCCCTTCCCGGGCCGTCGCGGACATTCCGGTCCGGCGTGCCGGCCCGAGTTGTCCGTGGACGCCCGGATTCCCACGCGGGAGTTCCACGCTCGAGTTCCAGACGGGAGATCCACGCGGGAGTTCCACGCGGGAGTTCCACGCGGGAGTCCGGCGCCGGACGTCAGCCGCGACCGAGCAGCTTCTGTAGGCTCGCGAGTTCTTCCTCTGAGGGCCCGGGCTTTGCGGCAGTCCCGCCGAGCCCGAAGCCGGATCCGGCAGCTCCGGTCGACGGCTTCGCCCCCGACGCGAGAGCGGCGTTCTCTGCGGCCCGCTTGGCGGGGTTTCCCGATTTGGAGCCCTTCTTCGCCTGTACCTTCTTGGCCGCGCCGAACTTCGCACCGGGGATCGGACCCATGCCCGGCACCTGCGGCATCCCGCCCTTAGCGACGGTCTTCATCATCTTTGCGGCCTGCTCGAACCGGTTGACGAGGGCGTTGACCTCGGTGACCGTGGTGCCGGATCCACGGGCGATGCGCACGCGGCGCGACCCGTTGAGCACCTTGGGCTGGCGACGCTCGCCGATGGTCATCGACTGGATGATGGCCTCGGTGCGCGTGATCTCCGACTCGTCGAAGTTGTCGAGCTGCTGGCGCATGCCCTTCGCGCCCGGAAGCATCCCGAGCATGTTCTTGATCGAGCCCATGTTCTTGAGCTGCTGCATCTGCTGCAAGAAGTCCTCCAGCGTGAAGCTGTCGGTCATGAACTTCTCGGCGACCTTGCGAGACTCCTCCTCGTCGAAGGTCTTCTGCGCGGTCTCGATCAGGGTGAGGATGTCACCGAGGTCCAGGATGCGGCTCGCCATCCGATCCGGATAGAAGGGCTCGAAGTCATCGAGCGACTCGCCCGTCGAGGCGAAAATGATCGGACGCCCGGTGACGGATGCCACGGAGAGCGCGGCCCCACCGCGCGCGTCGCCGTCCAGCTTGGTGAGCACGACGGCGGTGAAGTCGACTCCCTCCTGGAAGGCCTTCGCGGTGGCGACGGCATCCTGGCCGATCATCGCGTCGATGACGAAGAAGACCTCGTCGGGGTCGATGGCGCGGCGGATATCGGAGGCCTGCTTCATCAGGTCGGCATCGACACCGAGACGGCCGGCCGTGTCGACGATGACGATGTCGTACTGCTTGTCGCGGGCGAACTTCACGCCGTCTTTGGCGACCTTGACCGGGTTGGCCGCGCCGCCGAAGAACGACCTCGGCGCGGCATCCTCGGCACCGACGTTGCCGGGTTCCGGTGCGTAGACCGCGACTCCGGTCTGCTCCGCGACGACCTTGAGCTGGGTGACGGCGTTCGGCCTCTGCAGGTCGGCGGCGACGAGCAGCGGGGTGTGGTTCTGTCCGGCGAGCCACTTGGCGAGCTTGCCGGCGAGGGTCGTCTTGCCGGCGCCCTGGAGGCCGGCGAGCATGATCACGGTCGGCGCGGTCTTGGCGAACTGGATGCGGCGCGCCTCACCACCGAGGATCGTGATGAGTTCGTCGTTGACGATCTGCACCACCTGCTGGGCAGGGTTGAGTGCCTTCGAGACCTCGTCGCCGAGGGCGCGCTCGCGCACCCGCCCGGTGAAGTCCTTGACGACATCGAGGGCGACGTCGGCATCGAGCAGGGCGCGACGGATCTCGCGCACCGTGCCATCGACATCCGCGGCACTCAGTTTGCCCTTGCCGCGCAGGTTCTTGAAGGTATCCGCGAGGCGGTCAGTGAGATTTCCGAAGGTGGCCATGATGCCACCAGTTTAACCCGGGATCCTGAGGCATCGCGTCGGGCGGATGCGACTCGAATGCTGCCGGTCCGCAGCCGGTTCGATGCAAATCCGCCGCGCGGTTCGATGCCATCCGGAGCCGCTTCGGTGGCCGCTCGAGTGCCGCTTGAGTGCCGCTTCGACTGCCCGCTCGAGTGCCGGTCGACTGCCGTGGCGGTGGCCCCTTCGGTGCCCGCTCGAGTGCCGCTCGACTGCCGAAAATCGAGTGTTATGTCGCAGGACTTCGGTGACAGTTCTGCGACATAACAGCACACTCAATCGAGTCGGGACCAAACGCGGGTCAACAGCCTCCCCGGTCGCAACAACCCCCGAGTCGAATACTCCGCCACCGGCACACTCAATCGAGTCGGGACCAAACGCGGGTAAACAGCCTCCCCGGTCGCAACAACCCCCGAGTCGAATACTCCGCCACCGGCACACTCAATCGAGTCGGGACCAAACGCGGGTAAACAGCCTCCCCGGTCGCAACAACCCCCGAGTCGAATACTCCACGGCTGCAGCTCGCCGGCCCCGGCTGCCGGCCGGCGGCCGACCCCACCCCGCCAGACCCCGGTACGGCGGACCCGCAGCGCAGCCGAGCGCAGCGCACCGCACCCCACCCCACCCCACGCCACCCCGACCGGATGCTCGGCCCTAGGCTCACAGCATGCGATTCGGAATCACGATCCTGCCCCAGCAGCCCTGGGCCCAGGCGAAGAATCAGTGGGCCCGCGCGGAGGAGCTCGGCTTCGACCACGCCTGGACCTATGACCACCTCTCCTGGCGCAGCCTGGCCGACGAGCCCTGGGGCGCGACGATCCCCACTCTCACCGCCGCCGCGACCGTGACCTCACGCATCCGCCTCGGCACCTTCGTGTCGTCGCCGAACTTCCGGCATCCCGTCACCTTCGCGAAGGATGTCGCCACGGTCGACGACATCTCCGGCGGTCGTTTTCTGCTCGGCATCGGCTCGGGTGGCACCGGCTTCGACGCCTTCGTGCTCGGCCAGCCTCCCCTCTCGCCTCGCGAGCGCCACGCTCGTTTCGCCGAATTCGTCGAACAGCTCGACGGACTTCTGCGCTTCGAGCACGAGGGTGCGATCTCGTTCGCCGGCGAATGGTTCACGACCCACGAGGCGCGCATGGTGGGGGTGCCCGCTCAACTGCCGCGGGTGCCATTCGTGATCGCGGCCAACGGTCCCAAGGGTCTCGACCTCGTGGCGCGCTTCGGTCAGGGCTGGGTGAGCACGGGCAGGGATGGTGTCACCGGCGAGGAGTGGTGGCAGTCCGTCGCGACGCTGACCGGTCGGCTCGATGACGCCGCCGAGCGCGCGGGACGGGACGCGGCATCCATCGACCGCTACCTCTCCATCGACTCCGGGGGCACCTTCGCGCTGTCGAGCACCGGCGCCTTCGACGACCTCGTCGGGCGGGCAGCTTCGCTCGGGTTCACGGATGTCATCGCGCACTGGCCGCGGCGTGACGGCATCTACGCCGGATCCGAGGACGTGCTCGAAGCGGTCGCGTCTCGGTTGCCCGCGCTGCGCTGAGCCCTGTCCTCTCACCGTCACCGACACCGGCTCGCCCGCGCGAGATCTTCGGCAGAGCTGTCTGCAGGCGGAGACCGACACGCGGACCCCGTCGAGCAGACGGGAGCGCCAGTCCCCCCACGCCCGAGCCACCTAGGCTCCTTGCATGCCCGACTCCGCACTCCGCACCGTTCCGCTCGGCTCCACCGGCATCGAGGTCAGCGAGTTCTTCTTCGGCGGCGCCGCGATCGGGGGCATCGGATCCGCGCCCTCCCGCATCGGACTCGGCATGAAGACGGATGAGGCGCTCGAGCGGCTCGACGAGGCCTACGAGGTCGGGATCCGGGTGCTCGATACGGCCAATTCCTTCGCGGGCGGCGAGAGCGAGCGAGTGATCGGTCGTTGGCGGGAGGAACGCGAACGGGCCGATGTGCTCGTCTCGACGAAGGTCGGCAACGTGGTGGAGCGCGGCCAGGAGACCATCTCGCTCGCGGGCGACCACATCGAGCGGCAGCTCGCCCTGAGCCGATCGCGCCTCGGCTCCGTCGACCTGTACCTCGCCCACGGCTTCGACGAGCGCACGCCACTCGAGGAGACGATCACCGCGTTCGCCGCCGCGATCGACACCGAGCAGATCCGAGCCTGGGGATGCTCCACCGGTTCGGTGCGCGAGGTCGAAGCCTGGCTGCTCGCCGCCGATCGCGCCGGGCTGCCCCGCCCGGCCTGGGTGCAGTCCGAGCTCAGTCTCGTCTCCCGCGGCGTGGAGCGGGACCTGCTGCCACTTCTCGCCGAAGAGGGTCTCGGATTCCTGGCGCACTCGCCGCTTGCCGGCGGCATCCTCTCGTCTCGCTATCTCACCGAGGACCCGGAGGAACTTCCCGATCCCGCCCCCGGCAGCCGACTCGCCCTCGCCCCGGCGATGTACGCCACGGCCTTCACGCTGGCGAACCTGGCCCGCGTGTCCGAGCTCTCGCCGCTCGCGCGCGAACGCGAGGTGAGCATCCCGGCCCTCGCGCTGGCCTGGCTGCGGCGACATCCGCTGGTCACCGCCACGATCATCTCCCCGCGGCGTACGGAGCAGTGGGACGCGGTGACGGATGCCGCGTCGATGGACTTCGACGAGGCCCTCGCCGAGCAGGTGGGCGCGCTCTTCGCCTGAGGCCCCGCCCCGCGCCGCCCCGCCCCGACCGACCGAAAATGCAGGAGATTCGCCACCAAACGGCGGTCCGCGCGGCCATGGGGGCCTTTTCGAGGCGAATCTCCTGCGTTTTGGGAAAGTGGTTTCGAGTGCGGGTGTCCGATGAGGGGCGGGGACGATTCCGGGAGGGGTGCTGCGCGCGCCGCGCTAGCCTTAACGGATGACACTCGTCCTGCCTTTCGACGGCCACACTCCCGAAGTCGATGCCTCCGCCTGGGTCGCCCCGAACGCGACGCTCATCGGGCGGGTCACCCTCGCAGCGGACTCGAGTGTGTTCTACGGAGCGGTGCTCCGCGCCGACTCCGACTCGATCACGATCGGGGCGGGAAGCAACCTGCAGGACAACGTCGCGGTGCACTGCGACGGAGGCAAGCCGACCACGGTCGGTGAGCGCGTGAGCGTCGGTCATTCCGCGGTGCTTCACGGCTGCACCGTCGAAGACGATTGCCTGATCGGCATGAGCGCCACGGTGCTCAACGGCGCCGTGATCGGTGCCGGCTCTCTCGTAGCCGCGGGTGCCGTGGTGCTCGAGGGCAGCATCATCCCGCCCCGATCGCTCGTCGCCGGGGTTCCCGCCAAGGTGCGCCGCGAACTCACGGATGAGGAATTCGCCGGGGTCGTCGCGAACGCCGCGCACTATGTCGAGCTCAGCCGAAAGCACGCCGCGCTCTGATCGCCGCGCGCTCCGCACTCTCCGGCATAACTCCTGCAGATTTTCTGGCGGCAGCTCGGCATGCCCGAAAACGCGGGGGCGTAGACGCCACCGGGCCCAGATTGCAGGAGTTATGCGCATGGGGTGCGCAGGGGTGCTGCCGGCAGGAGCTGCTACTCACACTGGGTCGGCGTGATCCTGAGAGAGCTGCGATAGGGGGCAGCTGCAGACTCCGGGATGATGGTCGGAGTCTCGCCGGTACGAGGGCGACGGGGCTGCACCCTCACCGCGCGGTAGGAAAATCCGTCTTGATCGCTGGCTTCCCAGTGGAAATCGACGAGCTCGCCGACGTCGAGACTGCGATACCCCGGCATTTCGAGAGCGGAGAAATGCGTCCAACACCCGCCCGGGGTTTCACCCGAGGCGATCACGCCCCAGCCGTCTTCGTCCGACCACTGTGCGACGGTTCCGAGGCTTGACACGAGACGGAACCTAGCGCCGATCCGCCAGCGCGATCACGATGATCGCAGCGATGGGGATCAGGCAGACCGCCAGCGCAACGGTAGGCACCATCTTCGCCTCCGACCGCACGAGCCCGATGATCGCGAGCACGAGGGCCACGAAGAGCACCGCAGATCCCACATAGAAGATCACGATGCTCGTGCTGATGGCTCCCGCCCCGTTGAGCGTCGCATCGATTCCGCTGACGAAACCCCAGATGGCCAGTCCGACCCCGACGACGGCGAGGGTGAGCGAGACGAGCGCCACCCGGCTGTAGGCACGCTCCGACGGAGTCTCGATCCGGGACATGCTCACGACCCGATGAGATTCTGCACGAACACGTGCGGGGTGAATCCGGTCAGGTCGCCGATGCCCTCACCCTGCCCGACCAGCTTGATCGGAATGCCGGTCTTCTCCTGCACCGAGAGCACGAAGCCCCCCTTCGCCGAACCGTCGAGCTTGGTGAGCACGAGTCCGGTCACCCCGGCATGCTCGATGAATGCCTCGGCCTGGGCGAGCCCGTTCTGTCCGGTGGTGGCATCGAGAACGAGCAACACCTCCGCTATCTCGGTCTGCTTCTCGATCACCCGGCGGATCTTCGCGAGCTCGTCCATCAGGCCACTCTTGGTCTGCAGGCGGCCGGCCGTGTCGATCAGCACGATGTCGATGCCCTCGCGTTGCGCCCGCTCCACGGTCTGGAAGGCGACGGATGCCGGATCCTGGCCCTGCTGCTGCGGACGCTGGATGGCGGCCCCGCCGCGCTCCGCCCAGGTCGCCAGCTGCTCGACGGCCGCAGCCCGGAAGGTGTCGGCCGCGCCAACGATGACACTTCGGCCGTAGCCGCCGAGGAACTTCGCGAACTTGCCGATAGTGGTGGTCTTGCCGACGCCATTGACACCGACGACGAGAACCACCGCCGGACGGGCGCTGAGGGTGAGAGTGGGATTGAGGCGGGCGAGCCGCTCCTCGAGGGTCTCGCGCAGCATCCGCTTGAGGTCGACCGGGTCGGTGGTGTTGAAGCGCTTTACGCTCGCGCGAAGCTCCTCGATGATCGCCTCGGTGAGATCCGGCCCGAAATCGGCGGTGATCAGGGCGTCTTCGAGGTCGTCCCAGGTCTCGTCGTCGATGGTCTTGCGAGCGAACATGCCCTTGAGAGCGCCCGAGAGGGACCAGGGAGAAGCCATAGGCCTATGTTACCGACCGGCCACAACGGCACCGGCGCATCCGGATCGACACGCGCCGCTCGGCAACGCCCGGCGTCGGTGACGACGCTCGGGATGTGGTTGGGTGAGCACGGGCACACCGTTCTGCGCCGAAGGGAGATCGCTGTTGCGAGTCCTGGTCTGTGGTGCGGGCGTCATCGGCAGCGCGTATGCGGCCCGGCTGCTCGGCGTCGGACGCGATGTGACGCTGCTCGACCGAGGCGCTCGTCTGTCCGAGCTGCGCGCCGACGGCCTGGCCGTCGATGAGCCGCTGGTGGAGACGAGCAGCGTCTTCGACATCAGGGCCATCGACGAGATCCCGGTCACCGAGACCTTCGAACTGGTCGTGGTGGCGGTCCGGCCGTCACAGTTGCTCAGCACTCTCCCCCTGCTCCGCAGCATGACCGACGGCTCGGATGTGCTCTTTCTCGGTGACCTCGCTCCTCACCAGCCCCAGCTCGTCGAAGCCCTCGGCGCGAGAGCGCTGTTCGGGTTTCCCTCGGTCAGCGGTGTTCGGGAGGGCTCGATCACCCGCTTCGCCCAGATCGATCGGCAGAAGACGGTGCTGAGCGAACCTGACGGTGCGATGACCACGCGCGTCCGCAACATCCAGACGGAGTTCAGCATCGCGGGATTCCCGACGGTGATCAGCACGGATTTCGCCCAATGGATGCGCGCAAGAGACGCCTTCATGGTGCCGATCGACTGCGCGCTCCACCGCGCCGGAGGCGACCCGGTGCGACTCTCCCACGACGATGACACCCTCCGGCTCATGGTGGCGGCCACCCGGGAGGCGTTCACCGTGCTGCATGATCGGGGCAATAGCGACATCGCCGCGGACCTCCGGCTGATCTACCAGCATCTCCCGACCCAGGTGGATCTCGCCCACTGGCACCGGGTGCTGCGCGACCAGCGCGGCGAGCTCTGGTTCGGCGCCCATGCCAGGGACACGGCCGGCTGGCTGTCATCCCGCGTCTCGGAGCTGAGGGCTGCTCTCGGCGACCATTCTGGCGCGACGCCGTCCTTCGATGAGCTCGTCTCCAGCCTCCGGACTCCAGGACCGAACCGAACCCCATCGTCGGGCAGGGCAGACTAGAGGGGTGACTTTCGCCTTCATCCGCCATGGCCAGACCGAGTGGAACCGCGAGCTGCGGCTCCAGGGCTCCTCCGACATCCCCCTCAACGACACCGGTCGGGAGCAGGCTCGGCAGGCCGTCGAGGTGCTCTCCGGCACGCGCTGGGATGCCGTGGTGAGCTCCCCGCTCAGGCGCGCCCGCGAGACGGCCCAGATCATCGCCGACGGTCTCGGAATCACACTGGGGCCGAGCTACCACGAGCTCGTCGAGCGCCACTATGGTGACGGCGAAGGGGCGACCGCAGAAGACATCGAGGCCAAGTGGCCGGATCACCACTATCCCGGGCTGGAGAGTCTCGACTCTGTCGTGGCGCGGGGCATCGCTGCCCTAGATCACATCGCCGACGACTACGGCGACGCGAATGTCGTCATCGTCTGCCACGGCACGATCATCCGCTACACGCTGGGCGCCCTCGCCGGCCAGCAACTCCCCGGCATTGAAAACGGGGCGACCGCCACCTTCGAGCGCATGGGCGAGGGATGGCGCGTGCACACCGTCAACGACGAGGCACTCGTCACCACCTGAGTCGTCGCTCAGACCGCCTGAGCGAATCCGAGCTCGGTGTCCGCGAGGTGCGCGAGCTCCTCGGGCAGTTCGAGTCCCTTGCGCTTCATCGACTGCGCCCACAACCGCCCGGCGCGATAGGAGGACCGCACGAGCGGGCCCGCGAGCACCCCGAGGAACCCGATCTCTTCGGCCTCCTCCTTGATCTCGATGAACTCCTGCGGCGGAAGGTAGCGCGCCACCGGCAGGTGTCGGGCCGTCGGTCGCAGGTACTGGGTGACGGTGATGATGTCGGTCCCCGCGTCGTGGAGGTCCCGCAACGCCTGGCTGATCTCCGCACGCTCCTCCCCCATGCCGAGGATCAGGTTGGATTTGGTGATGAGCCCGGCCTCGCGCGCGCTCGTGATGACACCGAGCGAGCGTTCGTAGCGGAACGCGGGACGGATGCGCTTGAACAGCCGCGGCACCGTCTCGACATTGTGGGCGAAGACCTCCGGGCGCGAGGAGAACACCTCGGCGAGCAGGTCCGGGTTGCCGGAGAAGTCGGTGGCGAGGATCTCGACTCCCGTTCCGGGGTTCACCTCATGGATGCGGCGCACGGTCTCCGCGTGCAACCAGGCGCCCTCGTCGGGCAGGTCGTCCCGGGCGACGCCGGTCACGGTGGCGTAGCGGAGCCGCATGCTGAGCACCGAATCCGCGACGCGACGCGGTTCGTCAGTGTCGTAGTCCGCCGGCTTACCGGTGTCGATCTGGCAGAAGTCACAACGGCGGGTGCACTGGGATCCGCCGATGAGGAAGGTGGCCTCGCGGTCTTCCCAGCACTCGTAGATGTTGGGGCATCCGGCCTCCTGGCACACCGTGTGCAAGCCCTCGTCTTTCACGAGCTTCTGCAGCTCGAGATACTCCGGCCCCTGGCGCGCAACCGTCTTGATCCACGGGGGCTTCCGCTCAATCGGGGTCTCGGTGTTGCGGATCTCGAGGCGGAGCATCCGTCGGCCCTCTGGCGCCGCGGTCATGCGGACACCGCCACGGCCTCGACGACGAGAGCATCGAAGCGTTCGGCGACCACCCGCGCCGCGTCTTCGGGGGTGACCTCGCGGCCGAGTTCGCGGCTGATCGTGGTGACGCCCGCATCCCGGATGCCGCAGGCGACGATGTGCGCGTAGGCGTCGAGGGAGTTGCTGCAGTTGAGCGCGAAACCGTGCATAGTGACACCGCCGGCGACGCGGATGCCGATGGCCGCGATCTTCTCCTCGCGCGCGGCGTCGATGATCCAGACCCCCGATCGCCCGGCGACTCTCACGCCGGCGACGCCGAAGTGGGCGATCACGTCGATGAGCAGTTCTTCGAGCCGGCGCACGTAGGCGACGACGTCGACCGGGTCGTGCAGGCGCAGGATGGGGTATCCCACGAGCTGGCCGGGTCCGTGCCAGGTGATCTTGCCGCCGCGATCGACGTCGATGACCGGGGAGCCGTCATCCGGGCGTTCGCTGGCCTCGGTGCGGGTTCCGGCGGTATAGACCGAAGGATGCTCCAGCAGCAGCACGGTGTCGGGCCGGGTTCCCTCCACAACGGCGGAGTGGATGCTGCGCTGCAACGCGAGCGCCTCGGGGTAGGGCAGGAGATCCGGTGCGAGTCCGGCGACGACGATATCGGCCATGGGGCAAGTGTAGGCATTTAATGGACGCAGTCCAACAATCCCTGCGAATCGGCGTTCGGGTTGCGCTCGTCGGCGTCGTGCCGAGGGGGTACTGCGGGGTGCGGCCGCTGGCTGCACTAGGGGGCTGCTCTGCTGAGGAGCTGCCGCTGGAGGCGACTGCTCGAAGCGACTTCGCCCGGCTCGACCGGCGCCAGGGGCTGTGCCGGGCGCGACTGGCGCGGGCGAAGAATCATCGAGTTGCACTCTTTTGCGACCTGCCCGGGCGTTGCACCCACAAAAGAGTGCAACTCGACGCGGACCCCGCAGGGCCGCAGGGGGCTAGCTTGCCTGCTCCGCTTTCACCCGCTGGCCGACCACCGCGCTGATGCCGTCGGCACGCATGCTCACGCCGTAGAGCGCATCCGCAATCTCCATCGTGCGTTTCTGGTGGGTGATGACGATGAGCTGCGACGTCTGGCGCAGGTCTTCGAAGATCTGCAGTAGGCGGCCGAGGTTGGCGTCATCGAGCGCCGCCTCGACTTCGTCCATGATGTAGAACGGGCTCGGGCGGGCCTTGAAGATGGCGATCAGCAGAGCGACGGCAGCAAGGGATCGCTCCCCACCGCTGAGCAGGGACAGCCGTTCGATCTTCTTCCCGGCTGGCCGCACGGTGACCTCGATACCCGTTGTCAACATGCTGTCGGGATCGGTGAGGAAGATGCTCCCGGTGCCACCGGGGAACAGGATCGGGAACACCGTGTTGAAGGCCTCTCGGGTGTCTTCGAACGCGCTCGAGAAGATGTCCTCCATCTTCTCGTCGATCTCGCCGATGATCGTGAGCAGGTCAGTGCGGGTCGAGGTGAGGTCGGTGAGCTGCTCGGTGAGGAACTTATGCCGCTGCTCGAGGGCGGCGAATTCCTCGAGGGCGAGCGGGTTGACCCGACCGAGCTGCGCGAGCTTTCGCTCGGCTGTGGCGAGGCGCGCCTCCTGCTCGGCACGCACGAACGGGATGCCGTCCGCCGGCGAGGTCTCGATACGTTCGCTGGCGCTCCCCCCGCGACCATCGATGCCGTCCGCCCGCGAGGTCTCGCCAAGGCCATCGGAGGCATCCGCCAGTCGAGTGGCGCCCGACGAAGGAGGCAGCGTGGCGGGACCACCATCGACCGGCACCGGCTGCTCGGGGCCGTACTCGGCCACGAGCACGTCCTCGACCAGACCGAGCTCTTCTCCGGCGCGCTCCAGCAGCGTCGAGAGGTGGAGCTTCTTCTCGTACACCTGCATCTCGAGCGCATGCACGCCCTCACTGATCGAGGTGAGTCTTTCACGCAGGGCGTTCTCTCCCCGGCGCAATTCTGCAAGCTCCTCGTTCTGGGCCGCGCGCTCGGACTCCCGCGAGGCGAGCTGCACCCGAGCCTCGGAAACCGACCGGTCCACGGCATCCAGCACCGCCGGAAGGGCATCGATCACTGTCTGGGCGGAGGCGACCTGCCGCCGACGGATCACCGCGCGACGAGCGGCTTCGTCGGCCGCCTCGCGCTCGGACTCCAACTGACGCTTCAGCTGCACGGCGCGCAGTTGCTCGGCCCGCGCGCGTTCCCGCGCGGTCTCCACCTGCAGCCGCGCCTCCACCTCGCGCTCGCGCGCCTCATCCAGGTCGGCGAGCACGCCCTCGCGGGCGGCCACGTCGAGGATGGGGCGCGGGCGGGAGACGAAAGTCCCGAGCTCCTGGGCGGCGCGTTCGGCGGCGGCGGCGGCATCCGTCACGGAGTCCGTGGCGAGGGCGAGCCCGCGCTCCAGCCGCTCGGCCTCGGCGGCGGCGGCCTCCAACTGCACTCGCACGCGGTTGAGCTTCTCGGTTTGGGCCGCAAGCTGAGAATCGAACTGGCGAAGTGCCGCGAGGGCGCGAGTCGACTGTTCCTTGGCGACCTCGAGGCGTCCGCGCTGCTCTGCGAGGGCGAACCGCGCCCGGTCGATGAGCGAGGTGACCTCGTCGAGGCGGTGTTTCGCGGCATCCCGGTCGGCCACGAGTTCGAGGCGGGAACGCTTGGCGCCCGATCCGCCCTTGAGTACCTGCGGGCTGAGAACGTCTCCCGCCTTGGTAATCACCGTGCTGAAGCCATCGGGAAGGTGGTTCACGGCTCGCTCTGCGGACTCGAGGTCGTCGGCAATGAGCACATCGTGGAGCAGCTCGCCGATGCCGGGGGGTGCGGTGATGACGCTCAAGGCCGTCACAACGTAGTCCTTGTTCATCGCAATAGCTCGAGCAGAGCCACTCTCGGCAACAACGATCTCCACTCTGCCGAAATCGCTCTGCGCCGACTGCCGGAGTGCCGCCACCCCTTCCCGGTGCGATGTGGCGAGCACGGCATCGGTGAGCGAGCCGAGGGCCGCGGCGATCGCGGCCTCGAATCCGGGCTGCACCTGCACGTGCTCGGCGACGAGCCCCTGGATGCCGTCGAGCCGCGCTGCGACGAGCGCGCTCGATCCGTCCTTCTGGTCCATCGCCGATGACAGGGCACTGACACGGGCGGCAAGGGCATCGCGCTCCCTCTCGTTTCCATGCAGGGCTTCGCGCAAGCGGTCGATCTCGGCCTCCGCGTCCACGACCTCGGCCTGGGCGCTCTGGTAGGCGGCGTCGAGATCCGTCTCACCGGTATCGGTCAACACCGCTTCGGCCTCGAGCGCGACGAAGGCGATCTGGGCGGTCTCGCGACGCTCGCGCGCCGCGTCGAGCGCGTTCTGCTGACGAAGCACCTCCCCGCGCACCGCGGCGAGGCGAGAGGCGGCGCTGTCCTTCTGCCCGGTGAGCTTGGAGATTTCGAGGTCGTGGCGGGAGACGAGGGAGGACTGGTAGGCGATCTGCTCGTCGAGCCCGTCGAGGTTCGCTCTCGCCGCGGTCGTGGCCGCCCGAGTCTCCTGCCAGGCCGCTTCGGCATCAACGATCGTCGCCGCGATGCGCTCGACCTCGTCTTCCGCGTCGGCAACCATCTGGCGGGTGACGCCCGGCGCCGCGTCCGGTCCGTCCGCCTGTTGGCCGAGCAGGGAGAGGCGTTGGTTGGCGAGGGAATACAGGTTGCGCAGCCGCTCCTGCACCGATTCGAGCCCGAAGGCGGTGCGACGAGCGACGTCCACCGCATCCCCCTCCTGCGACTGTTCGATGCGGTGCTCGCGCAGCTTCGCCTGATCGAGCTGCTCCTGCAGCACGATGCGCTCGGTCTTGCGCTCGCTCTCGCTTCGGGTCGACGCCGTGATGGCGGCGCGCAGGGTGACGACCTCGTCAGCCAGCAGTCTGGCCCGCGCATCCCGCACGATCGACGCGATCGACTGGGCTTCCTTGGCGATCTCGGCCTGGTGCCCGAGCGGCTTCAACTGGCGACGGATCTCCCCGGCCAGATCCGACAACCGGGTGAGATTCGCCTGCATGGCGTCGAGTTTGCGGATCGTCTTCTCTTTGCGGCGACGATGCTTGAGGATGCCCGCGGCTTCCTCGATGAACCCCCGGCGCTCTTCCGGGCTCGCGTGAAGCACGGCGTCGAGCTGTCCCTGGCCCACGATCACGTGCATCTCCCGCCCGAGGCCGGAGTCGCTCAGCAACTCCTGCACGTCGAGAAGCCGGCAGGTGTCACCGTTGATGGCGTACTCGCTGCCGCCGTTGCGGAACAGGGTGCGCGAGATCGTCACCTCGGCGTAGTCGATCGGCAGCGCGCCATCCGCGTTGTCGATGGTGAGGATGACCTCTGCACGACCGAGGGGACCCTTCGTCGCAGTCCCGGCGAAGATCACGTCTTCCATCTTGCCGCCGCGCAGGGTCTTGGCACCCTGCTCCCCCATCACCCAGGCGAGGGCATCGACGACGTTGGATTTGCCAGAGCCGTTCGGCCCGACGACGCAGGTCACCCCCTGCTCGAAGGCGAAGGTGGTCGGTTGGGCGAAGGACTTGAAGCCTTTGAGAGTCAGGCTCTTGAGATACACCGGCCTGCCCTTCTCCGTTCGACGACTTCTGGTCAACGGTACCGGAGAGCGGAGGGCATGCCCGGCAGGCGCCACCGGTGCCCTGCACCAGACCGGCCGCTCCCTCCCCTCGCATAACTCCTGCAGATCGGATGTGGCACTCGGCTCAGCCCTGACGACGACGGGCGTCACGGTCACGGCGAGACCAATAGCAGGAGTTATGCAGGGGGGTTGCGGGAGGCGAGAACCGGCGCCAGCGGGCTGCTGCCGGACTTCGGCCTCGTGATTCAGGGTCGGCTGCCCTGTATAACTCCTGCAATCCGGGGCGCGCGCGGCGACGTTCCTTGCCCTTTCGGGAGCGGGAGTCGATCCGCCACCAGATTGCAGGAGTTATGGCAGGCGCCACCGGTGACAAAAGTCACGGCGAGAGCATGAGAGGAGTCGTGGCGCGAGATGCGGGCCCACCGGGAGGCTTGGCCTATGACAGCTCCCGCGATTCACCTCACCGGCCTTTCGAAGAACTTCGGCACCGTGCACGCCGTCGTGGATGTCGACCTCCGCATCGACCGCGGGGAGGTCGTTGCGCTGCTCGGGCCGAACGGCGCGGGAAAGTCCACCACCATCGATCTCGCCCTCGGCCTCTCCCACCCCACCACCGGCACGGCCCGACTGTTCGATGGCGACCCCCGGGCCGCCATCGTCGACGGTCGCGTCGGCGCCATGCTGCAGGGCGGCGCGCTGCTTCCCGACCTCACTGTCGCACAGACCGTCGCCCTTGTCGCCAGCGCCCACCGCGCACCGCTCCCCGTCGAGGAGGCGCTCGAGCGGGCGGGCATCCGCGACCTCGCCGGCCGGCGCGTCAGCAAGCTCTCCGGGGGTCAGCTCCAGCGTGCCCGCTTCGCCGTCGCGGTGGTCTCCGACCCCCAACTGCTGATCCTGGATGAGCCGACGGCCGCCATGGACGTCGAATCCCGCAGGGATTTCTGGCTGTCGATGCGACAGTTCACCGAGGAGGGACGCACCGTCGTCTTCGCCACCCACTACCTCGACGAAGCGGACTCCTTCGCCGACCGCATCGTGATCATGGGCGCCGGCCGGATCGTCGCCGATGGGACCCCCTCCGAGGTCAAGTCGGTGGTCTCCGGCCGGACCATCCGGTTCGAAGTCGACCGTGATGACGCGGATGCCGCGGCCGCGGCGATCCCCCGGCTGCCGGGCATCCGGTCCCTCGACCGCAGGAGCGACCGCTTCTCGCTCAGGACGGACGACTCGGATCGCACCCTCCGGGCCCTCCTCACCGCCGTGCCGACGGCGCGCGACATCGAGATCTCGGCCCACACGATGGATGACGCGTTCCTCGCTCTCACCTCCACCACTCCCCCGTCCAGCGCAGAGCCGCTCCTCGTGAAAGCAGTCTGACCATGCCGTTTCGCTACATCCTCCTCGAGTCCCTCCGCCAGCTGCGCAATGTGCGCTCACTCGCCTTCACCTTCGTGATCCCGCTGGTGATGCTGCTCATCTTCGGCTCGCTCTACGGTTCGGGAGGGCAGCAGGAGCAGCGCTCCGGCCTCCCCTGGCTCATCGTCACGACAGTGCAGATGGCCTCCTACGGCGGAATGCTCGCCGCCCTCTCGCAGGCCTTCGCCATCACCACGGAGCGTTCGATCGGCTGGAACCGCCAATTGCGCATCACGCCGCTCTCCGGGGTCGGCTACCTCGTGTCGAAGGTCGCCGCTGCCCTGCTCGTGGCGCTCGGCACGATCATCGCCCTCTGCGCGGTGTCGATCATTGTGCTCGGAGCGCGGATGGATGCCCTGCACTGGTTCACCGCGATCCTGGGCATCTGGATCGGTGTCATTCCCTTCGCCCTCATCGCCGTGGCGCTCGGCCAGTTCGCCCGCCCCTCCTTCGCCCAGCCCCTCTTCACCGTGGTGTTCCTCGGCATGGCGATCCTCGGCGGGCTGTGGATCCCGCTCGAGGTGATGCCCACCTGGGTGATCTCGATCGCGCAGACGGTTCCCTCGTACTGGCTCAACAAGCTCGGCCAGATCGGGGCGGATGGCACGGGCAACGCCCTGCTGCCGATCATCGTCCTCGCCGCCTGGACCGTCGCACTCGCCGCCCTCATCACCTGGCGCTATCGCCGCGACGCCGCCCGCGCCTGAGCCGCTCGCAATAGGGTGAACACCGTGTCGACAGAGACTGCAGTGAAGGAACCATGGATGCCCGTGCGCGAGCGACTCCGCGCTCACGGTGCCCGCTCCTGGTACATCGGGGCCGGATCCGGCCTGATCTGGCAGGTCATCCTCGTCTTCGACGTGCTCATCCTCGACGGCCCGGTCGTCTCGAAGGTGCTCGGCCTCCTGCTTCTCGCAGTGCTCTACGCCGCGTTCATGCTGCTCGGCCCGATCCTCTGGGTCGAGAGCGTCCGCACCCGGCTGATCGCCGTCGCCGCGTACTGGGCCGCCTCATTCCTGCTCTTTCCCCTGATCGGTCCTGTCGCGATCTGGATGTGGCTGCTCGTGGTCTCGCTCGTGGCCTTCATCAACCTGCCGCTTCGGCTCGCGATCGGATTCTCGGTGCTCGTGATCCTGGTGCAGGGGGCGATCGGGGCTTCGGTGGGGTTCACCCTTGGACTGGCCTTCGCCCCGATGGTGACCGCGGTGGGCGCGGCGACATTCATCGGGCTCGGACTGATCTCCCGCACCAACGTCACACTGCGGGGGGCCAACGAGGAGATCGCCCGGCTGGCCGTCGTGGAGGAGCGCGCGCGATTCAGCCGTGACCTCCACGACGTGCTCGGCCACAGCCTCACCGTGGTCACGATGAAGTCGGAGTTGGCTCGCCGGCTGGTCACCATCGATCCGGAGAAGGCAGAGCTCGAGATCGCGGACATCGAACGCCTCACCCGGAGCGCCCTGGCCGACCTGCGCCTCGCGGTCTCCAACTACCGGGAGACAACGGTGGATGCGGAACTGGTCGCGGCGAAGACTGCACTCGCGGCCGCCGGCATCCAGTCCCACCTGCCGGAGTCGGTGCCGGCGATCGACCCCCGGCAGCAGGGAGTGTTCGCCTGGGTCTTGCGCGAGGGGGTCACCAACGTGATCCGCCATTCGGGGGCGACGGCATGCTGGGTGACCATCGACCACCGCTCCCTCACCGTGGCGGACGACGGGCGCGGTCCGGGCGCGATGCTCACGGATGCCCCGGTCACCGGAAACGGCCTGCGCGGCCTCCGCGAGCGCAGCGCCGCTGCGGCGGCAGAACTGCTGGTGGGGCAGAGCCGCCAGGGTGGATTCGAACTCGTGGTGCGCGGTGCCGCGTGAGTGAGGCGATCCGCATCGTGATCGCCGACGACCAGGCCCTGGTGCGTGGCGCCCTTGCTTCCCTGCTGTCACTGGAACCGGACCTCGAGGTCGTCGGGCAGACGGGTCGCGGCGACGAGGTCCTCGAGCTGGTGACCGGCACCGGGGCATCCGTCGCCATGCTCGATGTGGAGATGCCGGGCCTCGACGGTCTCGCGGTCGCCCGGCAGCTGCGGGACTCCGGCCTCGACTGCAGATCGCTCATCGTCACGACCTTCGGTCGGCCGGGCTACCTCCGGCGCGCGCTCGAGTCCGGAGCATCCGGTTTCGTCGTGAAGGACACCCCCTCGCACCAGCTCGCGGATGCCGTGCGCCGCGTGCACGCCGGGTTGAGGGTGGTGGATCCCACCCTGGCCACCGAGTCGCTCATCTCCGGCGGATCCCCGCTCAGCGCGCGAGAGACGGACGTGCTGCTCGCGCTGCGATCCGAGGGGAGCATCGGGGATGTCGCGAAGCAGTTGCACCTCTCGGAGGGCACCGTTCGCAACCACCTCTCCTCGGCCATCGGCAAAACCGGGGCGCGTAACGGAAGCGAGGCCGTGCGGATCGCCGCCGACAACGGCTGGCTGCTCTCCTAACGCTTCGGTATCGATCGAGGTCGCGGCACCCAGCCCGGAGGTACTCTGGTCGGCTGTCCCACCCCTGACGGCAGTAGAGGGGCCACCACCGTGACCGACTTCACGATCGAGCGGGTCGTCATCCCGCCTCATCTCGAGCATCCGGACGCCCTCGACTTCGTCGCGACCGCCGAGGTGCGCAATGCCTGCGAGGTCGACGGTTTCGGCACCGAAGAGCTCGCCGTGACGCCGGCGGAGCTGCTGCCCGTCTGGCTCGACCAGGAGTATGAGCCGAAGCAGCTCTTCGCGGCGCGGGTGGACGGACGCATCGTCGCGCGCGCGATCTTCGAGACCCGGCCCTCGGCGGAGGGTGACATGGCGTGGATCTCGGTGCAGGTGCATCCGCAGTTCCGGCATCGGGGCATCGGCACCGCCCTCAGCGATCGCCTGGAGGAGATCGCCGCCGCCGAGCGCCGCAGCCGGCTGGTGGTGTACACCGTGTCGAAGGCGGCCGAGGGAGACCGGCTCGCGTCGCCCACCGGCTTCGGATCCGTGCCCGCCGACAACAGCGAGGTGAGGATGCTTCTCGGCCGCGGCTTCCGGCTCGAGCAGGTCGAGCGCGCCAGCCGGCTTGCTCTTCCCGTGCCGGCCGCCGCCATCGACGCGCTCGTCGAAAGGTCGCAGCAGAGGGCGGGCGCCGACTACCGCATTCACCAGTGGACAGGTCGCACGCCGGAGCGCTGGCTCAACGACATGGCGCTGCTCTTCACGCGCATGAGCACGGATGCGCCATCCGCGGGCCTCGAGGAGCCGGAGGATGTCTGGACCCGCCAGCGCCCGATCGACTACGAGGATCGCGCCGAAGCCGGCCCGAAGACATTCCTCGTCTCCGTGGTCGAGCACGTGCCGAGCGGGCGGCTGGTGGGCCTCACCGAACTCGGGGCGCCCGCCGAGGTCGATCGTGCGGTGTCGCAGAACGACACGATCGTGCTGAGGGAACACCGCGGACATCGGCTCGGGATGCTGCTGAAGGCGGCGAACATCCGCCACCTGCAGGCGGCGGCCCCCGGGCATCCGTCGATCATCACCTTCAATGCCGAGGAGAACCGTCACATGCTCGATGTGAACGAAGCCGTCGGCTTTATCCCGATGGGCTACGAGGGCGCCTGGAAGAAGGTGCTCCCTGGCCCGTGACGGTCAGCTGCCCGACGGGGTGCAGTCCTTCCACGCCGGACTGGATTGCACCGCCTTGGCAAAGGATTCGATGGTGGCTCCGTAGCCCCCGGCGACGGCGGTGTCGGCGATCTTCTGCCTCTCGGCGCCCTTTGCCTGCTTCGGGGTCGCGTGAAGAGTCTTGAGATCGGCCTTCAGGGTCGCCGGCAACGGGCGGAGTTTGTCGCCGCGGTGATCCTTCCGCCACTCGGCCCGGGCTTCGACGGCGGCGCCGTACCCGCCGTCGATGGCCTTGGCCCTGATCTTCTTCAGTGCGTCGCGACGGTCGGCGCCGGGCTTCAGCGCCCGTGCCGCCTTCAGGTCGCTGCGCAACTCGCTCGGAACGGCCCTCCAGGCCGAGATGAGATGCTCGCCGAAGGAGCAGCTCGCCGCGCTGGTGCTGACTGGCGTCGGGGCCGTTGCCGCATTCGCGGCGAGCCCGCCGGTGCCGAGCGCGAGGGCGAGCCCGGCGCTGACAGCGACACCCCTGGCCCAGCGTGCGGCGGTCTTCGTGTTCTTCATGACTGTCCTCCCGTGGGGGCCGCCGTTCTGCGGCCCTGATCCATGATGCTCGCCCGGTGTCTGGCGGGGGTTCGGCGAATGTTCGGGCAACGTAAGACCGGCGCGAATGCGCGGCCGGGCATCCTCGGTGCCACCAGAATGGTGCCATGGAGTCGAAGGGTCTCATCGTGGTCGTCGAAGACGAGCGCGCGATCGCCGACCTTCAACGGCTCTACCTCGGAGAAGCGGGATTCGGCGTGCATGTCGAGGGTGACGGGATCGCCGGTCTCGCCAGCATCCGTCGGCTGCACCCCGTCGCCGTCGTGCTCGACGTCGGACTGCCGGGCCTCGACGGCATCGAGATCTGCCGACGGATGCGCGCCGCGGATGACTGGACGCCCGTCATCTTCGTCACGGCCCGCGATGACGAGGTCGATCGCATCCTCGGGCTCGAGCTCGGCGCCGACGACTACCTCACCAAGCCCTTCTCCCCGCGTGAACTCGTGGCGCGCATCCGCACCATCCTGCGTCGCCACGCGGGAACACCCCTTGCCGCCCCGATGGCCGCCGGCGCGGTGACTCTGGATGCGGCGCGCCGCCGGGTGGAGGCATCCGGTCGCCCGGTCGAACTCACCAGCACCGAATTCGACCTGCTCGCCAAGCTGATGAGCTCGCCGGGGCAGGTCTTCACCCGGGAGCAGTTGCTGTCGAGCGTGTGGGGCCACGCGGACTACGGGCTCGGACGTACCGTCGACGTGCACATCGCCCAGCTGCGGGCGAAGCTCGGGGCCGACAGCCCCATCCGCACCTCGCGTGGGGTGGGTTATTCGGTGGCGGAGTGAACGCCTGGTTCCATTCGCTCCGCGGTCGGATCACGCTCGTCACGGTCAGTGTCGCCGTGCTCGCCGTGCTCATCACCGGTCTGGTCTCGGCGCAGTTGGTGCGCCAGTCGACGATCGCCGAAGGCCGCGCTCAGCTCGCCGCGCAGGCACTGCTCTTGAGCCAGCTGCCCGCCGCCACCAATCTCGCGTCTCTCCGGGAGCGGGTGCGCCTCGCGCTCGGCGACACCCGGGTCGCTGTCGTCGGCCCGGACGGGCGGGTGTCCGGGCCGGGTGCTGCCTTCGTGTCGGCCGCCGATGTGACGACCCTTCTCGCGGGCGACCCGGTCTCACAGACGGAGGGCCGCAAGGGCAAGACCATGCTCGTGGAGGGCCGCCCGACGGCTTCCGGGAGCGCGATCGTGTTGGTCCGTTCGCTCGGCAATCTCGAGACCGCCACGGCCGGAACCGTGCGGCGGGTCTTCCTTGCTCTGGCGATCGGGGTTCTGGTGGCGATCGTCGCCGGCACTCTCCTCGCGCGCTGGCTCACCCGTCCGCTCGTCGCGACCGTCGAGACGGCGAGACGGATGGCGGCCGGCGAACGCGGTCTCGTCATGGAGGCGCACCAGCCCACCGAAGTAGCGGCGGTCGCCGAAGCGCTCGCGACCCTCGATCGAGCTCTCAGCACGAGCGAGGGCCGCCAGCGCGAGTTCCTCCTCTCGATCTCACATGAACTGCGCACTCCCCTCACCGCCGTGCGCGGCTATGGAGAGGCGATGGTGGACGGACTCATCCGCGAGGGCGACATCGCCGGCGTCGGTGCCACTCTGGTCACCGAGACCGAGCGACTGGACCGTTTCGTCGCCGACCTGCTCGAGCTGGCCCGACTCGAGGCCGACGATTTCGCGGTCATCCGCCAGCGAGTGGATGTCGCGCTCATTCTCGAGCAGACCGCCGACGCCTGGCGCGGACGGGCCGCAACTCTCGACGTCACCGTCAAGGCGATACCGGGTGCGCCCGGGCTCGCCATGGAGACCGATGCCCAACGGGTGCGCCAGCTGATCGACGGGCTGGTGGAGAATGCCCTGCGTGTCTCCCCCGCGGGATCGACGGTGTCCATCGCCGCGCGCGCCTTCGGCACGGGAGTGGTCATCGAGGTCCGTGATGGGGGGCCGGGCCTCTCACCGGAGGACCTGGCCGTTGCCTTCGAACGCGGGGCCCTGCAGGCGCGGTACCGCGACATCCGAGCCGTCGGCACCGGGCTCGGCCTGTCGATCGCCGCCCGGCTGGTCGCACGTCTCGGCGGGAGCATCGCGGCGGGCAATGCGCCCGGCGGCGGCGCGGTCTTCGCCGTCTCGCTGCCCGCGGCCTGAGCCCTCCGCACCCCTGCCCCTTCCGGCATAACTCCTGCACTCTGCCGGACGCCACCCGTTGGCGGCCGGATTCGCGGGGGCCGACCCGGTCGCAGGCAGGAGTTGCAGGAGTTATGCCGCAGTAGTGGAGGCCGGGCGGATCTTCTGGCAGAACGGGCAGAAGTGCGAGCCGCGGTTCATGAACGACTCGCGGACGATCGACCGGCCGCACCGTGGGCAGCCCTTGCCCTGCTGACCGTAGGCGTTGAGCGAGTGAGAGAAGTAGCCGGATGCCCCGTTCACGTTCACGTATTGTGCGTCGAAGCTCGTGCCGCCCTCCGCGAGCGCGCGTCGGAGCACCAGCCGCACCTCCGCGAGCAGCGTGCGAGCCCGCGCTCGGGAGAGCGTCGCCGTGGGCTGGTCGTAGTGGATGCGGGCCGCCCACAGGGCCTCATCCGCGTAGATGTTGCCGATGCCGCTGATGAGGCCCTGGTCGAGCAGTGCCCTTTTGATGCCGGTGCGACGCGCTGCCAGCGCATCGAAGAAGCGCCGGTCGCTGAAGGCCGGATCCAGCGGATCCCTCGCGATATGCGCCACCTGGCCGGGGATGAGAGCCGCATCCGAGCCGAATCCCGCGGCATGGCCGTCGGGGGTGGGCAGCAGTCCGTCGATCGCCATGGATCCGAAGATGCGTTGGTCGACGAAGTCCACACGCAGGGGTCCGTCGTGGGCGGAGGAGATGTCCAACCGGATGCGCAGGAGCGCGTCATCCGCCCGACCGACATCGCGAAGCAGCACCTGGCCGCTCATGCCGAGATGCACCACGAGGGCCTCCGCCGGTTCCGAAAACGCAGGAGATGTGCCACCGATGGCGCCTACTGCCGCCGATCTGCCCATTTCGTGGCGAATCTCCTGCGTTTTGGGCGTCGGGGCAGACAGAGGCAGCCAGAGGAACTTGCCGCGACGGACGGCGGCGAGGATGCTGCGCCCCACGAGCCTCTCGACGAAATCCTCACTCGGACCGTCGTGGCGGCGCAACGACCGTTCCTCGAAGACGGTGACCGCGTCGATGGTCGCAGCGGTGACAGCCGGTTCCAGACCGGCCCGCACCACCTCGACCTCGGGGAGTTCCGGCACCCTCAGCGCTGCGCGGGAATGGATGCGGAAAGGATGGTCCAGGCCTCGAGGGCAGCCGCCATCTCTGCCTGCTTCTTGCTCGTGCCGTCGCCCTTGGCGATGTCCGCACCCTCGAGCGACACCGTGGCGTGGAAGCGCTTGGAGTGGTCGGGTCCGGTGTCCGTCACGGCATAGTGCGGCAGTCCACGGCCCGTTCGGGCGGAGAGCTCCTGGAGGCTCGTCTTCGGGTCCATCGCGGCACCGAAGCGATCGGGATCGAGCATCAGCGGGGCGACGAGGCGCAGCACGAGTTCGGTGGCGGCCTCTCCGCCGGCATCGAGGTACGTCGCGCCGATCACGGCTTCGACGGTATCGGCGAGAATGGACGACTTGTCACGACCGCCGGTGAGTTCTTCGCCGCGTCCGAGCCGGATGTGGCGGCCGAGACCGATGGCACGGGCCACCTCGGCGAGCGCGACGGAACTCACCAGACTGCTTCGCCGTTTGGCGAGCTCTCCCTCGTCGAGGGAGGGATTGTCCCGGTAGAGCATCACGGTGACGGCCTGGCCCAAAATCGAGTCGCCGAGAAACTCGAGGCGCTCGTTGTGCGCGAGGCCACCATTCTCGTAGGCATAGGACCGATGGGTCAACGCGAGTTCGAGTAGCTCCGAGCTCACGTCGACCGCGAGAAACGTCTCGAGTTCGCCTCGACTCGCTTCAGTCCCCGGCATCGGAATGACCAATGGATCGGTGACGATAACCGGGACTAAACGTCCGCGACCTTACGGCCCTTGTACTCCATGTACAGGGGGGCTCCGGTGGAGTCCTCCACGACCTTCGCGCGGTGCGGCAGGCTGTAGGTGACCTTGCCGCCCTCGACGGTCTTCACCAGGGTGGGCGGGGTCGCCTTCCACTGGGCGCGGCGCGCGCGGGTGCTGGCGCGGGACATCTTGCGCTTCGGTACGGCCATGAGTTTCTCTTTTCTCTACTCCGCGCTGCTGGCAGCGTCGGTCACATTCGTGGTGGTGGTGGAGTCTGTACTTCCGTCGAAACCGGCCAGGTTCTCGAGAGCCGCCCACCGTGGATCGATGGCGTTCTCGTGTTTGTGGCCCGGGTTGTCGAGGAGCCGTACCCCACACTGCGGGCACAGGCCGAGGCAATCTTCTTGACAGACCGGCTGGAACGGGAGTGACAACACCACCGCATCCCTGACTACGGGTTCGAGATCGATGGTGTCCTCGTGAACCTCGTATTCAAAAGCTTCGTCTGAAGAATACGCGAAAAGCTCCTGAATTTCGACCTGGACGGCCTGTTCGATGTCAATCAGGCACCGACCGCACTCCCCCGCGGCCGTGCCTTCGATGTCGGCGCTCACGAGGATGCCGTCGTGAAGGGACTCCATCCGAAGCTCGACGGTGAGCTCGCTGCCCTCTTTCACGCCGATCATCGCGTTGCCGAAACCTTCGGGCACGACGATGTCGATCGATCGCTCGCGCATCTCGCCGGGGCGGTGCATGAGGTCGTAGACGTCGACGGTATAGGGGGTCTTGATCACGTGAGGCACCAGTCGAGTTTACGCGAGCGGCCGCCTCGAGCCGTGATGCTTCGCTGTGCTCTGCGCGAACCGTCGGCCCCGCCACTCCCCCACGGCGATCACCAGCATGTGCGGCACAGTGAGGGCGGCGAGCCCGATGAAGACGAGCCGGAGGATCCAGCCCTCCGCAAGCGGCCCGCCCGGGGCGAGCTGTGGTGCGAATACCACCGTCAGGATGCCGACCGCCACGATCGGCACGACGGTATAGACCACCGTGATGAGCACCGTCAGTCGCCCACCGCCGCGCTCCTCGGCGAACCCGTGGCGGAGGTGCCGTGCGCTGTGCAGCGCGCAGAAGTACAGGGCGAAGAACACGAGGGGTGGCGCAACGAGCGCCAGGGCTGCGGCGAGCAGGATCTCGAGCGACTCGGTGGGTCGCCGACGCACGGCCAGTGCCGCCCCGAGCAGCATCGCGGTGACGGCCACCGGGCCGAGGGCGGCCTGCACATCGGCCACGACCACCCCTCCGGAACCCGCGAGGGTGCGATAGATCCCCGCTACCTCGTCGTGGTGGGCGAAGGCCGGCAGGGTGAGCAGGCCGATACCGGTGAGGGAGCGCAGCACGACACTGCGTCCGGCATTCCAATCGGCACCGAAGTGGATGCCCGACACCACGAGGAATCCGACGAGGCTCACGGCGGGCGCGAGCAGCCAGACGCCCACCACCAGCAGCACGATCGCGAAGTAACCGAGGTTGAAACCGGCAAGCCCGAGCGGCGTACGCCAGAGCCCGGCCCGGCGGGCGATGAGCGGATCGAGGGCGCCGTGGGGAAGTCCGAGCGTGGCGACGAGCACACCGAGCACCGCGGCCTGCACCGCAAGCGGCGGGGCGGGCATCCGTGATGCGATGACGATCACCGCCACGATGGCGAGCACCGAGAACAGCGCAGTCTCCAGCGACGGCCGCCTCGAGACCGCCGGCGCCACGCCGCTCACGCGCGCACCAGGTCCCGCACCGGAGGAACCGCCGTCGGGGCCAGCTGCCGCAGGAACGGCACTGTAGGCAGGCTCGCGATGAGCCTGGCGTAGTCGGGCAGGAGGGCGGCGTCGCTCAAGAACCGCACGAGTCCGGCGGGCGGCACCCCGCGGGCGAGGGCGAGGAAGTAGTCCGGGGTGCGTTCGAGGTCGGCGCGCACGGCCTGGAGGAAGATGCGATCCATCGAACGCCTCAGCCACGGTTCGGACGGATGCCCAACGGGCGGCTCCCCGCGCTGCATCCGGTACGCGCACGCCTGTGCCCATTTCTGGATGCGCAAAAACCCGTAGCCGGATGCCGCCCGCAACGCCCCACCCGAGTTGCCGGCGACCACGACGCCGGCCGGCGCATCGGGCAGATCGCCGGGCGTTCCCATCGGAAGCACGCCGCCCTCCCGTCGGATCACGCGAGCGCTGGCCAGCCCGAGACGCGCGAGCTCGGCATCCAGCTCCGCCGACAGGATGCCCGACGGCACGGGTGTCGCGCTGAAGCGAGTCCACTCCACGAGGGCTCGGGTGCGGCCGAGTGGCAGGGTGTAGCGAAAGTGCATGCCGCCCGCGTCGGTGGCCATCGCATCCATCAGTCCGACCTCCGCGGGATCGAAGGGCAGCCGATGCTCGCTCTCGATCTCGACACCGGCGAAGCTCTGGTAGAGCCGCGCCGGCATCACCCGCGGACGCGTGTCGACCACGTGCCGGGCGCGGATGCTGCCGCGATCCGTCTCCACCCGGACGATCGCGCCGGGCCCCTCCCCGAGAGAGACGAGCCCGGTCGCGTGCACCCCCGAATGCAGAGTGATGTCGGAGGAGGCGTCGATCCGCTCTCTTGCGCGCGTGTAGAAATCGCTGCCACGCACGTACTGGTAGCGCAAGCCCTCGACGCGGTGGTGCACGGCCGGGCCGGTAGCCCCGGAGAACCTCCAGCCGTCCCAGCTGTGGGAGACCAGGTCGGACAGGTCGTGCCGTTCCGGTCGCCAGAAGCACCAGCTGCGGTCGTCCTCGTACTCCGTGCGCGGCTCGATGATGTGCACCGAGAGGCGATGCTGAGAGCGGGCGAGTCGCGCAGCAAGGGAGAGTCCCGCGCAACCGGCCCCGAGAATCACCAGGTCGGCGTCGGCTCCCGCGGCGAGACTCGTCATAGTTAAGAAACTAAGCTATCTAACCCGCCCCTTCCGCCACTCTCGGTGTTCCCACAGCTATCAGTCCGACTCCACCGCCGTGAAGGCCTCGTCGTAGATCACCAGGGCTTGGGCGACCTCGTCCGGGGTGACCACGCACGGCGGCACCACGTGGATGCGGTTGTCGGCCGAGAAGGGGAACAGTCCCCGCGACATCAACTCGGTCTTCACCTGCGCGATGACCGCGCCGGAGACCGGGTCTCGGGTCTCCGGGTCGTCGACGAGGTCGAGCGCCCAGAACACGCCGAGTCCCCGCACCTCCCCGATCATCGGATGCTTCGCCTTCAGCTCCGCGAGGCCGGGTGCGAGGTGGTCGGTGCCGATGACACGGGCGTTGTCGACGATGCCCTCGTCCTCCATGACATCGAGCGCCGCGACGATAGACGCCATGGCGAGCGGATGCCCGGAATAGGTGAGCCCTCCGGGGAAGACCTGGGTCTCGAAGGCGTTGGCGATCGATTCGGACATGACCACTCCGCCGGCCGGCACGTAGCCGGAGTTGACTCCCTTGGCGAAGGTGATGAGATCGGGGGTCCAGTCCCCTTCTTCGGCCGCGAATCCCTGCCAGGCGAACCATTCTCCCGTGCGCCCGAATCCGGACATCACCTCGTCCATGATCAGGAGGATGCCGTACTTGTCGGCGAGATCGCGCACGCCCGCCAGGTATCCGGGCGGCGGCACGAGCACGCCAGCGGTACCGGGAACCCCCTCGATGAGGATCGCGGCGATCGACGCCTGGCCCTCCGACTGGATGACCCGCTCGAGGTGGTGCAGCGCGCGGGCGCATTCCTCCTCTGGCGAACCGGCCCAGAACTCCGAGCGGTAGAGGAACGGCCCGAAGAAGTGCACGTGCCCTCTGGCGAACTCGTTGGGCACGCGGCGCCAGTCGCCGGTGGCGACGACGGCCGCTCCGGTGTTGCCGTGATAGGAGCGGTATTGGGAGAGGATCTTGTCTCGCCCGGTGACCAGCCGCGCCATGCGCATGGCATTCTCATTGGCATCCGCACCGCCGTTGGTGAAGAAGACCTTGCCGAAGGGGCGACCCGCCTTGGCGAGGATGCGCTTGGCGGCCTGCCCTCTGGCGAGATTCGCGTGTGCCGGCGCGACCATCGTGAGGAGATCGGCCTGCGCCTTGATGGCATCGATCACCCTGGGGTGCTGGTGGCCGATGTTCATGTTCACGAGCTGGCTCGAGAAGTCGAGGTAGTGGTTGCCGTCGTAGTCCCAGATGGTGGACGCGAGTCCCCCGGCCATCACAAAGGGCTTCAGCGCACCCTGTGCAGACCAGGAATGGAAGACGTGCGAGCGGTCGAGGTCGTAGGCGACGGCGCCGTCGGACGGATCGAAGGTGCCCGCGTCGGGGATGGTGGGGTCGAGAGTGGTCATTCGGTGCCTTCTTTCGGTGGTGCGGGAGCCGCGGAAACGGCCCCCGCACCCGGTGGATCAGATACTACTTGCCGCCCTCTTTGAGAGTGACGGTGAGTGGGGTGAAGCTGCTTCCGGTCGTGTCGACGCCCTCGGTCTTCAGCTCCGCAAGCGCCTTCTTCACGTAGGTGTTGGAGTAGGCGGTCTTCGGCGGTGTGGCCGTGATGATCGTCGAGCCGGTGTCGTTCTTGGTGCCCTTGGCGATCTTCACGGTGGTGTCCCACGACTTCGTGTCGATGGTGCCGATTCCGCCGTCCTTCGACGGCCAGATCAGCTTGTTGACTTCGTTGGTCATCCAGAGCTGGTGGCTGGTGCCGAGGGTGGATCCCGCGGCCGTCACGATGTCCGCCGCTTTCTGTGCGTTGTCGCGGGCATAGATCCAGCCCTTGATCGAGGCCTTGATGAACTTGACGGTCTCGGACTGGTACGCCTTGTCGTCGGCCAGCTTGCCGGCATCCGCCCAGATCGCGTCCTGCAGCATCGCCGTACCGGCGTCGTTCCAGTTGATCACATTGAGATCGTCGGGCGTGTAGAGCTTTCCGGTGGCGGGATTGACTGTCTCGAGCACCTGGGCGTACTCGTTGTAGGTCATCGCCTGGGCCGCGTCGATGTCACCGGCGAGAAACCCCTTCATGTCGAAGGCCTGTTGCACGAGGCTGATGCCCGAGGCCGTGTTGATGCCGGCTTTCTGCATGCCGGCGAAGAGTTCCCACTCGTTGCCGTAGCCCCAGCTGCCCACCTTCTTGCCCTTGAGGTCGGCCGGCTTCGTGATGCCCTTGTCCTTGAAGGAGATCTGCGTCGTGCCGCTGCGCTCGAAGATCTGGGCGACATCGGTGACGTTGACACCCTGCTCGATCGAGCCGAGCACCTTCGGAACCCAGGAGATCGCGTAGTCGGCCTCCCCTGCAGCGACTGTCTTGATGGGCACTGTGTCGGTGCCCGACTCCTTGATCGTCACATCGAGGCCCTCGTCTTTGTAATAGCCCTGGGCCAGGGCGGCGTAGTACCCGGCGAACTGCGCGTCGGCCACCCACTGCAGTTGCAACGTGACCGGAGTGAGCTCGCCGGCTTTGCTTGCGGCCTTGGGGGTGCTGCTGCATCCGCTCAAGGCCAATGTGCTCGCTGCTGCGACGCTGATGACTCCGAGAATAATCCTTCTGCTGTGCTTCACTGTTACTTCCTCCTTGGGGGTCACTGTGGGGTGGTGATTGAGCTGGCGGCCGAGGCCGCCGAACATCAGGGGGGAGAATGCCGGGTTGCGAACTTCTCGAGGGCGAGGGTGAGCAGATAGAACACGAGTCCGAGCACGATAGAGCCGAGCACGAAGGCATAGGCGAGGGGATAGTTACTGTACGAGGCTGCCGAGGTGATCGATCGGCCCAGTCCGTCAACCGGGCCGCCGAAGTACTCCGCAATGAGTGCGGAGATTACGGCAAGGGACGAGGCGATCCGCAATCCGGTGAAGAGGAACGGTGTCGCGCCAGGTAGCGTTACCGTGCGAGTCGCCTGCCATGCGCTCGCGGCGTAGGCGCGCATCAGATCGCGGTGCACCGGTCTCACCTGGCGGAGCCCTCGCAGAGTGTTGACATACACCGGGATGAAGACGGCGAGCGCCGCGACCAACTGGCGGGCGGTCTCTTCTCCGGCTCCGAACATGGTGTACAGCACCGGGGCGAGGGCAACGATCGGCACGACTGCGAGAGCGAGAACCACGGGAAGCGACAGTTCATCGAACACTCGAAGGAGTGCGGAGAAGACAGCGAAGAGTATGCCGAGCACTGCACCGAGCAACAGACCGACCAGAGCATTGAAACCGGTGACCTTTGTGCCAGACCAGATCGTTCCGAACGCGCGTGTGAACTGGTCCCAGATCGACAAAGGGCTCGGCAAGACGTAGGGCTTTATCGCGAATCCGACGACGACAAGCTGCCAGAGCACGATCACGACGACTCCGAGGATGACCGGTGCCATGATCATCCGAGCGCGCCCCGCGGTGGTCTCCCTCATCGCGTTTCTCCTCCGCGGACCTCGGCGGTGGGCGCGCCGTGCAGCGCCTCGCGCACCGCACTCACCGCGGCGAAGAATCCGGAAGCCTCGCGCAAGCCCTCCTCGCGATTGCCCGCGCTGCCGAGCCCGACCGGCACGATCTCGCGGATGCGGCCGGGCCGGGGAGATATCACCACGACGCGGTCGGAGAGGAACACCGCCTCGGGGATCGAGTGCGTCACGAACACCACCGCGGCGCCGGTCTCGGCGCACAGGCGCACGAGCTCGTCCTGCATCCGCTCGCGGGTCATCTCATCGAGGGCACCGAAAGGCTCATCCATGAGCAGCAGCTCTGGACTCTCGGCCAGCGAGCGGGCGATGGCGACGCGCTGCTGCATTCCGCCGGAGAGCTGGTCCGGGTAGCGATCAGCGAAGTCGGACAGCCCGACGAGAGCGAGCAGTTCGGCGGCCCGTGCCCGTCTCGCGGTCTTGCCGACCCCGTGCAGCTCGAGGGGCAGCTCGATATTGCCCGTGACGGATCGCCACGGCAGGAGTCCGGCCTGCTGGAAGGCGATGCCGTAGTCCTGGTCGATGCGAGCCTGCCGCGCCGTCTTGCCGAAGACCTCGATGCTGCCGCTCGTCGGCTGGTCGAGGTCGGCGATCAGGCGAAGCAGCGTCGATTTGCCGCATCCGCTCGGTCCGATGAGAGAGACGAACTCCCCGGGTGCCACCGCGAGGTCGATCTCCTCGAGGGCGACGACCGATTTGCCGCGAGCGAGCGGAAAGATCTTGGACGCCGCGTTCACCGTGACTGCGTTGCTCATGCTGGGACCTCTCCCTGACGATATTTACGAAGACCGAGCCCAATGGCGGCCACGAGACCCGCGGCGATCAGACCGATCACCACCGCACCGAAGATCGGTGCCCAGGGCTTGCCCGGGTCGCCGCTCGAAGCCGACGCGTATTCGATCATCATTCGTCCGACCCCGCCGCGGAGGCCGATCGAGACCTCCGCGACAACGGTGCCGATCACCGCATTGGCGGCGGCGAGCCGCAGGGCCGGGAGCAGATAGGGGATGCTCGCGGGGATCCGCAATGTGATGAGCGTCTTCCACCATCCGACCGCATAGGTGCGCATCAGTTCCACGTGCGCCCTGTCCGGCGATTCGAGGCCGCGGAGCGCACCCACTGACACGGGGAAGAAGGCGAGGTACGAGGCGATCAGTGCCACGGACATCCAGTCCTGCCAGCGGGCCTCGCCGAACCTCAGCTGTGCGCCGATTCCCGCGACGAGGGGCGCGAGCGCGATCAGGGGAACGGTCTGGCTCAGCACCACCCAGGGAAGCAACGCGGACTCTGCGGTGCGGAAGCGCTGCATGAGCACAGCGAGAAGCATGCCGACGACCACCCCGATGATCCAACCGACCGCGGCGATGCCGAGGCTGAAGCCGGCCGCCTGCACCACGGCGCTCCAGAGTGCGGGCGAGCCGGGTGCCGAAGTGACCGGCTCGAACAGGCGAGTGAACATGGTCACGAGGTGTGGCATCGCGAGGTCATTCGTGCGCGGCAGGACGGTGAGTCCGTTGATCACGAACCCGTTTGCCGGACCGAGGGCCTTGTAGGCCTCCCACAGCACGCCGAGCAGCACGACACCCACCACGCCGAGCAGGATGCCGCGGGTGCGGGTCATACCTTCGCCGTGATCTGGTCGCGCAGTGCGGGGATCACGGTCTCGCCGTAGACCCGGAGGGTTTCCTCTTTGTTGTCGTGCTGCAGGTACCCGGCGAACTGGTCGACCCCGAGCTCCCTGAGCGCCTTGAGTTTCTCGATGTGCTGGTCGGCACTGCCCAGCAGGCAGAACCGGTCGACGATCTCGTCGGGCACGAACTCGGCGTGCGAGTTGCCCGCCCGGCCGTGCTCGTTGTAGTCGTAGCCCTCGCGGCCCTTGATGTAGTCGGTGAGAGCCTTCGGCACCGCAGAGCCCTCGCCGTACTTCGCCACGATATCGGCCACGTGGTTGCCCACCATGCCGCCGAACCACCGGTTCTGGTTGCGCATGTGATCCCAGTCCTCGCCGATGTACATCGGCGCGGCAACGCAGAACTTGATCGACAGTGGATCGCGGCCCACGTTCTCTGCGGCGGCCCGCACCGTCGCGATCATCCACTCCGCGACATCCAGGTCCGCCATCTGCAGGATGAACCCGTCGCCGACCTCGCCGGTCAGCTTGAGGGCGAGCGGGCCGTAGGCCGCGACCCAGACCTCGAGTTCGCTGCCGACGCTCCAGGGGAACCGCAGTTGAGCGCCGTTGTATTCCACCGAGCGGGAGTTCGCGAGTTCGCGGATGACGTGGATCGATTCCCGCAGGGTCTTGAGGGTGGTCGGCGCGCCGTTGGTCACGCGCACCGCGGAGTCCCCGCGACCGATGCCGCAGATGGTGCGGTTTCCATACATCTCGTTGAGGGTGGCGTAGATGGATGCCGTGACGGTCCAGTCGCGCGTGGCCGGGTTGGTGACCATCGGGCCGACCTTGATCCGGTGCGTCTCCGCGAGGATCTGGCTGTAGATCACGTAGGGCTCCTGCCAGAGCAGGTGGGAGTCGAAGGTCCAGGCGTAGTCGAACCCGTGCTGCTCGGCGAGCTTGGCGAGATATACCGTGCGCGAGGCCGGGGGGTTGGTCTGGAGTACTGCTCCGAATTCCATGTGGCTCTTTCTGTCAATGCCGCTGGTCGAGTGGGCCGCCTCTGCTGGTCGAGTAGGCCGCCTGCGGCCGTGTCGAGACCTCTTACCCGGTCTCGACACGCTCGCTGGCGCTCGCTACTCGACCAGCAACGGGTCAGATCAGGTACTGCGAGAGACCGCGCTTGACATACTTGCCGTCGCCCTTCGTGCCGAGGTACTGGTTGTCGTCCACGATCACCTTCCCGCGGGAGATCACGGTGTCGACGTGACCGTCGATCTCGAAGCCCTCCCAGGCGCTGTAATCCATGTTCATGTGGTGCGATCGCCCCTCTGCGATGCCGATCGAGGTGTGGCCGTTCGGGTCGTAGATCACGACATCCCCGTCCGCGCCCGGCTGGATGACGCCCTTCCTGCCGTACATGCCGAACATGCGGGCCGGCGTCGTCGAGGTCACTTCGACCCAGCGCTCGAGCGAGATCTGCTTGTCGACGACACCCTGGTAGAGCAGGTCCATGCGGTGTTCAACCGAGCCGATGCCGTTCGGGATCTTCGAGAAGTCGTTCAGGCCCATGTCCTTTTGCCCCTTCATGCAGAAGGGGCAGTGGTCGGTGGAGACCATCTGGATGTCGTTGGTGCGCAGGGATTGCCACATGTGGTGCTGGTGACCCTCCTCGCGTGACCGCAGCGGGGTGGAACAGACCCACTTCGCCCCCTCGAAGCTGCCCCACTCTTCGCTCGACGCGCCGAGCTGCTCCTCGAGCGAGAGGTACAGGTACTGCGGGCAGGTCTCGCCGAACACGTTCTGGCCGCGATCGCGGGCCGTGGCGATCTGCTCCACGGCCTGCTTCGCACTCACATGCACCACGTACAGCGGTGCTCCGGTGAGGTTGGCGAGCATGATGGCGCGGTGCGTGGCCTCTTCCTCTGCCTGCCACGGGCGGGTGGTGCCGTGGAAGTAGGGCGAAGTGTTTCCGGCCGCGACGGCCTGCTGCACGAGCAGGTCGATCACGCTGCCGTTCTCCGCGTGCATCATGATCATCGAGCCGTTGGTGGCGGCTTTCTGCATGGCCTTGGTGATCTGTCCATCGTCCGAGAGGAAGACGCCCTTGTAGGCCATGAAGAGCTTGAAGCTCGAGACTCCCTCGGCGAGCAGCTCGTCCATCGCCACGAGCGAGGAGTCCTGCACGTCGCTGAGGATCTGGTGGAAGCCGTAGTCGATCGCGCACTGTCCGGCCGCCTTGGCCTGCCAGAGGTTGTACTGGTCGATGATGTTCTCGCCGGCGTATTGAACGACGAAATCCACGATGGAGGTCGTGCCGCCCCAGGCCGCAGCCCGGGTGCCGGTCTCGAAGGTGTCGCTCGCACTGGTGCCGCCGAAGGGCATCTCCATGTGCGTGTGAGCATCGATGCCGCCGGGGATCACGTATTTGCCGGCGGCATCGATCACCGTGTCCACGTTGGCGGCGACATCGAAACCCAGCAGCTGGGATCCGGGCGCCAGTACCGCTGCGATCGTCTCGCCGTCGATCAGCACGTCGGCGAGCGCGGTGCCGGTCGAGTTGACGACCGTGCCGTTGGTGATGAGGGTCTTCACGGCGACTCCCCTACGGCTTCGGGATGCTCGTGTAGGACTCCGGACGGCGGTCACGGTAGAACTGCCAGTTGTCGCGCACCTGCCGGATCATGTCCATGTCGAGGTCGCGGATCACGATCTCCTCGTGCTCTCCGCTGCCGTAGCCGCCGATGATGTTGCCCTGGGGGTCGACGAACTGGCTGTTGCCGTAGAAGGTGACCGCGAGATCCCCGTATTCGTTGTCCTCGCGTCCCACCCGGTTGGGCGCGGCGACGAAGTACCCGTTCGCTCCCGCGGCGGCGGGCTGCTCGATCTCCCAGAGGCGGTTCGACAGGCCCGGCTTGGTGGCGTTGGGGTTGAACACGATCTGCGCTCCATTGAGGCCGAGCTCGCGCCATCCCTCGGGGAAGTGGCGATCGTAACAGATGTAGACGCCAATCGGACCGACCGCCGTGTTGAACACCGGGTAGCCGAGGTTGCCGGGGCGGAAGTAGAACTTCTCCCAGAACTTGTCGAGGTGGGGGATGTGGTGCTTGCGGTACTTGCCGAGGATCGTTCCGTCGGCATCCACCACCACCGCGGTGTTGTAGTAGACGCCGGGCATGTCCTCCTCGTAGATCGGAAGCACCATCACGAGGTTCAGTTCCTTCGCGAGGGCGGCGAACCGCTGCACGATCGGGCCGTCGGCCGGCTCGGCGTAGGCGTAGTACTTGGCATCTTCGGTGATGCCGAAGTATGGCCCGTAGAACAGCTCCTGGAAGCAGATGACCTGGGCGCCGTCCGCAGTCGCATCACGAGCGAACTGCTCGTGTTTGGCGATCATGGACTCCTTGTCGCCGGTCCATGTGGTCTGGGTGATCGCTGCGCGTACGACAGTCAATGGGGCCTCTTTCGCCGAGCTGTATATCTCACGGTTTTTGTTATTGTGCGCCGTAAACATTTCCCTTATGTTTCTGTCTATGACGTTGGCGTAAACATAGGGCCGATTCGAATCCAGATCAATCATTGACAGCGGAGGCCGGATGTGAAGCCCATCGCCACCGCCGTCGAAGAGGCGACACCGCATGGGATCGCGGCGACGGTCGCGCGCATGATCACCTCGGGTGATCTCGCGCCGGGCGACCGCCTTCCCACCGTGAGGGAGCTCGCGCTCGACCTCGGAGTGAGTCCGGCGACGGTGAGCCATGCCTGGCAGGCGCTCTCGGGAGTCGGACTCATCGTGTCTCGGGGGCGAAGCGGAAGCTTCGTGATGGCCGCCCCGCGCAAGTGGCTCCCCCCTCGATTCCAGGGCCTCGCCGGTCAACTCGAGGCGACGCGCCTCGATCTGTCGAGCGGCACGCCCGACCCGCAGCTGCTTCCCGCGCTCGGTCCGGCGCTCTCGCGGGTGGCGGAACGCGCGGGCACGGCGAGCTATCTCGATCAGCCCGTGATCCCGGAACTCGAGACCGTGTTGAGATCGAGCTGGCCCTACGAGGTGCAGGCGATCACCGTGGTCGACGGCGCTCTCGATGCGCTGTCCCGCGCCATGGAGACCGTCATCCGGTTCGGCGACCGGGTAGTGGTCGAAGATCCCGGGTTCCCCCCGATGTTCGACCTCCTCGACCACTTCGGGGCGGTGCGCGTGCCGGTGCGCCTCGACGAAGACGGCATGCGTCCCGACCTGCTCGCGGAGGCGCTGACGCTGCGACCGACCGCGATCCTGCTGCAGCCCCGCGCGCAGAACCCCACCGGCCGCTCGCTCACGAAGGCGCGGGCGGAGGAGCTTGCGCGCGTCATCCGTCTCAGCCGGCACGCGAGCGATGCCATCGTGATCGAGGACGACCATTCCGGCGAGATCGCGGTCTCGCGCGATGTGAGCCTCGGTAGCTGGCTGCCGGGGCAGGTGCTGCACATTCGCAGCTTCTCCAAGTCGCACGGTCCCGACCTGCGCATCGCGGCCATCGGCGGGCCGACCGAGATCATCGACCGGCTCGTGGCCCGACGCATCCTCGGTCCGGGATGGACTTCGCGCATGCTGCAGACGATCCTGCATGACCTGCTCACCGACTCGACCTCGATCTCGGAGGTCAACGACGCCCGGCGCATCTACCGCTCCCGGCAGAGGCGCCTCTCGGAGGCGCTCGCCGGTCACGGCGTGACGCTTGCCCCCTCGGATGGCATCAACACCTGGCTCGAGGTTGCGGATGAGCGCTCCGCCATCGTGCAACTGGCGGCGGCCGGCATCCGCGTCGCGGCCGGGACGCCCTTCGAGGCGAGCGCCGGCGGTCATTTCGTGCGGGTCACCGCCGGGCTCGTGAGTCGAGACTTCGACACGATCGCCGAGCAGCTCGCCACGGCCGCGCGCGCCTGAGGGCGGCGACGTCGGTCGCTAGGTTCGGGCCGCGAGAACACGGCGCTGACCTCAGACGACCCTGAGGCCGCCGCGGGATCTCGGATCCCGCGGCGGCCGGGCGCGAAGCCTCGCAGCTAGCGTCCCTTGGACCGCAGGAGTTCCGCGACGCGGATCGCATCACCCTCCGGCGCGTCGGACTTGCGGTCTGGCCTGGCGATGAACAGGTACAGCAGCCCGACACCCATCACGATCACCAGGCCGATGAGCACGATCCAGTCATTGAGGAACACTCCGGAGCGTCCGGGAACGGCGAGCAGCACCATGGCGAAGACTCCGTAGGCGAGAGCCGCGATGTTGATCACGAAGCCCGCGCGCCCCAGGCTGAAGGGTCCCGCCGGGCGCCATCCCTTGATCCGCTGGCGCAGGGACGCGAGCACGACCGCCTGGAACGCCACGTAGATGCCGAGGACGGCGAACGAGGTGATCTGCGTCAGCAGGCCGTCGGGCCCAACGAAGATGATCAGGCAGAGGATGACCGGGATGCTGCACGCCACGATCAGGGCGTTGGTGGGCACCTTGCTTCGCGGCGAGACCTTTGCGAGCCACCGGTGACCGGGGATCATCCCATCCCGCGCGAACGAGAAGAGCAGCCGGCTGGCCGCCGCCTGGAGGCTCAGAACGCAGGAGAGGAACGCGGTGAGAGCGACCAGGAGGAAGATCTTCGCGCCGACGTCTCCGAGGGAGGCCTGGAGGATCGCGGGGATCGGGTCGGCATCCTTGCCATCCACGATCGACTGCAGGTCGGGGGCGGCCATCACGTAGCCTCCGAACGCGAAGAGCGACGACACCCCGCCGACCAGGATGGTGAGGATCATGGCGCGCGGGATGCGACGGGCCGGGTCAGCGACCTCCTCTGCGACGTCGCCGCAGGCTTCGAAACCGTAGAAGAGAAACAGTCCGGCGAGCGCAGCACCGAGGAATGCGACCCCGTAGGAGCCCTTGCCTTCTACGCCCATGGAGTTGAAGAACACGCTGAATTCCTGGTGGCGCTGGAAGATCAGCAGGTACAGTCCGACCGCGATCACCCCGATGAGCTCGGCCGCGAGCCCGATTCGGGCGACACGTCCGAGCGTCTTCGTGCCGGTGAAGTTGAGGCCGAGCGCCACGATCAGGAAGACGACCGTGAGACCGAGGGTGACCGCTTTGGTCACCGGAAGACCGAGGAGGCTCGCCAGGAATCCGCTGCCGAATTCGGCGACGGCGGTGATGGTGACGATCATGGCCCAGATGTAGACCCAGGCCGCCATCCACGCGTATCGGCGCCCCCAGAGGCGACGGGTCCAAGGGTAGATCCCCCCGTGGATGGGGTACTGGGACACGACCTCGCCGAAGACGAGAGCCACGAGCATCTGCCCGCCACCCACGATCAGCAACCAGAAGATCGAGGGCGGTCCGCCCGTGGAGACGGCGAGTGCGAAGAGCGAATACACCCCGACGAGCGGGGAGAGATAGGTGAAGCCGAGGGCGAAATTGGCCCACAGGGTCATCGATCGGTCGAACGTGTCCTCGTAGCCGAGAACAGCGAGATGCTCGCTGTCGGATCTCTCGGAGGTGGGGGAAGAATCAGCGGGCATTGTTACCTTCCAGCCTTCTTTGTGAAGCACCACGATCGGCAGTGATCGCAGCATCCTCACAGCGTGAGACACAATCTAGCGGGACGGCTGCCTCGCCATCGACCGTCCGACGCGGCGATTCTCCCCTCCCGCTCGGCGAATCACCGTTCGACAGTGAACCGAGACGCTGGTCGAGAGTCAGGACGGGCGACCGTGAGGGCCGCGGCGCCCGGTCAGTCCCCGATGCGAGCGGCTCGGCGAATCCGATCCCAGGCGGATGCCGGCACCAGCGTGGCACGAAGGCGACGCCCGCGGTCGGCGGAGGACCGGAGATCGCCGATGACCCTCCGCAGGTCGCCCGCCAGTGACGCTGAGGCGGTGAGCACCGTGCTCCTCGCCTGTCCGTAGCTCTCGCTCTCCACGGCGGCCCTCACCCGGTCGATGGGGTCGCGGGATGCACCGCCGATGGACAGGGCGAACAGTTCGGCCGCGTCGCGCGGGGTCGCCGTTTCGGGGATGTCGATACCGAGGTCGGCGGCCGTGTCGAACATCTCGTGCCAGGCCGTCAGCGCGGTCGCACTGCCCGCGGCGAGGCCCCGGAGGCGGCGTCGACGCACCATCGCGCGGAGCGCGGCGGGCACCAGTCCCAGGGCCAGGACGACCACGAGGGCAAGCACCAGCCACAACCAGGTGCCCACCGCGGCGGCCCGGGCCGCCGCGGGGCTCGCCTGCGCGGTCTGCTCCGGAGCGAGGGGTGCGGCCGAAGAGGACGGGCGGGCTGTTGCGCTCGCCGAGGGCGCCGGAGTAGCCGTGTTCACCGGTGTCGGGACATCCGGTGACGCGGTGTCCGCATACGCGGGCACTTCACCCCGACCGACGGTCGGCTCGAACCGGGTCCAGCCGATGCCCTCGAAGTAGAGTTCCGGCCAGGCGTGGAGGTCGTGAGTGGTGACCGTGAAGGCCGTGCGGCCGTTCTGCCGCTCGGGGAGTTCGGCACCGGGGAGGAAGCCGACGGCGATGCGGGACGGGATGCCGAGGCTGCGGGCCATCACCGCCATCGCCGAGGCGAAGTGGATGCAATACCCCTCCTTCGCCTTGAGGAACGCCGCGATCACGGTCATCCCGGTGCCGTCGTAGCCCTGGTCGACCGGCGCGGTCTCGGAGTACTGGAAGTCTCCGTCACGGAAGAACCCCTGCAGGAGCAGTGCCTTCTCGTAGTTGCTTGTGGCCCCACCGGCCACCTCGTTCGCGGTATCCGCGATGACCTTCGGCATGCCGGAAGGGAGGGCGAGGAACCGCTCGAAGCCGGCGGGCACGGTAGTTCCGGCGCTCGCGAGCTGGGCCG
Source organism: Frigoribacterium sp. UYMn621 (assembly GCF_040549525.1). Taxonomy (NCBI): domain Bacteria; kingdom Bacillati; phylum Actinomycetota; class Actinomycetes; order Micrococcales; family Microbacteriaceae; genus Frigoribacterium; species Frigoribacterium sp. UYMn621. The sequence goes on along the minus strand of NZ_JBEPTM010000003.1, from coordinate 70,284 downwards.
GCGTGGGCGCGATGACGAGGCTGGTCGCGCGATAGTTCTCGTAGGCGGAGTCGCGATTGGGGCTTTTCACCGCGAGCCCGTCGGAGTCCCAGAACCACTTTCCGTCGAGTCCGCCGATGCTCGAGGTGGGGTAGGGCAGCGGCAACCACGGGCTGGTGAGACTGCCAACGTCCACGAACACCTGGTCCTCGGTGGTGGAGACATCGGGCGAGAGTCCGGGCGGGGCGCCGATCGCATCCGTCGTGTTCGCGGAGCGCTGGCGGAACGCATCCGGTGCCCAGTCGGAGCCGCTGAAGTCCTGCAGGCTGACCAGTCGCAGGTACTGCGCGTTACCCGATTCGGTGGAGTAGCCGAGGACCGTGCGCTCGACGTCCTGCCGCAGGTTCTGTCCGAGCGAGAGCACCGGATTGACCCCGGAGCTGAAGCCGGTGCCATTGGTGTTCTGCGCCGGGCTCAACTCCGGCAGCAGCAGCGGCGCCACGAGCGAGGCGACCACCACTGTCGCCGCGAGTCCGATGGTGAGCGCGGTCTGCCGTCGCCCGGCGGAGGCTCGAAGCAGCAGGAGGTAGGCGAGCGCCGCGAGCACGAAGACGATCGGATCGGTGATGTCGATGGAGACGGCGCTCGGCACCGCGAGGAGCACGAGCAGCGGGGCCCCCGCGAGTGCGGGCGCGCGGAGGGTGTTCGCCAGCACGTCGGCGAGGATGGTGAGGGCACCGACGCCGAGACAGAGCAGGAACATGATGGAGGTGACCGCCGTCGCCGGCAGGGACTGCCGGGCGATCGAGAAGTTGCCTGCCTCGATGAGCTGCTGGAACGCCGTCCACGACGCGCCGGTCGGGACGATACCCAGGATCGCCGTGGAGGGCACGAAGACCGCGGTGACGGCGAGCAGCATCACGACGGCGGATACCACCGGGGGGAGTATGCGGCGAAAGTCGGTCGCGCCGGCGACGGTGGATGCCGCCGGCACCAGGCGCCGCACGAGTGCCGCGCTGGCGAGCAGCACCATGCAGAGAAGCGCGAGTTCGAACCACCAGGCGACCCCGTCGAGAATCACGTGCAGTCCCGCGAGGGTCACCAGCAGTGCGAGCAGGAGCGCGCCACTCGTGCGCAGCTCCGCGGATCGCGCGACCGCGGTCGCCGTCGACTGTGCCGCGGTGGGTCGGGGTGGCCCGGGAGGTGCACTGCGCGCGGGGCGAGTGGCCAGGTCAGGGCCGCTCATCGCGGGCCTCCCGTTCGAAGAGAATCGAGCTGTTCGGGTCGCGATCGGAGCGGGCGGGCGCGTCCTGGTGCGCGCCGAGCGCCAACCAGGCGCTCTCGATCGAGTCGTCGGGCTGCACGGTCACGCACAGCCACCCGGCCTCGGTGAGGGTGCGCTCGAGGGCGAGCTGCCGGGGCGCGACGAGGAAGGCGACGGCGAGATCGAAGGCATGGCGCTGAGCCGCGAGCCGCTCGACCGTCGCCGAGTCGATATCCGACACGATGGCGAATACGGAGCCCTGTGAGCGATCCGGTCGTTGCACTCCACGCAGTAGCGAGAGCTCCTCGGGGGCTTCGTTACTCAGCGAGACCGACGCGAGACTCTCCAGGAATTCGTCCGTGTGCTCCGGGGAGGCCAGTTGCGCCGGGGCAGTCTCGATCACCTGCACGAGAAACCCGGTGCGCGCGAGATGCACCCCGAGCGAGGCCGTGAAGGTCACCGCCCACTCGAAGGCGTCGCTACGCGGTGTGTCGGTGTCCTCCACGCGCTCGGTGTCGCGATAGTGCGTGAGCCTCGTGTCGAGCAGGATGCGCGCCTCGGCATGGCTGCGCTGTTCCTCCTGGCGCACCATCAGCTGCCCGGAGTGCGCAGAGGCACGCCAGTGCACGCGCCGCAGGGCGTCGCCGCGTCGGTATTCGCGGGTCATCAGGTCGTCCTCACCACCGAGCGCGCGCCGCTGCAGCATCCGGGTGGGGCCCTCATCGGCCGAGATGGAGACGACCCCGTCCGCGAGCGGCACGAGAGCCGGAGTCACCGTGAGAGTTTCAGCTGCCCCCGCCACGAGGGCTCCGTCGGCAAGGCCGAAGGGGTCCGCGAAGTCCACCAGCATCGGACCGAGCTCGAACACCCCGCGGCTGGGCGGGGTGACTTCGTAGCGGAACAACACGCTGGATCCGCGCCCGGCGAACCGGGGGCCGCTTGGCAGAAGGGCCGGCAGTCGCGCCGGCTCGGTCGCATAGGGCGACCACGGCCAGGAGTCACGCCAGTTCGCCTCAGTCGAGGCGGAGGCGGACTGGTTGCCGACCCTCAGATCCGCCATGGTGGGGTGCCCGGCGCTCACCACAGCGGGAGAGAAGGAGCGACGCACCGAGAGCCGCATGCGTCGGAAGCGCACGAAGGCGAGCGCGAGAAGGGGAAGCAGCGCGAGGAAGCAGCCCAGGTACAGGAGTTCGCGACGACCCGCCCAGTAGGAGGCGGGGATGGCGAGCCCGCCGCACACCAGCAGCACCCAGCCGCGACGGGTGAGGCGGGCGATGCGTCGGGCCACCGCAGGTCCGCGCGAGGCGCCGATCATGGTGAGGGCTCGTGCGGCAGCTCTCGACGCGGGAACCGACCTCGCCCCCGCACTTGGGCTGTTGCTGCGACCCGGCATGGGGCTGGTCAGGCCGGGCCAACGGCACCGAGGGGCACCGGAGTGGCGGCGACGATGCGCGAGATGATGTCGGCGACAGCTCCCGTGGCGAAGGGATTTCCGTTGCCGGAGACTCGATTCGTCGGAATGAGCCGATGACCCATCACCGCGACGGCGAGGGCATCGATGTCATCCGGAAGCACGAATTCCCGTCCATCGAGGGCCGCGCGCGCCTTGGCCGCCCGCACCAGCTGAAGTGTCGCCCGGGGGCTCGCGCCGAGCCGGAGGTCGCGGTCGTGCCGTGTCGCCTGCGCGATGCTCACCGCGTACTGCTCCACGGCCGTCGAGACGAAGACGTTGCGCACCGTCGCGATCATGGCGATCAACTGCACTGTGGAGACGACGGGCTGGAGGTCGCCGAGCGGGCTCGCGGACTCCCGGGTTCGCAGCATCTTGAGCTCGGCCGCCTCATCCGGGTAGCCCATGGAGATGCGCGCCATGAAGCGGTCGCGCTGTGCCTCGGGGAGCGGGTAGGTCCCCTCCATCTCCACGGGGTTCTGGGTGGCGATCACGGTGAACGGTGAGGCGAGGATGCTGGTGGATCCGTCCACGGTCACCTGGCCCTCTTCCATGCTCTCCAGCAGTGCACTCTGGGTCTTCGGGCTCGCGCGGTTGATCTCGTCACCGATGACGATGTTGGCGAAGATCGGCCCGGGCTTGAACTCGAACTCCCGCTCGACCTGGTTGTAGATCGACACACCGGTGATGTCCGAGGGGAGCAGGTCGGGGGTGAACTGGATGCGGTTGACCGTGCAGTCGACGGATTTCGCGAGAGCTCGCGCCAGCATCGTCTTACCGACTCCGGGCACATCCTCGATCAGCAGGTGCCCCTCGGCGAGCAGCACGGTGAGGGCCGTCTGCACGGCATCGCGCTTGCCATCGATGACCGTTTCGATGCTGCGGATGATCTCGGTCGAGTTGCGCGAGAAGTCGTCCAGCCGCATCGTGCTGTCGGTGCTGTTGCTGCTCACGTCGTTGGTCGTCATGTGCTTCGCTGGTCCCGCCCACTCTTCGCCATATCTTTCGCGAGTCTGCCAGACCCGTGCTGACACTCAGTCAATTGTCTAGCGAATACTCAGGCACCATCGACCTGGCGCGCAGGCGCTTCGGCTCGTCCGGTCGGGCTAGCGTTGACACCGTGAAAATTACCGTACTCTCCGGAGGCGTCGGCGGCGCCCGCTTTCTTCGCGGCCTGCGTCACCACCTGCGCGAGACCCTTCCCGACGGATCGGGGGGAACGACCGCAGAGGTCACCGCCGTCGTCAACACCGGCGACGACATGTGGCTCAACAGCTTGCGCATCGCCCCCGACCTCGACTCCATTATGTATACCCTTGCGGGCGCGAACGACGAGGTGCGCGGGTGGGGCCGCATCGGTGAGACCGAGCGCGTGAGCGCCGAGCTCACCGCGTACGGGATCGGATGGCCGTGGTTCACCCTCGGCGATCTGGACCTCGGCACCCACATCACGAGGACCCACTACCTGCGCACCGGCCTGCCCCTCAGCGAGGCGACGGCGCGCATCACCACCCGCTGGAACCTGGGGGTCACCCTTCTTCCGGTGACGGACGACGAGGTCGAAACCCAGGTGGTGACCGACGACGGCACGATGCACTTCCAGGAGTGGTGGACGCGTCACCGCGCGTCGCTGACCGCGCGCCGGTTCGAGCAACAGGACGTGGGCACCGCGACCCCCGCCCCCGGTGTGCTCAAGGCGATCGCACACGCCGATGTCATCCTCGTCGCCCCGTCGAACCCGGTCGTGTCGATCGGCACCATCCTGGGCATCCCGGGCATCCGTGCCGCGCTGGTCGAGACATCCGCCCCCATCGTCGGTGTGTCGCCAATCATCGCCGGCTCCGTCGTGCGGGGAATGGCGGATGCCTGCCTCACCGCGATCGGGGTGCAGACCTCCGCGGAGGCGGTCGCGCTGCATTACGGAGCGCGCGACTCCGGGGGGCTCCTCGACGCGTGGCTCGTCGACGAGACGGACGCCGCGTCGGCAGCAGCGCTCTCCGCATCCGGCATCGCCACGACCGCGGTACCGCTCTGGATGCGCGACCTCGACTCGAGCGCGCAGGTCGCCGCCGATGCCCTGGCCGCGGCCCCGCGCTGACCGTCCGCTCTAGAGGTTCGAGCCGAGCACGCCGGCGGTGCGAGCGCCAAGTCGACCCTCGAGCAGCGCGAGGGCTGCGGCGGAATCTACGTCGTTCCGCAACCCGGATGAGGAAGATACCTCGAGCGGCATATATCCCAGCGCGCGGTGCGCCGCGCTCGATCCTGGCCCGAAGGCCGGAGCATGGGTGGCACCGTAGACGGCCGTGATGAGCGCCGTCCCCTCGCCGGCGGCATCCTGCACCGTCGCGAGCGGATGGGCACGGGCAGCCGTGAGAGCCGCTGACAGTTCGGCCGGGGTGAGGGCGGGCAGGTCTCCGAGAAGCACCGCGATCCCCCGGCCCGGTTCGGTCATCTCCGTCGCGATCGATATCCCGAGGTCGATGGCGGAGGCGAGCCCGTCGGGCTCCTGCACGATCACGAAGGCCCCGAGATCGTCGAACACAGCCGACGCCTCGACGGTGGTGACGACGAGCACCCCTGCCACACCGTCCGCGTCCATCGCCGCCGCGACGGTATCGGCGGCCATGGCCAGGGCGAGCGCCGAATGATCGCCGGGCCCGAATCGGGACTTGGCCTGGCTCGTGCCCTTCACCGGCACGACGACGACCCACTCGGTGGTCGGCCGACCGGCTGATCCGGCCGACCCGGATTTGCGGATGCCCGTGGTCGTCGGGCGACGTCCACCCGCCGGTCCCGGCGCGCTATTCACCCGTCGTCGCCCTTCCGGCTTCGAAACCCTGGCTCCACGCCTCGTCGGTACCGAGCCGGAACATGTCGTTCGCGGCCGGACGCACCAGGGAGCGCGCCCCTTCGGCATCCTCCGCCAGCAGGTGAAAGAGCCCTCTGACCACCGCGACCGGCAAGCCGCCGCTCTTGCGCTTGACGAGGTCGGCAGCGGAAGCGATCTCATCCCCGGTAGCCGGCAGCGTCACATCGAGCCGTCGCCCCTGAGCGTCGACCGTGCCGCGGAGGTCGTCGAGCACCCGAACACCGCTCGCGCCGATGGCCACATCGGTCTGGCCTTCGCGCCAGGCGCGGCCGAGCGTGTCGGTGATGATCACCCCGAGGCGCACAGCGAAGCGGCTCTCGAGAGCGACACGCAGGCGATGGGCCGAGGCATCCGGGTCGACGGGCAGCAGCAGAACGGTGCCCTCCGGCGTGTTCGAGGCGTCGACGCCCGCCGCCGCGGCGACGATGCCGAGGCGGTTCTCGACGATGCGCGTGACGCCGCCGGGATGGCTCCGAGTCGCCACAACGCGCACCGTCTCATCGGTGATCGCCTGTTCACGGTCGGCCGCGCGCACGAAGCGACCCTCCGCTTTCGACACGATCTTCGAGGTCACGGCGAGGATGTCGCCCTCCTCGAGCGTGCCGGCGAGACCCCCGATGATCGCCGCGAGGTCGTCCCCCGCCCCGATCTCCGGGATCCCCTCGATCGCCCAGACCGTGAGCATCAGCGCACCAGTTTCGGCAGCACGTCGCGCGCGAAGACGTCGATCCATTCGCGCTGGTTGCGCCCGACGTTGTGGAGATAGATGCGGTCGAAACCGAGGTCCAGGTACGACTGGATGGTGGCCCGATGCGCGTCCGGATCCTCCGACACGAGCATCCGCCCCTCGAAGTCCTCCGGGCGAACCAACCGGGCGAGCTGCTCGAATTCGAAGGGCGAGCGGATGTCGGATCGCGGGAATCGCATCCCGCCGTTCGGCCACTCGGTCATGGCGTTCGCCATCGCCGCCTCGTGGGTCGACGCCCAGCTGAGATGAAGCCGAAGCACCTTCGTGCCGCCGGCGCGCCCGGATTCGCGCGCTCCCTCGTCGAACCTCGCGAACAGTCCGGCGATCTTGTCCACCGGAGCCCCGTCGATGATGATGCCGTCTACCGTGCGACCGGCGCGTTTCGCGGTGACGGGACCGGACGTGGCCACCAGAATCTCGGGGGCCACCTCCGGCATCGTCCACAGTCGGGTGGACTCCAGCGAGAAGTGTGGGCCGCTGTGCTTGGTGTCGCGCCCGGCGAGCGAGGCGACGAACAGCTTCTTGATGATCTCGATCGCCTCGAACATGCGGTTGATCCGCTCGGCGGTCTCCGGCCAATACGCCCCGGTGACGTGCTCGTCGATGGCTTCGCCCGAACCGATGCCGAGCCAGTGTCGTCCCGGATACATGGCGGCGAGCGTCGCACTGGCCTGGGCCACCATGGCGGGATGCCACCGGAACGTCGGCACCGTCATTCCGGTCCCGAGGTCGCCTGAGGTCGCCTGGCCCAGCGCGCCGAGCACATTCCAGACGAAACTGGCCTGCCCCTGGCGCGGCACCCAGGGCTGGAAACGATCGGCAGCCATCACACCGCGGAATCCACTCTGCTCGGCGTGGGCGGCGAGCCCCAGCACCTCGGTGGGGTGGAACTGTTCGAGCATGGCGGCGTAGCCGACGTGCGGGGGTGAACTGGGCATGACTCTATTGTCTCGGACACCGCAGTGCTCCGGAGCGCGTCGGCCCCGGATCGCTCTCAGCTCTCGGAATTCTCCGGTGTGCTCTCACCCTGCCGTTCCCGCAGTTTCGCCTCGAGACGGCGGATGCGGTCATCCTGCTCGTGCTGGGCGATCTCCCGTTCGAGGGCGGCGAGCTCGCGCTCGGTGGAGCTCTCGGGCTGCACCACCGCCTCCCGCCGCCGAGGGTCGCCGAAGCTCCCCCGGTCGACCGCCTGTCCGTAGTCCCGCCCGAGGACGAACCAGAGCACCGCGCCGATCACAGGCAGCAGGATGACGATGATGATCCAGATCGACTTGTCGAGGTGCCGGATGCTCCATCGGTCCGCCCGGATGATGTCGACGAGCGCGAAGACCATCACCAGCAGGTCAAGGGCGGGGATGATGTACATGAGCAGAGCTTAGGGATCAGGGACCAAAAAGGCGAGACCCCGTCGCGTCCCCGACACGCCAAGGGTGGCGTCCGAAAAAAGTGCTTGCATGATCCGCTGCGATGCCGGTAGGTTGGCCCAGCGCCATTGACGAAAGGAGCCAGCGTGATTTTTACAGATGTTTCGGGAATGACCCGCAATCGCATTACCGCCGGCTTCGTCGGCACCATCACCGCCTGATCGGCACCCTCGCCTCCTGAGAGCCGGAGTCACCACCGATGCAGTCGGTGATGACGTCTTCGAAGCCCGACCCTCGAGGTTCCGCACGCTCGCGTCTCGTGCAGCGTGCGAACTCTTCGGCCTTCCCCCATCGATCTCGCCGCCCCACGCGGCATTCCAGCAGTGAGGTACCACCATCATGAAAACCGCTGTGTCGACCGCGCCCGGTCGCTCCGGCCCATCCGTCCATCCGCCCCCCTCGCCCCAGCTCGCCGCGCCGCGGCACGTGCGCCGGGTGAGCCTCATCGATCGTGCCGCGCTCCGCCTGGGGCTCGCCCTGATCACCTGGGGTCGCCGACCGCTCGAACTCGAATCCCGCGAGAGGCGTGCCCGCCATGCCGAGCAGTATCTCGCCAGGCTCGAACGAGAACGGCTTGCGCTGCGGTGGCAGGGCCTTAACCTGCCGCCGCGCTGATGCGCCGCCGGCGCCGCGGGGTCGACCTCGCCGCGTCCCGATCCTCGGGATGCCGCGGAGTCGCCCGCGGCGTCGTCCCGCGTCCGACTCAGCCGTTCTGCAGGAAGTCCGCGACGGCCTTCGGCACATAGGGTGCGACATCCCCACCGAGGCCAGCAACCTGGCGCACGAGAGAGCTCGAAACGTGAGCGTGCGCGGGGTCCGGCAGCATGAAGATCGTCTCGACGCCCGCGAGATTGCGGTTGACGATCGCCATCGGCGTCTCGTAGGCCACATCGACCTGCGAACGGATGCCCTTCACGATCACGCTCGCACCGACCTCCGTGCAGTAGTCAACGAGCAGGCCGACGCTCCACGAGGTCACGATGATGTCGCCATCGAAACCGGCGTCGAGGATCGCTCTCTCGATGAGGGCTACTCGCTGGGCCACGGGAAGAAGGGCGGTCTTCGCCGGATTGTGCACGACGAGTACGTGAATCCGGTCGAAGATCTTCGCCGCCCGTTCGATCACGTCCAGGTGACCGAGAGTCACCGGATCGAAGGAACCAGGGACGACGGCGATCCTGCTCATATGGCGAGCCTACGGCACCGGTGTTACGGGTCGATGAACTCCAGGGGTGTGTGACGGTGCCGCTCAGTTCTTCGCCAGAAAATCGCGGCTCGCCTCGTCGAGACGACGCTCGAGAGCCAGGCGCAGCGCCGGATGCCCGCTCAGCGATGGATCCTCCGCGAGCACCGCCTGGGCGATAGCCCGAGCCTCCGTGATGAGCACTCCGTCTTTCGCGACCCGCAGCAGTCGCAGGGACGATCGACCGCCCGACTGGGTGCTGCCCAATACATCGCCCTCCTGTCGAAGCTCGAGGTCCTTCTGCGCGAGTTCGAAACCATCGAGAGTGGATGCCACGACCTCGACCCGTTCCCGCGCCAGCGTCTCCTCCTCCGCGCCGGTCACCATGAGGCAGAGCCCGGGGACTCCCCCGCGCCCGACCCGGCCCCGCAACTGGTGAAGCTGCGATACGCCGAAGCGATCGGCATCGAGGATGATCATCGTGGAGGCGTTGGGCACGTCCACGCCCACCTCGATGACGGTGGTGGCGACGAGCACGTCGATATCCCCGGCAGCGAAGGCGCGCATCAGGGCATCCTTCTCCTCGCTCGGGAGGCGACCGTGGAGCCCTTCGATGCGCCTTCCCTCAAACAGCGGATTCGCCCGCACCCGGGCGAGGGTATCGGTGACATTGGCGATCTCGGTGGCCGCGGGCGCCGGGCCGACGGCAACGGAATCCTCGACCAGCGGACTCTCGACGAGAGTGCTGTCGATCGCCGGACACACCACGAACCCCTGGCGTCCCTTGGCCAGTTCCTCGGCGAGGCGTTCCCAGACGCGGTTGACCCAGCCCGGTTTGTCGGCGAGCGGCACGACGAAACTCTGGATCGGCACCCGACCACTGGGCAGCTCGGCGATCGTCGAGACATCCAGGTCTCCGAAGACGGTCATCGCCACCGTGCGCGGGATTGGCGTCGCGGTGAGCACGAGCACGTGCGGTGGCACCGTGCCCTTGCGCCGCAGCGCCTCGCGCTGTTCGACGCCGAACCGGTGCTGCTCGTCGACGACGACGAGTCCGAGGTCGTAGAAGCCGACGCTCTCGCTCAGCAGAGCGTGCGTGCCGACCACGATCTGCGCCTGCCCGCTGACGGTGGCGAGGGTGGCCTTGCGCCGATCCGCCACCGGGAGCTGTCCGGTGATCAGGGTGGGCCGCAGGGTCGCGGCGAGGTCGGGGCCGAGAGTCTTCACGATGGAGCGCAGGTGCTGGCCGGCCAGCACCTCGGTCGGCGCGAGCAGGGCGGACTGTCCGCCGCTGTCGGCCACCGCGAGCATCGCGCGCAGTGCCACAAGCGTCTTTCCCGAACCCACCTCGCCCTGCACCAGGCGATTCATGGGAGCGGATGCCGCGATATCGCCCGCGATCTCGGTCCCGACGGTCGTCTGGTCGCCGGTGAGCACGAACGGCAGTTGCGCATCGAAGCGCTCGAGCAACCCACCCGGCTTCGGCACGCGCGGGGTCGCGGACTGCAGCTTCACCAGCGCCCGCTGCTCGAGCAGTGCGGCCTGCAGCACGAGGGCCTCCTGAAAGCGCAGGGACTTCTGTGCCGCACGCCACTCGATGTCCTTCTCCGGCCGATGGATGAGCTCGAGGGCCCGCGAATAGGCCATCAGTCCGCGATCGCCGCGTACCGCTCCCGGCACGGGATCATCGAGCGGCGGAAGCGTATCGAGCAGCACCCCGATCGCCTTGCCGAGCTGCCAGGAGGCCACCGCCGCCGTCGCCGCGTAGATCGGCACCGGCTGCTCGGCCCACCTGCGGGCGCGCTCCGCTGCGGCCTCGGAGTCGCCCCCCGTGTCATCAGTCTCGAACAGTTCATAGTCGGGGTGGGCCAGCTGGATGGTGCCGCGATAGTCGCCCACCTTGCCCGCGAAGATACCGCCCACCCCCGGCTTCAGATCGGCCTTGCGCCAGGCCTGGTTGAAGAAGGTGAGGGAGAGGATGTCGCTGCCATCGCTGATCGTCACCTCGAGGATCGACCCCTTGCGGGCCCGCATCGTGCGCTCCTGCACGGCGAGCACCTCGGCGACGATCGTGACGTTCTCGTCCACGGAGAGCTGCGCGAGTGCGGTCAGTTCCCCGCGCAGCGCGTAGCGACGGGGATAGTGCGTGAGCAGGTCGCCGACGGTGGCGAGGCCGAGACCCTTCTCGAGGGCTGCCGCGGTGCGCCCGCCGAGGGCTGTGCTGAGCTTGGCGTCGAGCGGGGAGTCCACCTCTCGAGGGTAGCCGCCCCCTCCGGCACTTCCTCGCGTTACAGCCAGCGCAGTTTGCGGAAGATCACATACAGCCCGATGCCGACGACGAGCATCAGTCCGATGGCGAAGGGGTACCCGAACAACCAGTGCAGTTCCGGCATCACCCGGAAGTTCATCCCGTAGATGCCGCTGATGATCGACGGCGCGAAGAGGATGGCCGCCCAGGCGGAGATCTTGCGGGTCTCCTCCGTCTGCCGGTTGTTCGCTTCGGTGGTCTCCTGCATCTCCTCGTTCTGCCGCTGGGCCACGAGGGTCGCGTTGACGGTGAGGATGTCGCGAAGCAGGATGCGGAATTCGTCCACTCGCTCGGTCGCGTGCGCGACATGGTCGGCGACATCCCGCAGGTACTGCTGCAGGTCTTCCCCGATGCCGTACTTGTCGAAACCGTTGGAGATCTGGTCGAGCATGCCGACCAGCGGCACCGAGGCGCGCTGGAAGTCGATCACCTCGCGGGTCAACTCGTAGATCCGGCGGGAGACGCCCGGGTCTCCCCCGAACACCTGGGTCTCGATCTCGTCGATGTCGTTGGCGAGACCCGCGACCACCGGCACATAGCCGTCGACGACGGCGTCGAGGATGGCATAGAGCACGGCTTCCGTTCCGCGCGCGAGCAGGTCAGGCGTACTCTCCAGCCGACCGCGAACGAGGGAGAGGTCGGGGGATTCGCTGTGTCGCACCGTGATGACGAAGTTGCTGCCCATGAAGACGTGCAGTTCACCGAACTCCACCTCCTCCTTCGCATCGAGGTAGCGCGCGGCCCGCAGCACGACGAAGAGGGTGGATCCGTAGCGCTCGATCTTGGGTCGCTGGTGGGCGACGATCGCATCCTCAACGGCGAGTTCGTGGAGGCCGAATTGGCCGGCGAGTGACGTGAGCTCCTCGGTGGTGGGGCGGTACAGCCCGATCCAGGCCATGGCACCGGGACGCGCGTCGAGCGCGTCGTAGGTGTCGCTGAGCGATGCGGGAGTCTCTACGCGGTGTCCGTTCTCGTAGATCGCGTTGTTGATGAGGCTCGAGCGCACCTGCCCGGGCTCCGGGGGCTCCACTCGCGCGGGAATCTCTGGCGTGCGCGGTCGCAGCGACAGAGCGCGAAAGGGCTTGCGGAAATCGGGGGCCATGCTCAAAACGGTAGTCCCGTCGAGTGAACAATTCATGTAGCCCGATAGGGTCGGTTTCGATGACTCGAATAATCTCCGGATTCGCCGGATCCATAGCGCTGAAGACGCCCGGGAGCGGCACCCGCCCCACCAGCGACCGGGTACGGGAGGCGATCTTCTCCGCGCTCGAATCCCGGGGCGTGATCGACGGCGCCCGGGTGCTCGATCTCTACGCCGGATCCGGCGCGCTCGGACTCGAAGCCGCGAGCCGGGGCGCCGCCTTCGTGCGACTGGTCGAACGCGGCGGGCCCGGCACAGCGGTCTGCCGCGCCAACGCGGCCGCGGTGCTCGCTCAGGCGCCGCTCGGCTCCGCCCTGCGGATCGAGGTCAGTGGTCGGCTCGTGCAGTCCTTCCTCACGAGCAATCCGGAGACCTGGGATCTCGTGTTCCTCGATCCGCCCTACGACCTCGCCGAGGCCGAGCTCGCGGAGAATCTCGCCTCGCTCGCCTCCCGCCTCGAGCCGGATGCGGTGGTCTGCCTCGAGCGAAGCAGCCGCTCCCCCGAGCCCACCTGGCCGAAGGGAATCGAGCTCGATCGCCGCAAGGACTACGGCGACACGACCCTCTGGTGGGCTGGTTCGACCGCATAGCACGCCGGTCGAGCGGGGCACCCGGCGCACCTTGCGAGACCCGCAAGAGCCGGACTCGATACGCGCCCCAGACGACGCTGCTCGACCCAGGGGTGCGCCGGTCAGCCCGCGGATCCGGCCCAGTCCCGATACGGATCCCACCCGGCCGAGTCGTGCGGTGCACCGTCGACGGTGAGTCCATCCCCCTCGACGCACACCCCGATCGCGCGGAATCCCGCGGGCAGCCCGAGCCCCGCCGGGAAGGTCGCGAGCAGCGAATGATCCTCTCCTCCGCCGAGCGCCAGCGCGGGATCGTTCCCGAGAGCATCCGAAGCGAAGTCGATTCCCACGCCACTGGCTCTCGCGAGGCGTGCGGAGTCGATGGCAAGTCCGTCGCTGAGGTCGAGCATGGCGGTGGCCCCCGCGAGAGCAGCGCTGCGGCCCGCGGCGATCGGCGGAGACGGCGCCAATTGTGGCGCGGTGCGCGAGCGCAGGACCGTGGCGAGAGCGGCATCCGGGAGCCCGGAGGCATCTACCGCCTCGGCGAAAAGCAACCGCAGCGCGGCCGCGGCCGCTCCGAGTACTCCGGCCACGGCGACGATGTCCCCGGGCGAAGCGCCGGAGCGCAGCACCGGGGCGCGCCCCTCGAGATCACCGAAGGCGGTGACAGCGATCGTGAGCGTCGCGGAGACCGAGAGGTCTCCCCCGACCACGCCACATCCCGGTGCGAGGGATTCGCAGGCCTGGCGCAGTCCGTCGGCGATGCCCTCCAACAGGGTGACCGGCGAGTCGGCGGGCGCAGCGATCGCCACGACGAGCGCGGTCGGAACGGCACCCATGGCGGCGACATCCGCGAGATTGGAGGCGGCAGCCTTCCACCCGAGGTCGTGGGGACTCGACCAGGCCAGGCGGAAGTCGGGACCGTGGATCATCATGTCGGTGGTCACGACGAAGCGTCCGTCCGGCGCGGCGACGACCGCCGAGTCGTCCCCCGGACCGAGCAGGGCGGAGGCCGCGGCGGGCAGCCGCGGAAAGATGCGCGCGAGCACCGCCGACTCCCCGATACCTCCGAGAGTGTCGGGAGCGGCGGATTCTGGCGTGATCGTCATGCTCCAAACGGTAGCCTGAATGGGATGCCTGTGATGTCGAGAACTCGGAAGCACGCCGCCATCGCGGCCGGGCTGCTCGCTCCGCTGCTCCTCGGGCTCGTCACGGCGTGCGCCCCCACGGTTCCCCTCACGCCTGCCGCCGATGCGACGAATCCGAAGTGTGCGGAGATCATCGTGCGGCTGCCGCAGAGTGTCGTCGGCCAGCCCATTCGCGAGACCAATGCGCAGGCCACCAGCGCGTGGGGTAACCCCACTTCGGTGCTGCTGCGCTGCGGTGTCGCCCAGCCCGCCCCCTCGGCCAGCTGCTCCACCGTCAACGGCGTGGACTGGGTCGTGGATGTCTCGGGCTCGCCGCGCTACGTCTACACGACCTGGGGCCGCTCGCCGGCGACGCAGGTGGTCGTCGACACGAAACTGACGCAGGGCCAGGAGGCGATCATCCTCGACGCCCTGGCCAACGCGGTCGGGACGATCCCGCAGACCAAGCAGTGCACCCTGAAAGACCCCGGCTTCGTGCCGGACAGCACGCCGACCCCCAGCCCGTAGTCCCCCGCCCTACCCCGTTCTCTCCGGCATAACTCCTGCAGTTTCCCGCGCGGCGCCGCTCCGCCCCCGTCTCTGCGGGCCCCGGCACACCTCCGGGAGAAAACTGCAGGAGTTATGCAGACAGAGGAAGCCCCGCCGGGTTACTCGACCAGGATCGCCGGGGCCTCATCGGTGGTGAGGTGCGGCGCGATGTCTCGGGGATCCATCGTGCCGGCGAGAACCTGCGCGACCTGGGAGACGATGGGCATGTCCACCCCACGCGCGGCGGCGAGCTCGAGGATCGGCGCAACGGAGGAGAGACCCTCGGCCGTCTGGTTCATCTGCTTCACGACGTCCGTGAAGCTGTAGCCCTGCCCGAGCAGTCGCCCGGCGGTGTTGTTGCGGGAGAGCGACGACTCGCAGGTCGCGATGAGGTCGCCGAGACCCGCAAGACCAGACAGGGTCTGCGCGAGACCGCCGTAGGCGACGGCGAAGTCTGTCATCTCCACCAGACCCCGGGTGATGATCGAAGCCTTCGTGTTCTCGCCGTAGCCCACGCCATCGACGATCCCGATGGCCACGGCGATGAGGTTCTTGAGCACCCCGCCGAACTCGGTGCCGATGACATCCGTGTTCACGAACGAGCGGAAATAGGGGGCCGTCGCCGCCGCTGCCACGAAGGTCGCAGTGTCGAGCGACAGGGACGAGACGACTGCCGCCGTCGGCTGCTCCTTGGCGATCTCTAGCGCGAGGTTGGGTCCGGATGCCACGGCCACGAGATCCGGCTCGATCTCGAGCTCCTGGTGGATGACCTCGCTCATGCGATCGCCGGTGCCCTTCTCGACACCCTTCATGAGGCTCACCACGATGGCGTCCGGCGGGATCACGTCGCGCACGATCCGCAGGTTCTCCCGCAGCGATTGGCTCGGTACGGAGATGAACACGATCTCGGCGCCATCGAGCACATCGGGGATGAACGAGGAAGCCCAGAGATTGCGCGGCAGATTGATCCCGGGCAGGTAGTCGCTGTTTCGCTTGGACTGCGAGATCTCGCGGGCCAGCTCGGGGCGTCGCGCCCAGAGGGCGACATCGGATCCGCCGTCGGCAAGCACCTTGGCGAAGGTCGTGCCCCAGCTACCGGCACCGAGAACCGCGACTCTTCGCACACCCGGACGGGAGAGTCGGATGGGCAATGTCATCGGATTAGGGTTGTTCAAAACGACCGATCTCACTCTGGCTGTGCTGGGACGGGTCCCAGGTCTCGGCGGGCACCGGTTCGTCGCGCAGGTCGGCGAGCAGCTTCGTGATGTCCGCCATGAGAACGGCGGTGGCCGCCGCGAGCAGCTTGGGTTCCACGCCCTTGCCGCGGAAGGCGGAGAGATCCACCGGGTCCCCGATCTTCACCGTGATCGTCTTGCGCGGGAAGAGGCTGATCCTCTTTCCGTAGCGCGGCATCACGTGCTGGGTTCCCCAGTGCGCGACCGGAATCAGCGGGATGTCGGCGAGCAGCGCCATCCGCACCGCCCCCGTCTTGCCGCGCATCGGCCACAGCTCGGGGTCGCGGGTGAGCGATCCCTCTGGGTAGATCACCACGGCGTGGCCGGCATGCGCGAGGGCATCGGCTGCGGCGATCGGATCCTGCCCCCGCACCACGCCGGTGCGCTCAACCGGAATCTGCCCGGAGGTGCGCAGGAACCAGCCCATGACCGGGACGGAGAAGAGGGATGCCTTGGCCAGGTACCGCGGCACGCGTCCGAGCTTGTACATCACGCGCCCGATCACCACCGGATCGATCTCGCTGTAATGGTTGGGAGAGAAGACGAATGCGCCGGACTTCGGCAACTTGTGACCGTCGATGATCACATAGCGGGCGAGGAACTCCATCGGCGGCACGAGGAGAAACGCCAACAGGCGGAAGATCGGGATCTTCTCTGAGGCAACTCGCTTCGGTGCGGTCGGTGCGGTCACTGCGATGTTCAGCCCTCGTAGACGAAGTCGGCCCCGAGAATCGCGAGCTTGTCGATGAAGTGCTCGTAGCCGCGGCTGATGATGCCGACATTGCTCACCGTCGAGACGCCCTCGGCGCTGAGGGCCGCGATCAGGTAGCTGAAGCCGCCGCGCAGGTCGGGAACGCGCACGTTCGCGCCGTGCAGCTTGGTCGGACCGGTGATGACGGCGGCCTGCTCGAAGTCACGGCGGGCCACGCGGCGCGGGTGATCCGGCAGTCCCTCCTTGTGAACGACGATGTTCGCGCCCATCTCGTTGAGCGCATCCGTGAAGCCGAAGCGGTCTTCGTACACGGTCTCGTGCACGTAGGAGACTCCGGTGGCCTGCGTCAGGGCCACGATGAGCGGCTGCTGCCAGTCCGTCATGAAACCGGGGTGCACGTCCGTCTCGATGGAGACCGGCTTGAGCTCTCCACCCGGGTGGTAGAAGCGAATGCCGTCATCCTCGACGTCGAAGGCGCCGCCGACCTTGCGGAAGACATTGAGGAAGGTCATCATCTCACTCTGGCGTGCACCTTCCACGAAGATGTCGCCCTTGGTGACCAGCGCCGCTGCGGCCCAGCTCGCGACCTCGTTTCGGTCGAACAGAGCGCGGTGCTTGTAGCCTTCGAGGCGATCGACGCCCTCGATCAGGATGACGCGATTGGGCTCGACCGAGATGATCGCGCCCATCTTCTGCAGGATGGCGATGAGATCCATGATCTCCGGCTCGATGGCCGCGTTCTTCAGCTCGGTTGTCCCCTTCGCGCGCACAGCGGTGAGCAGCACCTGCTCGGTCGCGCCGACGCTCGGGTACGGCAACTCGATGTCGGCGCCGTGGAGTCCATCCGGTGCGGTGATGTAGATGCCCTCGAACGACTTGTCGACGACGGCACCGAACGCCCGAAGCGCGTCGAGGTGGAAGTCGATGGGGCGGTCGCCGATTCGGCAGCCACCGAGGTCGGGGATGCGAGCCTCGCCGAGACGATGCAGGAGAGGACCGCAGAACAGGATCGGAATGCGACTCGACCCGGCATGCGCGTCGATCTCGGCGAAGTGGGCCTTCTCGACGTTGGAGGTGTCGAAGTGCAGCTCACCCGGCTTCGGGGAGGTGACGATGACACCGTAGACCTCCAGGAGCCCGCGAACTACCTCGACGTCGCTGATGTCCGGAACGTCCCGCAGGGTGCTCGGCGTCTCGCCGAGAAGGGCGGCCACCATCGCCTTGGTCGCCAGATTCTTGGCGCCGCGCACCGAGATGCGGCCCTTGAGGGGGTTGCCGCCGGTGATCGTGATCTCGTCGGAGGTCAATCCCACCCGCCGTCCTGCCTTCTGGGCATCTGTGGCTAGGGGGTTCATCTATTCACCTGCATCGTTGTGGTTCGAGACCTGCTGTACCGGGAGTGTGAGGGGCCGCCAAGATTCCCGACGAGTCTCGAACTCGGTGATCTCCGCTTCGTTGCGCAGGGTGAGTCCGATGTCGTCAAGGCCTTCTAGCAGCCGCCACCTAGTGTAATCGTCGATCTCGAATGGCACGGTGACGTCGCCGATCGTCGCCGTTTTGGCGACGAGATCGACGGATGCCTCGATGCCGGGATCCGCGTCGATGGCGGCCCACAGCGCCTCGAGGTCCGATTCGGTGATCTCGCCGGCGAGCAGCCCCTGCTTGCCGGAGTTACCGCGGAAGATGTCGCCGAAGCGGGGGCTGAGCACGGCGGCGAATCCGTAGTCACGCAGGGCCCACACGGCGTGCTCGCGGCTGGATCCGGTGCCGAAGTCCGGTCCGGCGATGAGCACCCTGGCGCCGGCGAAGGCGGGATTGTTGAGCACGAAATCGGGGTTCTGGCGCCACGCGTAGAAGAGCGCGTCGTCGAATCCGGTCTTGGTGACCCGTTTGAGGAACACCGCGGGGATGATCTGGTCGGTGTCGACGTTGGCGCGCTCGAGGGGCACCGCGACGCCGGTGACCACGGAGACCTTGTCCATCAGTTGCTCCCGCCGTTGTTGGTCGAGTAGGGAGCGCCAGCGACCGTGTCGAGACCCGGTCTCGACACGGCTGCTCCTTCGTCGCGGCCCACTCGACCAGCGGAAAGGTCCCACGGCGAACTCAGCGTTCCCCGAATTGCCGTCGCCGCTGCCACGAGCGGCGACACCAGGTGAGTGCGCCCGCCCTTGCCCTGCCGACCCTCGAAGTTGCGGTTGGAGGTGGAGGCGCAGCGCTCGCCCGGAGCGAGCTGGTCGGGATTCATCCCGAGACACATCGAGCAGCCGGCGAATCGCCACTCCGCTCCGAAGTCCTTCACGATCTGGTCGATGCCCTCGGCTTCGGCCTCGATGCGCACGCGGGCCGAACCAGGCACGACCATGACGCGCACGCCATCCGCCTTCTTCTGGCCCTTGATGATCGAGGCGAAGGCCCGCAGGTCTTCGATGCGGCTGTTGGTGCAGGAGCCCATGAAGACCGCGTCGACGTGGATGTCCTTGAGCGGGGTGCCAGCCTCGAGATCCATGTATTCGAGGGCCCGCTCGGCGGAGGCGCGCTCGTTCATGTCGATGATCAGCGAGGGATCGGGCACACGGTCGCTGAGCGACGCGCCCTGCCCGGGATTTGTTCCCCAGGTGACGAAGGGTTCGAGCGCGTCGGCGTCGAGGTAGACCTCGGCGTCGAACACCGCATCGGCATCGGTTGCGAGAGTGTTCCAGTAGGCGACCGCCGCATCCCAGTCCACACCCTTGGGCGCGTGCGCGCGTCCCTTCAGGTAGTCGTAGGTCACCTGGTCCGGCGCGATCATTCCGGCGCGGGCGCCCGCTTCGATCGACATGTTGCAGACGGTCATCCGGCCCTCCATGGAGAGGGAGCGGATGGCGCTGCCGCGGAACTCGAGCACGTAGCCCTGCCCGCCTCCGGTACCGATCTGGGCGATGACCGCGAGGATGATGTCCTTGGCCGTCACTCCCGGGCGCAGGGTGCCCTCCACGGTGATCGCCATCGTCTTGAACGGGCTGAGTGGCAGGGTCTGCGTGGCGAGTACATGCTCAACCTCGCTGGTGCCGATGCCGAACGCCATCGCGCCGAACGCTCCGTGGGTCGAGGTGTGGGAGTCGCCGCAGACGACGGTGATTCCCGGCATGGTGAGTCCGAGCTGCGGGCCGACGACGTGAACGATTCCCTGATCGATGTCGCCGAGGGAGTGCAGGCGCACCCCGAACTCTGCGCAGTTGTTGCGCAGGGTCTGGATCTGCGTGCGGCTGGTGAGATCCGCGATGGGCTTGTCGATGTCGAGGGTCGGGGTGTTGTGATCCTCGGTGGCGATGGTGAGGTCGAGGCGCCGCACCGGTCGACCGGCGAGGCGAAGCCCGTCGAAGGCCTGCGGGCTCGTCACCTCGTGAACGAGGTGGAGGTCGATGTAGATGAGGTCGGGATTGCCGTCCTCGCCCGCGACGACGAGGTGGTCATCCCACACTTTCTCGGCGAGTGTGCGGGGTGCTGCGGTGATGTCATCGTTCATTGTCGTGCGCTCTCCTATGCCAAACGGTGGTCAGCCAGCGGCGCGTCTACCCGCACCAGACTCCGCGACGAGGGAGGCCTGGAAACTAGGACTCGTCGCGGCTACGAAGAAGAAGCAGACCGAACAACACCGCTTCAGGCTAACACCGTTTGGCAATCCTCCTCGGATGGCGGTTCGGCGCGCTTTGATCCGGCGCACCTTAGCGACCAGCTCGCTCCGCCGAGTCGAGTCGGGGGTAGATGCGGGTTGAGACAACCGCAAGTCGCATCTACTCCCGAGTCGAAATACGGCAGTACCCCCTCCCCGATCGAGTCGGGAGTAAAGGCGAGCTGGAGCAACCGCAAGTCGCATCTACTCCCGAGTCGAAATACGGCAGTACCGCCTCCCCGATCGAGTCGGGGGCAAAGGCGAGCTGGAGCAACCGCAAGTCGCACCTACTCCCGAGTCGAAATACGGCGGTGCTGGGCTATCGGCGCCGATCGAGTCGGGAGCAAAGGCGAGCTGGAGCAACCGCAAGTCGCATCTACTCCCGAGTCGAAATACGGCAGTGCCGCCTCC
This sequence comes from Frigoribacterium sp. UYMn621, assembly GCF_040549525.1. NCBI lineage: Bacteria > Bacillati > Actinomycetota > Actinomycetes > Micrococcales > Microbacteriaceae > Frigoribacterium > Frigoribacterium sp. UYMn621. The sequence goes on along the minus strand of NZ_JBEPTM010000003.1, from coordinate 49,663 downwards.
CCGATCGAGTCGGGAGCAAAGGCGAGCTGGAGCAACCGCAAGCCGCATCTACTCCCGAGTCGAAATACGGCAGTGCTGGGGTCTCGGCGCCGGTCGAAGGGACCGATCGAAGGGACCGATCGAAGGGACTGGTCGAAGGAACCGATCTAGGGGGTCAGGCGCGCACCACTGTCACGATGAATTCGCCGAGCTCGATCTCCGCGCCATCCGGCACCACCACACGGCTGCCCGGGTCGACCTGCACGACGTCCACCCCGGGGGCTGCGACGAACACGCCGTTGGTCGAATCGAGATCGTGCACCCAGAGGATGCCGCCCTCGAGTTCGAGAAGAGCGTGCGTCTTCGAGAGCGACTTGGCTGGATCGAGCGCAGGCAAGAGAGCGGCCGTCGGCCAGGCGGCGTTTGCCACCGGATCCCGCCCGATGATCACGGCGGAGGCGACCGGCACGGACTGCCCGGTCGGGAGTACGACACTCCACGCCCTCGTCGAATCGCGCAGGGGAACGCTCGCGCGGGTCTCGTCGACGGATGCCGCGGACGCGACCGACGCATCCGGAACCGGGACGCTCGGCCCCGGAGTCACCGAAGTCAGCGGAGGCCCCGGAGGCAGCGAAGTCAGCGAAGTCAGCGGAGGCCCCGGAGGCAGCGAACTCAGCGGAGGCCCCGGAGGCAGCGAACTCAGCGGAGGAGAAGCTGTCGGCACCGAAGCCGGCGCGGCCTCCCCGAGTGCCGACGGCACGACCGGCGGCGCACCCGGCACGACGGGGAAGAACACGATGTCGTCTATCGACAGACCCGGAGAACCCGACAGACCCGGCGAACTCGGAGAACCCGCAGAACCCGGAGAACCCGGCGAACTCGGAGATCCCGCAGAGCCCGGCAGACCCGGAAAACCCGGCAGACCCGAAGAGCCCGGCACGCTCGGAGAACCCGCCGAACCCGGAGAACCCGCCGGAGCGACCCGGGGCGGCACGATCCGCGCGTTCGCCACCTGATGCGTCGCCGAATCGGCGATACCCGGGGGCAGCGTGATGAACTCTTCCGGATCATCCGGCTCGATCGCGGCCGGTGCGGAAGCCGGGCTCGCGGCCGGCAACAGCCCGGGTGGCGGAGTGATCAGGAGGGGGTTGCCTTCGTCCGACACAGCACCCTCCCCGGTTGGTCCGTCAGTCGAGCAATGCTAACGCACCGTTCGCCGAGCGCCGCCTAGTCCCGGTCCTTGCGGGTGCTCATTCGCAGGGCCCAATCGCGGGCTTTGCGCACCCGATACCGACTGAGGAACCGGCGAAGGCCCCCCACCGCCTCACGCGCGGCTTCGATGGAGGCGGATGCCTCGGTCCAGACCCGCTCGGTGGTCTGGTCGTCGACCGGGCGGCCGGAGAATACGGCTTCGTCGGCGCGGATGGCCAGCGATCTCAGCATCACCGGCTGGGCCACCTGACGTTCGAGGTCATCCGCGACGTGCACCCGCGTCGTCTTGCCGATGACCGAGTAGCCGAGCTCCGAATAGCGATCGAGCAACTCGTCCCAGGCGCCGGAGACTCGGTCCTCGGTGCGGGCCGCCTCGCGACGGCTTCGGGCCCGCCGCCGCTTCGCCGCGGCGATGATCAGCATCGGCACGAACACGATCACGGCCGGAATCAGGATGCTCAGGCTGAGGATGTAGACCCACCCCGGCAGCGAGAACAGCACCCCCTTGTCCTGCTTCTTCTGCTTCTCGAGCTCCACCGGGGTCAGCAGGTCGTCGCTGTTCTTCTCGGAGCGTGGGGGCTGCCGCACCTGCGGTTGCGGGATGCTCTGGGGTTTCGGCACCTGCGCCTGCGGGATATCCGTCTCCTTCGGCGTGGGGTTGAACGCCACCCAGCCCACCTTGTCGAAGGCGACCTCGACCCAGGCGGTCACATCGTTTCCGGTCACCTGCACCGACTTCTGGCCCTCGGCGATCTTGGGCGCGAAGCCCATCACGACCCGGGCCGGATAGTTGTAGCTGCGCGCCATGAGGGCGAAGGCCGAGGCGTACTGCTCCTGGTCGCCGATCATCTGCGGGCGTTCCAGCAGTTCGCTGATGCGGTCCGCCCCGTGCCCGGCCCGGGAGGCGACTGCATCGGAGGCGCGCCCGTGGCTGAGGAAGCCCTTCTGCACGAGGGCGAGCCGGATGGCCTCCAACTGGGCTATCGGAGTGGCCGCCTTGCCTGCGAACTCCTGCGCCTTGCTCGTCACGACATCCGGGCTGCCGACCACCGGTGGCAGATTCACGGTGGCGATGGGATCCTTGGCGAGCTTCTCGGCCGGGATGACCTTCTGCTCTTCCGCGGTCATGGTGTAGCTGTCGCCCTTGACGAGGCCGGTCGTGAGCACGGCCGTGCCGGTGGAGTCGTTGTAGCGCAGGCTGTCCGTTGCGGTTTTGGCCGCCCCGCCGGTGAAGTCGAGGCTGGTCGGGTAGCCGACGCTGGGCAGCCAGAAGTCCTTGTAGCTGTCGATCGTGAAGGTGACGTCTTTGCGCACGACCGGCGTGATGAAGGTGGGATCGGGCAGCGTGCGTCCCACCAGGTTGAAGGTGCCGGAGCCATCCGTGCTCGTCTTCGGGCCCGTCACGTTCCACAGCTTTCCCGTGTACGAGTCGAGAGTCGCGAGCCGGATCGTGTCGCCGGTCTTCAACCCGCTCACCGTGAAGAGCACGTCGTCGGCGGCCTGTTTCGTGTAGTGCCGGAAGCCCGAGAGCGGGCTCGGGTAGTCCAGAGGATCGAAGGGCGGTTGGATCTCCTCGCGCAGCACGAAGCGTTCGTCCTTCGGCGGAGCGAAGACGAATCCGGCGCTGCCTCCGAGAAGGACTGCGCCGGCGACCACGATCGCGGTTCCGGCGAGCTTGCGGGTGCGCAGGCGATTGGGGCCGGTGGATGTGGCGGTGATGGTTGGTCGACGCCAGCCCAGCCAGACGAGAGCGAGAGCCGCGAACACGGCCCCGCGGATGCCCGCCTGGTAGGGCACATCGGTGCCGATCAGGATGCCTGCGAGATAGAGCGCCACCGGACCGATCAGAGTGATCGCGAAGCGCCAGGCCGACCGCGGCTTCGACGAGAGCCAGCGGGCGGCGAGCGAGGTGGAGACGAGTGCCACGATCCAGGTGGCGAAGTAGGGGATCACGGTGATGTAGGCGGGTGCGCCGATCGGGGTGCGAAGCGTGACGATGTCAGACCAGCCGTAGACCGCTCCGATCGCGAGACTCTCGAGCGACGCGAGAGTGGGGAGCACGCCGAAGAGGGCCTGCTGGGGCACCGCGATGGCCGTGCCCACGAGGAAGTACCCGACGACGGCGACGAGCACCAGAGCGATGATGTTGATGCGGAAGACCGAGGCGAGGATGCCCGTCGCGGCCCCGAGCGCCAGCCCACCGAGACCCGCGACCAGAAATCCGTAGCCGCCGAAAGACGGTTCGAATCCGAGCACGCCGAGCACGGAGAGCACGAGCAACACGGCGATGTCGGCCCAGGTGCAACCGGTCAGCTTACGGATGCCGCGGGTGGGGATCGACGTCTGCGTCATCAGCCGAGCCCCCGAACCAGCCGCGAGAGATCGGAGAGGTCGCCGACGGTGATCACGGTGAGGCCCGCGACGGCGGCGATCTTCGGCTGCGCGCCGGCCACGACGTGGAACGCCACCTGCGCGGTGTCCTGGCCGAACAGCGATTCGACGCTGCGGTACTCGCCGGTCGTCATATTCGACCCGCCGATCATCATCACGACGCTGGGGGCGGGCAGGCGCCGGGTGCGTTCGCGGGCGAAGTCCCGGATGCTCGGGTAGACCCGTCCGACCGGTTCGATGCGACACGAGGCATCCAGCATCGAGGTGACGGTCTGGGTGCGCCAGACGCCGGACTCGCTCACCACGTTCATCTGCACCCCGTCACGGATCACCTGCGCGGCGATCGAGGCGGTGACCGAGATCGCGAGTTCGAATTCTTCATCTGAGGCGTAGAGGTCACTCCGGGAGGCGAGGATCATCGTCACCTGCGAACGGCGCGTCTCCTCGAACTGCCGAACCATCAACTGGCCGATGCGCGCCGAGGTGCGCCAGTGCACATAGCGGCGATCGTCCCCCGGCACGTACGGACGCAGGGCATGGAAGGCGATGTCGTTGTTGGTGATCTTCTTGGATACCTGCCCTTCGAGGTCACGCACGAGACCGGCGGCCGAAGGGGCGAGACGCACCGTCTTCGGATGCACGAAGAGGTCGACAGCATCCGCCCACGTGAGAGCTCGCCGCAGCATGCCGAGCTGATCGCCCCGCACGGACTCGGCCGGCCCGGCGACGATCACCGCGCGCCGATTGGTCGGCACCGCGAAGAGCTCCTCGTGCTCCTCCTTCGGCTTCATCGCCGGTAGCTGGAACTCGGCGATGCCCCTCCCCACCGGCAACTCCATGCGGGTCGGGGTGAGACCACGGGTGCCGATGTTCGTCACCACCATGCGCCCCATGGCCCGGTCCCCCACGACCACCCGGCGCGGGTTCAGCTCAACGAGCACGCCGTAGGATGCACGTCCGAAGAGGAACACCGCGCACATCGCGAGGGAGGCGAGCAGGATGAAGCCGAGGTAGGTGAACTCCTGCCATCCGAAGACCGCGCTGAGAACGAGAGCCACCAGTGAGAGCCCGAGCACGAGCCATCCGGCCGCCGTGATCGTGCGGAACACCGGCCCGGCGACACGCCAGGCGACCCTGACGGCGGGCGCGACGATCGCACCAACGGCAGTGACCAGTCGGGTGCCGCGAGCTCCGAGCCTCTGAAGAGGCTCGGCCAGCCCGGGTTTCGAGTCGGTGGCGGTCATGGCAGCGAGGTCAGGCCGCCCGGTAGGTTGGCGGTTCGATATCGAGCAGGATGCGGCTCACGATGTCCTCGGCCTTCACCCCGGCGAACTCCGACTCCGGGTCGAGGATGATGCGGTGCGCGAGCACCGGCACCGCGAGATCCCGCACGTCATCCGGGGTCGCGTAGGTGCGGCCCTGGGTGATCGCCCAGGTCTTGATGGCCCGGGCGAGCGCCATCGCGCCGCGCATGCTGACCCCGAGCACCACGTCGCGGTTCTTTCGGGTGGCCTCGACGATCTCGTTGAGGTACTGCATCACCGACTCATCCACGAAGACCTCTGACGCGAGTCCTGCCATCGCCACGATGGATTCCGGCTTGATGATCGGCGTGACGAGGGATGCGCGGGCACGGGTCGCGGAGTCCATCAGCAGGGCGACCGCGGTCTTCGCATCCGGGTAGCCGAGCGTGGTCTTGATCAGGAAGCGGTCGAGCTGCGCCTCCGGCAGCTTGTAGGTTCCGGCCTGCTCCACGGGATTCTGGGTCGCGATCACCATGAATGGGGCACCGACGCCGTGGCCCTCGCCGTCGATCGTCACGACCCCCTCCTCCATCACCTCGAGCAGCGCACTCTGGGTCTTCGGGCTTGCCCGGTTGATCTCGTCCGCGAGCACGATCGAGGCGAAGATCGGTCCCTGGTGGAACTGGAACTTGCCCTTGGACTGGTCGTAGATCTGCACGCCGGTGACGTCGGAGGGCAGAAGGTCGGGGGTGAACTGGATGCGCGAGGTCGTGCCGTCCAGGCTGTTCGCGAGGGCCTTCGCCAGCACGGTCTTGCCCGTGCCGGGGTAGTCCTCGAGCAGCACGTGGCCGTCGGAGACCAGCGCGGTGAGCACCAGACGGATCACTCCGCTCTTGCCGACGATGGCCTTGTCGACGTTCGCGACGAGCTTTTGGAAGGCATCGGCGAACCATGTCGCCTGCTCCTGGGTTACTGGCATGGAATCACTTTCACTGTATAGACGGTCATTCGTGGTTCTTCCACAACCGGGTGTCGCTGTGGCCTCCGGCTGAAACCGTGACGTTCTGGTCGGGGTAGCCGAAGTAACAGCTAAACTCCACGCTGCCGTTGCCGTTGCCGTCGGTGTTCACGGTTCGGGAGGAGCAACCCGGACTCGTGGCGGTGTAGCTCGTGTTCGGCCCGAGGTCGTAGACATTGATCTTGATGAAGTGGCAGGAGGCGTCGCTGCAGTTCGGCTGGCCCTGCGCGTTGCCACCCCAGGCGACCGCGACCCGGGGGTTGGAGGCCTTGGTCACGTGCGTCGAACCCGATCCGGCGGAGGGGCCCGTTCCCCCGCTGTTAGTCGCCTTCACGGTGAGCGAGTAGTTGGCGGTCGTATCCCCCACGTTGATGGACGCGCTGCGACCGGTCGTTGTGCCGCTGTCGCCGTTGCTCGCCGACCAGATGTACTTGATGCCGTCGCCCGCCGCATCCGGAGTCGCGTTGGCTGGGGCGTTCCAGGTCCAGGTGAGGGTGCCGGCCCCGGTGCGATCGGCGGGTGTGCTCACGTTCTGCGGCGCGGTCGGTATCGGCTGGTTCTGCACGGAGAGCGCGCCCGAGGTGCCGGTACCGCCCTGTTTGCCGCCTTGATTCTTGGCGTAGACCGAAACCGTATAGCTCCCGGCGCCCTCGCTGAAGGTCGCGGTCGTGCCGGTGGTGCTCCCCGATTTTCCGGAGTTCGTGGACCAGAAGTAGGTGGTGGTGCCGCCGGTCGCTCCCACGGCGGGCCAGCTCGCCGTGATGGTCGCGGTGGCCCACTTGTTCGCGGTGGAGAGTGTGGGGGATGCCGTGCCCGGCGTGCCGTACGGCGTGATCTGGTCACTCTCCACAGACCAGGGACCCGCTCCGTGCACGTTGACCGCGCGAGCCGAGAAGGTATACGCGGTGCCGTTCGACAGCCCGGAGACCGTGCAGTCGGCGCCCGCTGTGCAGTTCGCCGTCGCTCCGCCCGGAGTCGTCCGCACGTCGTAGGACGTGATCGGCTTGCCGTTCGAGGCTGGAGCGATGAACCGCCAGGTCGCGTTGCCGTCCCCGCCGATCGCCGAAGTCCGGGTGGGTTTCGCCACCTGATCGGGCACGTCGCTCACGATCACGGAAATGGTGCCGTTCACCTCACGGTCCTTGTCTTCCGTGGCATCCTGCACCGTGTAGACGATCTCGATCCGGCCGTCTTTCAGCGCGGCGCTCGGTGTCACGGTGACCGAATCCTTCGTGAACGAAATCGATGCCGGCTGCCCACTGTTTTGCACCTTCGCATCGACGATGGTGAGCTTCTCACCGGTGGTCTGGTACGGATTCGAGTCGTTGGTGAGCGGATGCGCCACGACGGCCCCGTCGCCGCGTTGCGTCTCGTAGGCGTCGGAGACGGCGACGGCAAGCGGGCGGCTGGAGCCGACGACGGTCACAGTGATCGTTCCGGGCACGGTGAACTTGTCCCACTTGAGCGTCACACCGAGCTTGTAACTGCTGCCCTTCTTCGCATTTCGCGGTGTCGTGAGGGTGAGCTGCGATCCGTTGAGACTGGCCTGAAGTCCCGCGGACGTTCCGGTGATGTCGGAGTAGGTCACCTCCTGAAGAATCTGGGGGTTCGGATGACCGGTCGAGGCGCGCAAGTCGATCGTCTTCGTCTCTCCGACCTCTACCTGCTCGTTCGGGCTCGTGAACTCCGGCGGAGTGTCCCTGAACTGCGGGTCCCCGACCACGATGTTCAGCGTGAGGTTCGCCTTCAGGCCCTTCGGGTCGTCCTTCGACGCCCCATCGGACACGGAGAACTTCACCGCTGCGGGGCCGCGGTAGTCCTTGGCCGGGGTGAAGGTGATCGTGTCGGCGTCGACATAGGGCGAGGCACCGTTGCTCTGCAGGGCGCTCACCGTGGCCTTGTCGATGATGTGCGCCTCACGCCCTGAGGGCACTGTGAGGATGTCCTTCAGCTTCCAGGTGCGCGTCTCGTTCATGCCCACGTACTGCACCGGCAACGAAGGATCGATCGACGGCTGCTGGTCGAAGTCCTTCGAAACCGCGGCGGGCACAAGGATGAACGCCATCGCGGTCAGCTTGTCTTTCTCGTTGGTCACCCGGTAGGCGATCGCCTGGCGGGTCTTGCCCGGCGTCACCTCGATGCGGCCGTTCTTCTCGAGCAGTTTCGCCGAACCGGCGTTCGGCCCCTCCACGCTGACGACGAGGTCTTCGGTGGGTCCCGAGGGGTTGAAAGCGTGGCCATCGAAGACATCGACGGTGGTGGACTGCTTGCCCGCGATGGTCTTGGGAAGGATCGAGATGTCCTCGGCCGTGGGCGGGAGGATCGGCGCATCCTTCGTCACTTTCACCAGCACATAGCTCACGGACTTGCCTCCGCGGTTGTTGGTGAGCTCGTAGCGCATCGAGAAGGACTGCTCGGTGTCCGGAGCGGTCAGCACCAGATACTGGCCCTTCACCACCGAGGCCTTGATGCCCTGTGGCACGTCGATGAGCTTCTTCGAGACCTGGATCGGCGCACTCTGCGGGTCGGAGTCGTTGGCGACGAGGTCGACCTGAGCCACTCGCCCCGGCCGCACGGACACGCTGTCGGGAGCGGCGATCGGGTTCGAGAGCGACTTGGGCGGAGGGATGACGGCGATCTTGATGTCGGCATCACCGGTGGCACCGAAGGCATCGAAGACCTTGTAGCTGAAGGTGTCGGTTCCGGATGCCGCAGCTGACGACTTGTAGATGAAGAAGTCGGTACCCTGGCTCTCGATCGAGCCGAGGCTCGGCCCGACCGGGAAGCTCAGCAACTGGGCGGAGTCGCCGTCGGGGTCGATTCCGTCGAGCGGGATCTGCACCTTGATCGAGTCGCCGGCGAGCACCCGTGCGGTGAGCGGGCGCGGGGTGGGGTCCTGGTTTGCCTTGGCATCCAGCCCGATGACCGTGAAGCTGGCCGTCGCGGTAGCGGTCTCTCCGAAGGGGTCGAGCACCCGGTAGTCGACGGTGTAGGCGCCCGGGGTCATGGGCGCCTGAAACCGCAGCTTGTTCTTGCTCACGAAGGCGAGCCCGGCCGTCGGAGGGGTCACCAGTGTGGTGTCGAGAGTCATCGGCGAGCGGTCGGGGTGCACGTCGTTGGCGAGCACGTCGAGAGTGGCGACGTCCCCGACACGCACCTTCGCACTATCGTTCGCGGCGATCGGCGGCTGGTGTTTCGTGAGGGCGGGCACGGGCACCACCGTCACGCCCGCCGTCGCCTCGTGGAAACCATCCGAGATCGTGTAGGTGAAGCTCACCTGCTCGGTGAGGGCCGCGGGCGAGGTGACGCGGATCTGCGCGCTTTCGAGCAGCTCGACGACGAGACCCTTAGCGATGAGCTCCGGCGGCACGGCGATGGACTGCACCGCGAGCACCCGGCCATTGGGGCTCACGTCGTTGGCGAGCACCGCCACCGTTGTCGGCTCATCCCCTCGGAGATAGGCGGTGTCTTTCACCGCGACCGGGGGCAGCGAATCGTCCTGAGGCTTGTCGCGCACGTCTACCCGCACGAGGCCGACACTCGTTTTCGCTCCAGCCTGGAGCGTGTACTTGAGGTAGTGGACGCCGGCCTCAGACGAACTGAAGGTGATCTCCTGGGAATCGGAGTTGAACGAGGCCACCGCCTTGCCACTCGGAGTCTCCATGGCCACGAGTTGCAGCTGGGCGCCGGACGGCGAGATGTCGTTCTCGAGGGGCTTCACGACGACCGTCTCGTTGGTGAACACCGTCGCGAAGTCGGGGGTGCCCACGGGATCGAGCGACCCCGCCGGTTTGACGTCCACCGTGAGCGTGCCCTGAACCTGGGCTCCATGGCCGTCGCTCACCAGGAAGACGACGTCTTTCTTGCCTATCTCCGAGGTCTGGTGAGTGAAGGTGATGAAGCCGTCCGGAGTGAAGCGCACCAGGTCGCCCGACTTGGGTGAGGCGTTCACGAGGTAGAGGTCGTCGCCGTCGGGGTCACGCCAGTTGGTCAGCACGTTGTACGAGACCGTCTGGTCGGCCTCGACACTCACGCCACCCTTGCGGATCTCGACCGGCTCCTGGTTGCTGCTCTCCGGCACGACGTGTGCGGTCACCCGCGCCGTCGCGGTGCCGCCCCGGCCATCGTCGACCGTGTACCCGAAGGACACCGATCCGACGAATCCCGCTGCGGGAGTGAACTGCAGGGCGCGACCGCCGTCGATCGGGTCGAGGTGGCCGGTCGAATCCGCGATGCCGTCGAAGGCGGAGATCACCAGCACGTCGCCATCCGGGTCGGTGTCGTTGTCGAGCAGCGGCAGGATCGTCGTGCGTCCCGGGCGGATGCCGAAACTGTCGTCGACGGCCGTCGGCGGGCGGTTCACGTCGGTGCGCTGGGCAAGAGTGTCCTCGAAGGACTGGGTTGCGGACTTCTGGTCGCCGGTCTCTTCGCTCTGCTTCTCGGCGGGAGGCGTCACGTCATCCCAGTTGTCCACGAGACGCATGTTCTCGTTGACCAGCCAGACGTTACCGTTGCTGAGGTCATTGAGAGCAATGACCGTGCGGTTCACCCGGAACTCGAGCTCGCTCCCGCGCGTCGGCTCCTCGATGTCGTGTCGCACCGGCTTCTGCCCGTCGCACGCGAGAAGGTATTTCTGGGATGTCGCCCACGCGCCGTGCGCGCAGCCGGAGAGGAATACCGGGGCAGATACCCCCGCCGCGTTCTTGGCCGGGGTGCTCACGTCTGCCGGGATGGTCTTCACCGAGCCGGAACCGAGATCGACCTCGAGGAGGGAATCCGCGGTGGCGAGGACGGCGTAGTCGGACTTCGCCCCGACCTGTTGCAGGCGCAAGCCGGTCTTCGGAAGTGAGTGTTTCGTTCCGTCTTGAGTGATGAGTTCGTTGGTGGCCTGGTCGAAGATCACCGCCTGCTCCCCCACCGCAGAGATCTGGAACGCGCCGACCGAGGGGAAGGCCGAGGCGACCGGCGGGCTCGCGAGGGTATCCATCCGGTAGATCTTCTTCTTCGTCGGGGACACCGCGATGATGGCACCGGTCTTGGTGATGGTGGCATGGCCGCCGACGCCCAGCTTTACCAGTGGGGGCGTGGACACGTAGTTGAACTGCAGGTCGCCGACGGAGGGCACCGCCCAGAGCTCACCCTTGGGCGACACGATGACCAGGGTCGTTCCGCCGTAGCCGACCTCCGAGTTCTTCGGCACGTCGATCGCCGAGGTGACTTGGGTGGAGGCGGGGTCGACCGACTCGATGCGGCCGGCGTCCGGATTGTGCATGTAGAGCGAGTCACCGTCTTGAAGGACATCGAAGTTCGCGCTCGAGGCGACGACGGAACCGTTGAGCTCGTCGATCTGGCGGTTGAGACGGCCGCCGAGCAGCTGTTTTCCGTTCGTCACCCAGACATCTCGCGAAGTGAGTTTCACGTCCGTGACGGGGAAGCCCGGATGCAGCGCGGCGATGGTCAGAGGCACCCCGGCGACCACCGCGATGACGAGCGCGGATGCGAGCGTTTTACGGCTCTTCACCCATCGTCCGACCGCACTCACGCGTGACCCCCCACGGCTGGTTTACCGGCGATGTGCAACGGCCGTCCCCACGGGGGCCCGGCAGCTGGAATCAACCTAACACGGCGAATATTCGTCGGATAACCCGGGACATGGGCAGCGCTGCCCATGGTCGAACGGCGGTCGGGCCGCGCCGGCCATTAACCGACGCCGTCCGATCCCGTCTTCTCGGCGGCATCGGCATCATTCTTGGCGAGAAGGTAGAGGTCGTCCTGGCTCACCAACCGGGTCGCGACGGCATATTCGACCAGTCGCAGGCGACGGTTCGTCGCGAGATTGCCCTTGCCACCGCGGAGCCCCTGCACCCCGATCTTGTCCAGCTTGTCGCACACGTTGTCGAGCTTGCGATTGAAGGTGGTCATCGACCAGTGCAGCCGCGCTGCGGCTTCGGCCGAGGTCGGGATCTCTCCCCGGCCCGGCGAGGATTGCCGCAGCACGCCCTCCGCGAGACTCACGATCAGCAGCCGTTGGGTGCTGGTGAGCGCCACCGGCTCGATGGTGGTCGATCCGCCAGAGCCGGCCATGGCCGAGGAGGTGCTGAAGTAGTCCTCCGCCGAGAAGATCGTGAACTCGTAGGTGGTCGATCCGGCGCTGAAGAGCACCTGCATCTGCGGGAAGACGATGGGAAGGCGCGCTCCGGGAGCGAGCCAGGCCTGCACCTGGCCGGTGGCATCCGTCACGGTGGCCGAGAGGAGGTTGCCGACGTTCGAGAGCCACCACATGCCGAAGTCTTCGTAGATGCGGAGAAATCGGCGGTGCAGGTAGGGGTTGTCGTCGATCACCAGGTCGGACTCTCGACCGATGTGGAAATCCCGGGGATGCGAGACCTCGTACCATTCGCCGCAGAATTCGATCTTGAGAGGCTTCATTGGGGGTAGCACGCCTCCAGGGGGTCGGAGACCTTTCCGTCGCGGGCGACCGTGATCTGAACACAGACCGTGGATCCCGCGGTGTAGCCCGGCACGGTCACGACTCCGTCTGCGCTCACGTGCAGGGCCTCATCTGCGCCGCGATTGCTGACCTTCCAGCGGAAGCTGTCACCCTTCACGGGTTTGGGGTTCTTCGCGGTGAAGACGAGGTCGGTTCCCGTCACCACCGGTGCACCCACCAGGGTGGGCACCGGCACTGTCTCGACGATGGCGGAATCACCGCCGGATGCCTTCGGGCTCGGGCTCGCCGCACCGGTCGGATCCGCGCCGAGGGCCAGGCCCGCGACGACCGCGGCCGCAATGAGCAGCACGACACCGCCAGCGACACCGATGAGGATCTTGTTCGCGCGGGACATCCCGGTCTGCGCCGTCGGCGCCCCGGGCTCCTTCGGTGCCTCGGCTTCGGTCGCGATCGCTGGCTCGCCGGGAGCGGTGACCCTCCGTCGCACAATCGTCTCGCTCGCGGGCTCCGGCTGGGAGATGACCGTCGGCGCTCCGCGCACCTGGGTCTCGTCGGGAGAGGGGCCGGGCGGGGGCGCCAGGATCGGGGCGACCGGCTGGGCCTGGATCGTGGCGACGCTGCGGGCGCGGGTCTCGTCCGCATCATCCGCGGCACCGGCACGAGAGGGCGCCTCGATGTGCAGGTTGGGCACATCGATCGTGGTCGGGGAATAGCCGAGTTCGAGTTCCACCCGCTGAAGCGCCCTGGCGAAATCCACCGCCGTGGCGAACCGGTCGGCACGCGCGGAGGCCATGCCTTTCTGAAGTACCGCGAGAAGGGAGCGCGGAACGTCATCCCGCGCCATCGGGGTGATCGCACCGCGCTCGATGCGCCCGATCAGGTCGAGAGTGCCGTTCGAGTGGCCGCGCAACTCGAAGGGAGTCTGGCCCGCGAGGATGGTGTAGATCGTCGCGGCGAGCGAGAAGACATCCGACCGCACGTCGGGTTCCGGGTCATCCTCGAACATCTCGGGAGGCGACCACGGCACCGACATGCCGACCGATTGGCCGGTGCCGCCGGTGCCGGTGTCCTGCGCGAGTGCGCTCGCGAGCGTGCCGGTGTGGATCGGCAGCACGTCGTCTTCGACCGCGGAAGAGATGCCGAAGTCGGTGAGCGCTGGCCAGCCGTAGTCGTTGGTGAGCACGTTCGCCGGCTTGATGTCGCGGTGCAGGATGCCCGCCGCATGCGCCGTCGCGACGGCGCTCGACAGTCTCACCCCGGTGCGCAGCGCATCGACCACCGGGAAGGTCTCCCGCTTGTACCGTTCGGCCAGGCTCGGCCCGGAGCAGTACTCCATCACGAAGTAGGGGCGGTCGTCGCCCGCGACATCCGCCTGGTAGATCGTGACGATATACGGATGCGTCGACAGCTGCGCCATCAGGTTCGCCTCGGCGACGAAAGCGGCCCGATTCGCGCCACTCAGCTCCTCGGTGAGCAGCACCTTCACGGCGACGCGGCGCTTGGGCAGTTTCTGTTCGTAGAGGAAGACGTCGGAGAAGCCTCCCGATCCCAGAACCTTGACGAAGCTGTACCCGGGCAGTTCGGGAGGCAGTGACGGAGCGCGGCGCATCAGGCGTCGTCCGCCGTTTCTTCGACCGTGAGGGTGACACCGCCGCCGAGGTCGACGACGGTTCCGGTGATGACCGAGGTCGGCTCACCGGCGCGGAGCTTCTGGGGCTCCTTGCCCGGCAGCACCACGAGGGTGCCGTTGCGCGAATGCAGGTCGGTGACGACGACCGTGCCACCCTCCAGCACGAACCGCACATGGGTGCGGGAGATGTCCTGGTCCGGAGTGCCCACAGTGAGCAGTCGCGGCATCTGGCCACCGGAGACCTGGCTCACGCTCGGGGAGCGACCGACCAGGATCGGCTGGGTGAGGGGCTCGCGTGTTCCGCTCGACAGGGCGAGGAACACTCGGGCAGCGGGCGGAATCGCGGGGGGAGGTGTGGATGCTCCGCGTGCGGCCCGGCGTTCCGCCCGCAGCTTCGCGATGTCGGAGGTGAGCACGGTATGGCCGTCATGGTCACCGGCCAGTTCGGTTGTCGGCACCTCTTCCGGGGGCGATTCCTGCACTGCGGCTTCCGCCACGCCGCGGAACATGGTGGCGCCGAAGAGGTAGTCGTACCCCTCGGCGGGGGTGTCGGGCGTCGCCTCGGGGGAATCGATCCGCTCGGTCGGCGCCTCCGTGACGGTGGCCTCCGGGTCGATCTCGAGCCGCCGCTGCTTGAGGGGGGCGTCCGCAGCACGCCGCTGGTCGCGGAGGCCGTCCGCGGCCGTATCGGGGCCCGCTGATGCCGCGAACGACAGTCGCAGCGTCGCGACCCACGCCCCGCCGCTGCCCAAGGGCAGCTCAGCGACACCGTCGGCCGGAAGCGCCGCGACCACGGTGATCCCCACGGTCGAGACGTCGGCCCACGTCTGCTCCCGCCACGTCGTGACCCCGGATCCGTCCATCTGCGCGGTGCCCGCGGCATTCGTCACCGTTGCCGCGACCTCTCCGCGCACGATGACGCGCAGGGATGCCGCCGCGCCGTCGAAGAGCGCGAACGGCGGAGTTGCTGCCAGCCCCTTGCTCGTCAGAACGTCGAGAACCCTCTGGAATCCGCCCGCAGACCCGACCGCCTCCCACAGCGCGTCGACGCTCGGCTGGTCGGCCGGCGCACCGATCACCAGGAGCGTCTCGCCCGACGTCAGCGCGAGCCATCCCCCGCTCAGCGCAGGCCTGAAGTGCACGGTCATGGCGCTGTCTACCCCCTTGGCTTCGTCTCTTCGAGGAAACCGGGCATCGCATCTCGATCGACCGTGTCTTCCGAAGACATCGAACCCGACCCTACAAGGTCGGATTCGACGATGACCACCGTCACGTTGTCCGAGCCCCCGGCAGCCACCGCAGCACTCACCAGCCGCTCCGCGAGGGTCAGGGGAAGACGGTCCGTCTCGCGCACCTGTTCGGCCCCGTGGAACACGATGATGCGCGCGATCTCCTCATCGCCCAGCTCCTTGGTGAGGCCGTCGGAGCACAGCAGGAAGGTCTGGCGCCCCCGGGCCGGCAGCAGCCAGATGTCGGGATCGACCACGGCATCCGCGCCAAGGGCCCGAGTGACGATGTTGCGATCCGGGTGGGTATCCGCCTGCTGTCGCGTGATCTGACCGAGCTCCACCAACTCCTGCACGGCGGAATGGTCGACACTCAACTGCGCCAGGTGCCGACCGTCCCAGCTGTAGATGCGGGAGTCGCCAACGTTGAATGCCATCCAGTGATGGCTGTCGGCGGGGCCGATCTCCACGAAGGCGATGCCGCTGAGCGTGGTGCCCGAGACCGCGCCGGGCTCGCTCGTGACCCCGAGCACCGCGTCATTGGCGCGATGGATGGTTTCGAGCACCTCTTGCGCGGTGGCACGGGTGGTGTCGGAGAATGTCGCGGAGAACGCGCCGATAGCGGCCTGGCTGGCTCGATCCCCGAAGGCATGCCCGCCCATCCCATCGGCCACCACGAACACGGGAAGTGCTGCCAGAAAGCTGTCTTCGTTCAATCGGCGCACGGCACCACGGTCGGAATGCCCACTGAATCGGAATCGCGCCGTGCCGCTCGCGAGCTCGAGCTCCTGTGTTTCGTCCACGACGCACCCCCTCCCGCTCAGCGCGTCACAACTCTATGGGCATCCTGACGTCGAGCACCGGGCACCTCAATGGGCAGCACTGCCCATCGACCGTGCCGAGGCCCCTATTCGCCGGTATCGAGGCCCACGCGATTGCGGTCGTAGCGGATCTTGACCAGGCTGGCGATCACCGCGACAGCCATCGACACCACAATCACGCCCAACGAGAAGAATGTGCCGATCTCGGGCGCCCACTCGATGTGTTTGCCCCCGTTGATGAAGGGCAATTCATTGGTGTGAAGGGCATGAGCGATGAGCTTGAAACCGATGAACGCAAGGATGAAGGCGATGCCGTACTTGAGGTACACCAGCTTGTCGATCAGGTCGCCGAGCAGGAAGTAGAGCTGGCGGAGCCCCATCAGCGCGAAGACGTTTGCGGTGAACACGATGAAGGGACTCGTCGTTATGCCGAAAATGGCCGGGATCGAGTCGAGGGCGAAGACCAGGTCGGTGGTGCCGATCGCGATGAAGACCACGATGATCGGTGTGAAGACCCTCTTTCCGTCGATGACGGTGCGCAGCTTCGCCCCGTCGAAATCGTTGGAGATCCTGATGCGCTTGCGCAGAAGGCGGATGACGCCGCTTTCCTTCTCGTCCATCTCGTCGCTGTTCTGGAAGGCCTGGCCGAACGCCGTGTAGAGCAGGAAGGCACCGAAGATATAGAAGATCCAGCTGAAGTTCTCGATCAGCTGCGCGCCGAGCAGGATGAAGATCCCCCGCAGCACCAGGGCGATGATGATGCCGACCATCAGCACCTCCTGCTGGTACTTCCTCGGCACCGCGAACCTCGCCATGATGATCACGAAGACGAAGAGATTGTCGATCGAGAGGCTGTACTCGGTGAGCCAACCCGCGATGAACTGCCCGGCATGTTCGGCTCCGGCGAAGAAGTACATGAGAACCGCGAAGATGATCGCGAGCAGCACGTAGAAGCCGACCCACAGGCTCGACTCCCGCGTCGTCGGAATGTGAGGACGCTTGTAGGCCAGCACGAGGTCGGCGATCACGATGAGGATCAGAACGGCGATGCTGCTGATTTCGAACCAGAGCGGGAGTTGCAGGTCCATATCGGCCTTTCAGGAGAGGATGACGTGGGTACGCCGAAATCCCGAAAGTCTCTTCCGCGCCGAACCGGCCGACACCGCCGCACCCGGGCCAGCATCAGCGGTGACCGTCTTGACGGGTGCGGAGTAAGGCGTTGACCGCCCGTGGGAATACTCCCCTTCGCGTAGACAATCCTAGGCGGCTGGTGGAGCTCGAAGAACCGGGCGCCTCTCTCAGCGAGAAACATCCCTCTCCGCTTCAGGGGCTGCGCTCAGGAACCCTGCAATAGTCTCAGCACAGCAAGGGGAGTATTCCCACGAAGCCGATTCGTCAATACGAACACCGCACAGTGTTCCGGGCGGCTTGCCCCGATTCCTCGGGGTGGAAGAGACCTTGGTCCGTTCATCGACAGACCAAGGAGTTCCCATGGCGATCACGCCGCTCATCTGGATCATCACGATCGCGATCACGATCGGTTTCTTCGTGTTCGAGTTCTTCGTTCACGTGCGCAGGCCGCACACGCCGAGCATCGGTGAATCCGCCCGCTGGTCGGGTTTCTATATCGGCCTCGCCCTGCTCTTCGGGCTGGTGTCCGGCTGGGACTTCGGCGGGGAGTACTTCGCCGGGTACCTGACCGAGAAGGCCCTCTCGATCGACAATCTCTTCGTCTTCCTCATCGTGATGACCGGCTTCGCGGTGCCGAGACAGTTCCAGCAGAAGGTGCTGATGATCGGGATCGTCATCGCCCTGATCATGCGTGGCGCGTTCATCGCTGTCGGTGCTGCCCTGATCGAGAACTACTCCTGGATCTTCTACATCTTCGGTGCGCTGCTGCTCGTGCTGGCCTACCGGCAGGCCTTCAGCTCGCACGAGAGCGACCCGGCCCATGGGCGCGTCGTGAATCTCGCCCGCCGGATGCTGCCCATCACCGAGACGTTCCATGGTGATCGCATCACGGTGAAGATCGAGGGCAAGCGATTCTTCACCCCGATGCTGCTCACGATCGTTGCGATCGGCTTCATCGACCTGGTCTTCGCGGTGGACTCGATTCCCGCGATCTACGGACTGACCGACGAGGCGTACATCGTGTTCACCGCGAATGCCTTCGCTCTGATGGGACTGCGCCAGCTCTATTTCCTCATCGGTGGGCTGCTCGAGAGGCTCGTCTACCTCGCTCAGGGGCTCGCGGTCATCCTCGGCTTCATCGGCGTGAAGCTGGTGCTGCACGCACTCCACGTCAACGAGCTGCCGTTCATCAACGGGGGTCGATCGGTGGGCTGGGCTCCCGAAATCCCGATCTGGTTCTCCCTGCTCTTCATCGGCCTCACCATCGCCGTCGCCACCGCGCTCAGCCTGCGCAAGACGCGGGGCGATGCGCGAGTTCGCACGCCCTGATCCCCTCCCATCAGACGGATGCAGCGCCTCCGCCAACCGACAACCGACCGATCCCAGCCTCGAGGACCTCCCATGACGTCGCCCAACCAGCTCCGCGAATACCGCCCACAACCCGCCGGAGTCTCCGGAATCGGCTATCTGATCTTCTTCAGCCGCTGGCTGCAGGCCCCGCTCTACGTCGGGCTCATCGTCGCCCAACTGATCTACGTCGTCGTCTTCATGGTGGAGCTGTACCACCTGGGCGAGAAGGTGCTTGCGCATCCGCTGGAGATCAAGGAGGCCGAGATCATGCTCGGCGTGCTCGGACTCATCGACGTGGTGATGATCGCCAACCTGCTGATCATGGTGATCATCGGCGGGTATGAGACCTTCGTGTCGCGCATCAGGATCGATGGGCATCCCGACCAGCCGGAATGGCTGTCGCACGTGAACGCGAATGTGCTCAAGGTGAAGCTCGCCATGGCGATCATCGGGATCTCCTCCATCCATCTTCTCAAGACCTTCATCGGCGTCAACGATCTCGGGGCGAAGAACATCGTGGTCGATGAGGTCACCGACGAGGTCTACACCCCCGAGGGCGTGTTCTGGCAGGTCATCATCCACACCGTCTTCATCTTCTCCGCGGTGGCTTTGGCCTGGATCGACAAGATCTCGAGCGGATCGCGCCCTGCGGTCATTGCGGCGGGCCCACAGCGCGCCGATTCTCCGAGCACTCCGTTCCCGAGCGCCACCGCAGAAGAGAAAGAGTTACGGGCAGCGCAGTACGAGCAGTTGGCCCGGGACCTGCGCGCGAACTAGGCGCACGGCGACCCGCGATACGATCGAGTATCCAATCCCAAGGAGCGCCACCGGTGTCGCACAGTCCCGCAACCGACAGTTTTCGAGCCGCCCGCGACCAGTTGGTCGCCCTTCGAGACGACTACGACGGTGCCGTGCGCACGTTCCGCTGGCCCGATGTCGGTGACACTTTCAACTGGGGCATCGACTGGTTCGATGCCATCGCTCGGGGTAACACCAGACCCGCCCTCGTGATCGCCGAGGAGGATGGATCGACCGCCCGATTCACCTTCGACGACATGGCGACGCGGTCCGACCAGGTCGGCCGGTGGTTGCAGGGCCTGGGGGTGAAGCGCGGTGACGCCGTCATGCTCATGCTCGGCAACCAGGTCGAGCTGTGGGATTCGATGCTCGGCATCATGAAGATCGGCGCCGTGATCCTGCCGACCACGACCGCGCTCGGCACTGCGGATCTCATCGACCGGATGCAGCGGGGAGGCGTGCGGCACGTGATCGCCGCATCCGCCGACGTGGACAAGTTCGATGAAGTACCCGGCGATTTCACCCGCATCAGGGTGGGTGACGGAGCCGCACCCTGGATCGATTTCACGGATGCCTTCGCCGCGCCGGCTGCGCCGCTGCCCCACCCGAAGACGGCCTCCCACGACCGCCTGCTTCTCTATTTCACCTCGGGCACGACCACGCGGCCGAAGCTGGTCGAACACACCCAGGTGTCCTACCCGGTCGGCCATCTCTCGACCATGTACTGGCTGGGGCTGAAGGCCGGGGACGTTCACCTGGCGATCAGCTCCCCCGGCTGGGCGAAGCACGCCTGGAGTTGCTTCTTCGCGCCATGGATCGCCGAGTCGACGATCTTCGTCTACAACTACGGTCGCTTCGATGCCGCATCCCTGCTGCAGAAGATCCGTCAGGAACACGTGACGTCGTTCTGCGCGCCGCCGACCGTCTGGCGCATGCTCATCCAGTCCGACCTCACGGGCGGCAGCGGCGACCTGCGGGAAGCGATCTCAGCCGGTGAGCCCCTCAACCCCGAGGTGATCAGCCAGGTGCGCTCCCACTGGGGACTGACCATCCGCGACGGTTACGGCCAGACCGAGATGACCGCTGTGGTCGGAAACACCCCGGGATCCCTCGTGAAGGACGGATCGATGGGCCGACCGCTTCCCGGCAGCCCCATCGTGCTCGTCGACCCGATCTCGGGCGACGTCGCCGAAGAGGGCGAGATCTGTGTCGACCTCAGCCGCCACCCGGTCAACCTCACGACCGGCTACGTCGGGGATGCCGATCGAAACGCTCGCACCATGCACGACGGCTACTTCCACACCGGCGACATCGCGGCGCGAGATGCCGATGGCTACATCACGTACATCGGTCGCACCGACGACGTGTTCAAGGCCTCCGACTACAAGATCAGCCCCTTCGAGCTCGAGAGCGTGCTGATCGAGCATCCGGCGGTGGCCGAAGCCGCGATCGTGCCCGCTCCGGATGCCGTGCGCCTGGCCGTGCCGAAGGCCTACGTCGTGCTCGCGGCCGGGTTCGAGCCCTCGGCCGACACCGCGCGCGAGATCCTGGTCTACGCCCGCGCGAAGCTCGCACCGTTCCAGCGCATCCGCCGAATCGAGTTCATGGAGCTGCCGAAGACGATCTCCGGCAAGATCCGCCGCGTGGAACTGCGCGAGCGCGAAGAGGGAGTCGCCTTCGGCGCGATCGTGGCAGTGGAGTGGCGAGACGACGAATTCCCCGGTCTCAGGGGTTAGGCCGAGGAGACCGGGGAATGCGGTAACGCTAACGCCGTTTGTAGTAGTCCTTCCAAATCAGGCGGTGAATCGGGATGAGCCGAGGCAGATCCCGCAGGCCGGGGATGAGCGGCACAATCATGAGCACCATCGTCAGCGCCGCGACGATAAGGATGATGACCAAGTCCGCGTTGGGGAGGGACTTGAACGGCTCGATCTGGTAGAAGAGCGAGAACATCCACAGCCAGGACTGGCCGGGGTAGTAACCGATTCCGTTGATCATGCCCCACTGGTCGCCGGTCAGGTGAAGACTCGTCGCGAGGTCGGTGAAGTACGCACTGTCCCCGAGGAACAACATCGACCTGGTGTAGTTGAAGTTGTAGAACGAACCACCAGCATTGAGCACGCTGTCAAGCGATCCCTGCTTTGCCATGGTGAGAAGCTCACCGGTGATCGCCGGAACGGGTCCGTAGTTCCCCGAAGCGACGGCGGCCGGGTCACCCTTGGCCGTGTCGAGGGCCTTGCCGTAGGCATCCGTCCACGCGGTCTGTTGCGCGCTGCTCGCTGCCTTCCACGTAGAAACCGCTGCGGGCGTATTCGGCAGGGTGCTGAGCGGGCCGATCACAAAGTCCTTGGCCGAGTCGATCGGAATCTTCACCCCGGCGAGGCTCTGCAGGTCGAGCGCGCCGATGGTCTGGCTCGCGTCCGTCGTGGAGTTGTACGGAGGTCCGTAGCCGGCCGAGTCGCTCGTGTGGCCGAGTTCCGCATTCGTGGTGACCACGAAGTCGTTCGGCTGGCTATTGGCCCAGGACTTGAGCGTCACGCTTTTGTCGTCGGGCGAACTGAAGATCGCCGAGACCGCGACCACCAACAGGCTGACCACGATCACTCCGACGGTCAGTTCCTTGAACAGGTCGTACTCGCGCTTGGCTCCGTTCCACGGGCGGCCGGCGACGCCGTTTCCCTTGCGCCAGGACATCGCACTCAGTTGCTTACTCATTTGTCTGCCTTGTCATGGAGCTCGGGGATGACCGCGTCACGCAGTTGGGTGTCGGTATCGGCAGCGTCGATGGGGGCAACCACGCCGTGCACTCTGACGAGCAGCACGTGCAGGGCCACGATCGCGGCGACCGCGAGCGGGAGCAGGACAATGTGCCACATGAACATCTGGCCGACATTCGCCAGGTTGAACCAGGCGCCGATTCCTGTCGCGTTCACGACATCTTTCGCCTGGTACGAGATCCACTCCGACTCGAAGTTGGTCTGCACGAGGTAGCCGGTGAATGCCGCACCGATCGACGCGGCGAAGGCGACGACCCCGGTGATCCAGGTGAGCAATCGCCCACCACGCCAGGATGCCATCCAGAACTTGCCCCACAGGTGCACGACCATGAAGAGGAAGAAGAATTCCGCGCTCCAGAGGTGCGTGCTGTTGATGAAGTGGCCGAAGGACGAGAGATGCCACCAGCTCGGTCCATTCAGGCCGAGCACCACACCCGAGACGATGAGGACGACGAGCGAGGCGATCGCGCCCATGCCGAAGACGTAGATCCAGGATGCGACGTAGCTCGGCTGCGTCTCGGGAAGAAGCTTGTCCGGCGGAAGGGTCTTGAGCATCCAGCGCCGAGCCTTGCCGGTCCAGGTATAGAACTCCTCGTCGGGGCCCCGGTCAGGCGAATCCGTTGACTCGCTGGTCGGCTGTTGCACGATGTGTGTCATTTGCGCTTCCGTCCCGCTGGGAATGGAAGAACAAGGGCGAGGACGAACAGCACTATCATCACCGAGATGATGATGAAGTTGCCTATCTGGATGGTGAAAACACCCCATCCCAAATAGGTGGGGGACGAGTCCCCCATCACTGTTGCGAGTAGAGCATGCACACTGACCTCCCGGCATTTCGATTACCTGAAAATTAGTCTCCTGCCGATACTGATGTGGGGTCTTTGGTCCCGTCTCTCGATGGGAAACCGCGAAGCCCAGGAGCGCGACCGAATCCATATCGCCGCAATGTGCGGCTAGCGTGGAGGGATGTCAACTGAGACTCAGCTTCTGCCCTTCGCGTCCCTCGAGAGCTACATCGCTCTTCCCCGGGTGGAGGGCCTCGCCCTCTCTCCCGACGGGCGCGCGGTGGTGCTCACCGTCGCGACCCTGTCCCGCGACCGCACCACCTACGAGCGCGCGCTCTGGTCGGTACCGGCCGACGGATCGGGCACCCCGACCCGGCTCACCCGCTCGGCCAAGGGCGAATCCGGGGTGGCTTTCACCGGGTCCGGCGACATCCTCTTCATCTCCGCCCGTGCGGATGCCGCCGCAGAGAAGGACACGGAGGCCGCGCAGCTCTGGATCCTGCCTGCCGCCGGGGGTGAGGCTCGAGCGGTAACCCGGCTGCCGGGCGGGGTGTCCGCGATTGCCGCAACCGCCACCGGGAGCGATCGGGTGATCCTCGCGGCGAACCTCCTTCCGTCCTCGGACAGTCTCGAGACGGAGGCTGCGGCGCGCGCCGAACGCACGACGAAGAAGGTCACCGCCATCCTGCACGAGACCTATCCCGTGCGGTATTGGGACCACGACCTCGGGCCGGCCGAGCCGCATCTGTTCGCGCTCGACCTTTCCGACCTGGCCGATGCCGTGCCGATGTCCGCCGAGCCTTCCGCCACGCCCCCGGAGCCGGCACCCTATCCCGCAGACCTCCCTCATCCGCGCGACCTCACGCCGAGCCCGGGCCGCACCGCCGACACGGCCGGTCAGGAACTCACCCCCGACGGTCACACCCTCATCGCTGCGCTACGGGTCGCGGAGCAGCGAGCCGGTCGCTTCATCCTGGTGTCCATCGACGTCGATTCGGGTGCGACGACGCCCCTCTTCGACGAGGAACGGGTGGACTTCGAGGTGCCGGCCGTGAGCCACGACGGCACGCGGATCGCCTTCGTTCGTGCCGAATACAGCACTCCGAGCGGCCCGGCGGACCAGGAACTGTGGGTGGCCGACATCGACGGTGGCAACCCCCGCCGCATCGCCGAGGGATGGGATCGCTGGGCCTCGAGCCTCGTCTTCGACGCCGACGACCACTCCCTCATCGTCACTGCCGACCACGACGGTCGCGGCCCCATCTTCCGGGTGCCTCTCGATGGTGGAGCCCCGAGCCGGCTCACCGTCGACGACTTCAGCTATACCGATGTCGCGGTCGACGGGGCGACTGGTGAACTCGTGGCGCTGCGGTCGTCCTGGGTCACGCCGCCGCATCCGGTGCGCATCGACCGATCGGGAGTCGTCACCCCGCTCGCAACACCGGCGCAGCTTCCCTCGGTGCCCGGGTCGATCACCGAGGTCGAGACTGTCGCAGAGGATGGCGCGCGGGTTCGCGCGTGGCTGCTGCTTCCTGAGGGCGCCTCGCCGCAACATCCGGCTCCGCTCCTGCTCTGGATTCACGGCGGGCCGCTCAACAGTTGGAACGCCTGGAGCTGGCGGTGGAACCCGTCGCTCGCGGTCGCGCGCGGGTACGCGGTGCTGCTGCCCGATCCCGCCCTTTCCACCGGCTACGGCCTCGACTTCATCGCGAGGGGTTGGGATGCCTGGGGCGCGAAGCCCTTCACCGACCTGATGGCGATCACGGATGCCGCGGAAGCCCGCCCTGACATCGACGCGACGCGCACGGCGGCGCTCGGAGGATCCTTCGGGGGCTACATGGCCAACTGGGTGGCCGGGCACAGCTCCCGTTTCCGAGCGATCGTCAGCCACGCCAGCCTGTGGGCGCTCGACCAGTTCAACGGCACCACCGACAATTCCTGGTACTGGCAGAGCATCTTCTCACCTCAGGGCATGATCGACAGCTCACCGCACCACAGCGTTCGGGACATCGTGACGCCGATGCTGGTGATCCACGGGGATAACGACTACCGCGTTCCGGTCGGGGAGAGCCTGCGACTCTGGTCCGAATTGGCCGAGCACCATGCCGCTGCCGACGGCACGACCCCGCACAAGTTCCTTCTCTTCCCTGACGAGAATCACTGGGTGCTGAAACCCCAGCACGCCGTGGTCTGGTACGAGACCGTCTTCGCATTCCTCGACCAGCATGTTCACGATGCGAACTGGGTGCGACCGACGCTTCTCGGCTGACCGGCGGGGTGGGTCGGTTCGCCTCGCGGCGCGCACATTCGGAACCCAAGGCCCGCCCCTGCGGTCATCCTCGATCGCAGACCGGGGCTCGGGCACCACCGCCCGCCCCGAAATGACCACTCGCAGAGGATCTCCCGTCAACGGTGTTTCGGGGTGTCATCTCTCTTGTCGGTATGCCCGACCAGCTCACGCGGCTCCCATTCGAAGTGCCCTTCGGGGTCTTCACCGCGGAACGTTTCACCCTTCTCACGGATCCGTGCGGCTGGGCGATGGCTCCGACCGCGGACCTGCTGCGGTTCTATCGAGCGCTCCGGCAGGTCCGACCCGCGATTCCGGCCCCTACGCCCGGTCGAGAGGGCGCGGATCGTGGGGCTGAGGGCGGATGACTCCGCCGACACGCCGTCCATCGGAGGGAACACGCCACAGAGTCATCCGAATGTCCGCCCCCAGCCGTCAGCGATGCGGTGGAACAGCCCCTCTCGGTTGACCCTCCGCGGTTCAGCGGCGACGGCCCGCCCGCTTCTTCGGCGTGACGTGCCGCAACTCGGCCGACTCGTGCAGTCGGGCCGGATCGCCGCCGCCCCCGCCGAACGCGGCAACGATCGACTGGGCGATATCGACGGCAAGAGATCCCAGCCGCACGAGTGCGAGCCTCACCCTGTTCATCGGTTTCGGAGGACTCGTTGCCTCCGCGCGATGTCGAGGAAAACTGTCAGGAGGGGCACTGCACCGAGCGCTGCGAGCGCCAGGGCAAAGTCCCGGACCGTCGCCACGAGCCCGACGAACACGAAGAACCACACGATGGCCCCGACGACCCACACGGCGCGCCACCAGGGTGTGGCGAGAAGGTAGACAAATCGACGCCCGATGCTCAGCGGCCGGCCGCGCGGCGCAACTCCACTCATGATGAGACTCCCTCTGCTGTGAGAGTACGGCACTCGAAGCTCGCGCGGGCAGTGTTGCCCTAGATTGACACCCACACGTCATTCACGCGAGGGAGCCACAATGACCGGTTGGCGCATCCGAGACTTCCATTCGGACGATCTGGACGGAATTCTTCACCTGTGGGAGGAGATCACTGCCGCAAAGACGGAGCCGGTGTACGGCCTCTCCGAGGTGCTGGCGTCCTGCCAGAAGGACCATGCCGTCGTCGCCATGCACGGTGAGACGGTGATCGGCGCCGCTGTCGGTCGCGCCGCCCACGCCCAGGGCTGGATCGTGTTCCTCTCCACGGCCCGGCAGTGGCAGGGGCAGGGCATCGGTACCGCGATGCTCGCCGCCCTAGAGAATCGGATGGCCCCCCACGGGCTGGCCAAGCTCTCCGCCCTGATGCCGGAGTCCGCCAGCCGGGTGGATGCCTTCCTCAATCGCGGCTTCGAGGTCAAGAAGAACCTGCGCTACTTCGAACGCCACATCCCGGTGCAGCGCGAAGAGCTGCGCTCACTGAGCGAGCTGGGCGGACGCATCCTTCCCCGAGACCTCTGGGAGGGGGTCGGCGGCATGCAGCAGGAAAAGGAACTGCTCGAGCGACGCCTCGTGATGCCCCTGGCCAAACCGGATATGGCCGAGCAATATGGGGTCGTTCCGCCCAAGGCCGTCGTGCTGTTCGGTCCGCCCGGCACGGGCAAGACCACCTTCGCCAAGGCGATCGCCTCCCGCCTCGAATGGCCGTTCGTCGAGGTGTTCCCCTCCCGCCTCGCCGCCGACCCGAAGGGACTGGCCGGCGCACTGCGTGAGACCTTCCTCAAGATCTCCGAGCTCGAACACGCCGTCGTGTTCATCGACGAGGTGGAGGAGATCGCCGCCCAGCGCGGCGGGGAGCCGCCCTCGGCGCTGCAGGGGGTGACCAACGAGCTGCTGAAGATCATCCCGGCGTTCCGCGAACAGCCGGGACGGCTTCTCGTCTGTGCGACGAACTTCATCCGCGCTCTCGATTCGGCCTTCCTCCGCCACGGGCGCTTCGACTATGTCGTTCCGATCGGGCTTCCGGATGTCGCGGCCCGCCTGGCCATCTGGGAGCGGTACATCCCCGCATCCGTCGACGGCCTGGTCGATCTGGATGCCCTCGTCGCGGCGAGCGACGGGTTCTCCCCCGCCGATGTCGAGTACGCGGCGCGTCGAGCCTCGCAGGAGGCGCTCGAGCGTGCCCTCTTCTCCGGGGCGGACGCCTCTGGCCCGGCCGGCCCGAGCACCCAGGACTACATTGCGGCGATCAGGTCCACGCGCACGACGGTGTCACCGCAGGTCGCCGCGGAGTTCCTCGAAGACATCGAGAGGTTGGCGCGGCTCTGAGCGTGACGAGGCTCTGAGTTCGGCGATGGTCCGAGCGTGGCAAGGCTCTGGCCTGGGACGGCGGCTCAGTGGCCGCCGAGCAGCACCTCGGGATGGGTGAGGCGCCACCTTCCGTCCGGCCCGGAGATCGAGCCGTCCAGCAGGAGGGGCACAGAGATCGATTTCCCGTCGACCGTGAAGTCGAGGCTTCCGACTCTCGATCCGTCGGTGGCGGTAGTGCCTGAAGTGATCGACAGCGGTCTGATGGTCATGGTGGAGGTGATCGGCGCATCCGACCAGGTGAGCACGGACGCCCGATCGCCGGTCACCACTCGAGCGCCGTCTTTCCACGGGGTGGAATAGCTCCCCACTGCGGTTCCGGTGGTCTCCAGTGTCACGACATGGAAGCCCGACTCGATGCTGCGGATGAGGATCTGGGCGTCACTGTTCACGCTTTCGCGGCTGCTCCCGCCCAGGATCACAGCGGTTATCGTGATCGGCTTCGGCAGGCCGACATCCACCGTGGCCGAGAAGAGCAGGCACGAACCTGCCGAGTCGAGGGTGCCGGTCTTGATGCCGTCGATCCCCTCGGAGCCGAGGCTGATGTTGTTGTTCGACAGGGTTCCGACGCCCGGCAGGTCCACGGTGCGGGAGCCGACGATCGACGCCAGAGTCGGATTCGCCATCGCCAGCTTGCCGATGGCGATGAGGTCGGCGGGGGTGCTGACGTTCCTGGCGTCGATTCCCGTCGGCTCCACGATGGTCGTTCCGCTGAGCCCGTGGGCGGAGAGCCAGGTCTTGACCGCGCTGAGATACCGGCCGCGCGATCCGAACGCCCAGGTGCTCACCGCGTGAGCGTAGTTGCAGGCCGATGCCACCAGCATGAGCGCGAGCGCGTCGTGTTCCGACAGTGTGCTGCCGGTCTTCATCGGCTCGACCGAGGCGTCGAGCACGTAGTACTGGTCGTAGAGGTCGTGGTCGGCCTTGCTGAAGGTGATGGTCGGTCCGGCGTCGTCGCCCGTCAGCGGCTTGGCCTCGAGCACCACCAGGGCGGTGATCAGCTTGCTGATGCTCGCGATCGGCACCGGACCCGGCCCTCCGCTCGAGGCCAGGATGCCGTTGGTCCCGACCGTGCCGGCGAAGGTCTCGGCACCGGTGACGCTCACGGCAGACTCCCCCTGGGCCGGCAGCGTCAGTTGAACGGCACCCGGAACGCTGAGGGCTGGTTTGGTCGCGGTGAGCACGGCAGTTGGCAGCGGTGCGAGGAGTGTGACCGGAAGGTAGGTGCCGACCACTGCCACGATCACGAGCATCACGACGAGCCCGGCGATGCGACGCCGCCTGCGACGGCGGCGAGCCGACGCCTGCACGGACGGATCGAGGGGGTCAGAGCCCGGGGCATCCACTCCGCGCTCGAGCATCGCCGAGAAGTCCGCGAGGCCCGTCGGGCCGGAGGGCCCGGTCATCGTGCCGCCACAGCGCGAACGCCGGTCTCCGATTTTGAGTACATATGCTCATGTTATGGCCGGTTCGTGACCAAGACGGATCCGAGGGCGTAACTTTTACAGCGACAGGAACGAGGATGCCCATGACACCGTGGCCCGGATCGATCACCGCCATCACGCTCTTCGTCGACGATCTGGCGGCGACCAGGTCCTTCTACCTCGATGTCTTCCGGTTGCCGATCCTCTTCGAAGATGCGAACTCCGCGGTGTTCCGGTTCGACAACACGATGATCAACCTGCTGAAGTCCTCCGAGGCGGTGAGCCTCATCGAGCCCGCAGCGGTGGCCGCGGCCCAGGCGGGCTCGCGGCTCCAACTCACCCTGGACGTGGAGGACGTCGATGCCATGTGCGCCGAGCTCACCGGGCGGGGGGTGCGGCTTCTGAACGGTCCGATGGACCGCGAGTGGGGCATCCGCACGGCCAGCTTCCAGGACCCGGGCGGTCACATCTGGGAGATCGCGCAGCCCCTCGCGTAGCGCGGTGAGCGACGCCGGCGAGTTCGTGGATGCCGCCCTCCAGCTCGAAGCCACCTGGCAGCGGGCCCTCGCCGACGAGGCGCGCATCGGATCCGACCTGCAGTTCTATGGCGCATCGGTCGGTGCCGTGCGGGGCACCATCCGCGCTGTGGCCCTCCGGTACCGCGGCCTCGGACACGACGAGATCACCGCGCTCTCCTCGGAGTTGTGGAGGGCTCCCGTCTACGAGCGGAGGCTCGCGGCGGTCGTCCTGTTGCAGACCCACGTGAGCCTGCTCGACAACTCAGACCTCACCCGCCTCGAGGGCTTCCTGCGCGAGGCGCGTACTCCGGCGCTGGCCGATCCGCTCATCGTCGACGTGATCGTTCCGCTGTTCGAGGCACTGGATGGTGCGAGCCGAGCCCGCGCGAATGTTGCGGTCCAGCGGTGGGCGCGCGACAGCTATCCGTGGCTGCGGCAGGCCGCTCGCCACCTCGTCGGGCTCGCCTGACGGTGGCGGCGGCGGTCCCCACCGAAAAACGCCCGGAGGCCGACTTTCGGCGGGCATCCGGGCGTCTCAGGCGGATCGAGTGTCGATCCGAAGCTGGTCTCACCGGCGCGAGGTGCGACGGCTTCCGACTCGGGTCCAGATGAGGAGCACGATGATCGCGCCGATGATGGAGCCGATGATGCCGGCCGGCTGGAAGAATCCACCCGAGGGGTCGGCACCGAGGAGCAGGTAGCCGAGGAATCCGCCGACGAACGATCCGATGATTCCGAGGAGCAGCGTCATCCCGATGGACAGGCTCTGCTTTCCGGGCACGACCAGGCGCGCGATGGCTCCGGCGATGAGTCCGACGATGATGATGCTGATGATGAGTCCGAGCATGAGGTTCTCCTTGCGCTGTGTCTTTTCGGTGCGACCCTCAGCGGGCCACGTGTCTACACAACACCTCTAAGGGGGTGGTCGGTCACACCCCTAGGGAGGTAATGTGCAGGGATGCCGAGCTTCGTCCCGCCCCGCCCCCTCACCGTCGCGCTCGTCGACGACTACGACGTCGTGCTCAAGGGCCTCGCGCACATGTTCGACGATTACCGCGACCGCATCCTCGTCTCCGAAATCGACTCGAATGCGTCGCTGGACGACTCGGTCGACATCGTGATGTACGACTCCTTCGCTCAGCCCGAGTCCGACCATCAGGAGCTGAAGGCGCTCGTCACCAACCCCAAGGCCCGCAACGTCGTGGTCTACACCTGGAACTTCCATCCCCGTCTCGTCGAGAGCGCCCGCGAGCAGGGCGTCAAGGGATACCTCTCCAAGACCTTGGCAGCGAACGAACTGGTCTCGGCCCTCGAGCTGGTGCACGCCGGAGAGGAAGTGATCAGCGAACCTACTCGACGGTCGGGAAGCGCGATGGCGCTGGACTGGCCCGGGCGGCGGGAGGGCATCACGGACCGTGAGTCCGAGATCCTCGCCCTGATAACGCAGGGCAAGAGCAACGCGGAGGTGGCGGCGCTCACGTATCTGAGCCCCAACACGGTGAAGTCCTACATCAGGAATTCCTACCGCAAGATCGGCGCGCAAAGCCGCAGCCAGGCGGTGCTGTGGGGAGTCGGCCATGGATTCACCCCCGACCATCACCGCATAGACCATTGGCTGGGCGGCCCGTAGGTTCGGCGGCTCTGGGGGTCGGCTGCCCCGGGGTTCGCTCGGCCCGTAGGTTCGGCGGCCCGTAGGTTCGGCGGCCCTGGGGTCGGCGGCCGTCGGGTTCGCTCGGGTGGGTTCACCTCCCGCTCCTCCCCCAACCGTCACAATCCGCTGCGATGTGGCCGGTTCGGAACAGTTTGCGACGGATGACCCCCCTGACCACCGGCCCTGCCACCCTCGCCGAGCGCCCAACCGTCACAATCAGCGCCGGACACCCCTGTTAGGGACAGTCTTTGACGGATGACGGGGCCACCCTCGCCGGCCCGCCCAGCCACCGCCCGGCCCACCCTCGTCGGCGCGCCCAGCCACGGCCCAGCCACCGGCCCGGCCACCCCCGCCGAGCGCCCAACCGTCACAATCAGCGCCGGACACCCCTGTTAGGGACAGTCTTTGACGGATGACGGGGCCACCGTCGCCGGCCCGCCCAGCCACCGCCCGGGCCACCCTCGTCGGCGCGCCCAGCCACGGCCCAGCCACCGGCCCGGCCACCCCCGCCGAGCGCCCAACCGTCACAATCAGCGCCGGATACCCCACTTGGGGACAGTTTTTGACGGATGACGGGGCCACCCTCGCCGGCCCGCCCAGCCACCGCCCGGGCACGGCCCACCCACGTCGGCGCGCCCAGCCACCGCCCGGGCCCGGCCCACACTCGCCGGCGCGCCCAGCCACCGCCCGGGCCACCCCCGCCGAGCGCCCAACCGTCAGAATCAGCGCCGAATGCCCCGAATCGGAGCACATTCCGACGGATGCGCCGAGCCCTTAACAAAAAAGGCCCGGACACCAATGAATCCTTGGTATCCGGACCGGTGGTGACCCCAACCGGATTCGAACCGGTGTTACCGCCGTGAGAGGGCAGCGTACTAGGCCGCTATACGATGGGGCCGCAAGTGGACAACTCAACGAGTATGCCACACGCGAGCCAAGCGCACCAAAACGGTGCGGGATGCTCCGGTCAGGGCACGAGGATCCTCAGGGCTCCGGGCACGACTTCGATCTCGAGGGGCAGCGCTCCGACCCGCTCTCCGTCGGCGTAGGCCACCACGCCAGCCGCTTCGATCCTCACTCGCCGGGCACGACGGATCGAGACCCGCGGATCGGTCACGTGCGTGCCCTTGAATACTCGAGGAAAGATGCCGAGGAAGGCGGTCCGAGACAGCGGTTCGACCACACACACATCGAGCAGCCCGTCGTCGAGGAGAGCGTCGGGGGTGATCAGCATCCCGCCGCCGAAGGAGGTGTTGTTGGCGATCGACACCAGGGTGCCTGCGGTGTTCCACTCGACCCCGTCGAGCACGAGACGGTACGTGGTGGGGTGGAGGGTCGCGAGTTCGCGCAGGAGGGCGAGGTTGTACCGGCTCTTCCCGCGGGGCCAGCGCCACAGGTTGGCACGCTCGTTCACCAGGGCGTCGAAGCCGGCGGAGAGCACTCCCGCGTACCAGCGATCCGGCTCGCCCGAGCGTCGCACGAGCACTGCGTCGATCACTCGTGGCTCGTGGCCGAGCGCTGCGAGCAGCAGGTCGATGGCGGCATCCGTCTGGCCGATGGGTATCTTCAGGCCACGCGAGACGTCGTTTCCGGTGCCGGAGGGCACGATTCCGAGGGGGATGGCCGTTGCGGCGACCAGGTTGGTGCCCAGGCTGACCATACCGTCACCGCCAACGACCACGAGGGCGTCTGGGACGAGTGCGATAGCCTTCTCGGCCTCGCGGTGAAGATCGGCGAAGGTAGGTTCGCTCAGTGCGGTCACCCGGTGACCGGCACCGCGCAGGGCCTGCACGACGGCGGGCCCGACCGAACGACCTTTGCCGAATGACGCCGACGGATTGATGGCGACGACGACGCGCAGGGCCGTCACGAGAGCGGCGCCGGTGTCGTCATCTGCCCAGTATGTCGGATGCCGTCGGGGAACATCTCGAGGCGCACGTGTGCGAGTACAGTCTGAAAAATGCGCGTAACCAAACAAGAACATGCCTGCCTCATCCTCGAATCGGCGGGCAAGACGCTCGTCATCGATCCGGGAGTCTTCACCACAGCCCTCGTCGGCCTCAACGACGTCGTCGCCGTGGTGATCACCCACGAACATGGTGACCACTGGACAGCAGACCAGCTCACCCACATCCTCGGCCGCAATCCCGACGCGAAACTGTATGGCCCGGAGGGCGTCGCGATCGCCGCAACCGACTTCGACATCACTGTCGTGAAGGATGGCGATGTGATCGATGCGGAGCCCTTCTCACTGCGCTTCTTCGGCGAGAAGCACGCCGTGATCCACTCCTCGATCCCGATCGTCGACAACGTCGGAGTGCTTGCGAACGACTCCCTCTACTACCCGGGTGACTCCTTCACCGTGCCGGAGGGCATCGAAGTCGACACCCTCGCGGCACCCGTCGGTGCCCCGTGGCTCAAGATCGGCGAGGCCATCGACTTCGTGCTCGCCGTGCGCCCACGTCGTGCTTTCGCCACCCACGAGATGGTGTTGTCGACGGCTGGCAAGGGCATGGGCGGGGATCGCCTCAAGTGGGCGGTGGAGCAGGGCGGCGGAGAGTATGTCGCGCTCGAGCCGGGTGACGCGCTGGACCTGTAGCGGCGTCAGATGTAGATCGCGGGGTCGGTGAAGGTCTCATCGACCGGAGCGGCTATGCGCGACCGAACCCGCGCCGGGATGCCGGTGAGAACGGAATTCGGCGGAGCATCCGTCACCACCACGGCGTTCGCACCGACGATCGAGTCGTGAGCGATCGTGACCGGCCCGAGGACACTCGCGCCGGCCCCGATGGTGACCCGGTCGCCGATCGTCGGATGCCGGCGCTCCCGCACGGAGCTCGTGCCGCCGAGGGTCACGCCGTGGTACAGCACTACGTCGTCTCCGACGACCGCCGTCTCCCCGATCACCACGCCCATGCCGTGGTCGATGAAGAGTCGACGACCGATCGTCGCGCCGGGGTGGATCTCCACCCCGGTCAGCGAGCGCACCAATTGCGAGTAGAT
The DNA here is from genome assembly GCF_040549525.1 of Frigoribacterium sp. UYMn621. NCBI lineage: Bacteria > Bacillati > Actinomycetota > Actinomycetes > Micrococcales > Microbacteriaceae > Frigoribacterium > Frigoribacterium sp. UYMn621. The sequence continues at coordinate 15,654 of NZ_JBEPTM010000003.1, read as the reverse complement.
TCGCGCGGGGAGATACCAGTGCCACATCCAGAGCCGATGAGCGATGCGGTATCCCCACACGGCGTGGAGCCCGGAGTAGGCCAGAAACACCTCGGCGCCGGACCGCGCCGCCGGATCCTTCTGGCGAGCCATCCGCACGTCTTCTCGAACGCCCCCGAAAGGCACCCGGTCAGTCCGCGAGGTCTTCGTATAGCACCGTCGAGAGGTACCGCTCGCCGAAGCTGGCGACGATGACGACGATGGTCTTGCCGGCATTCTCCGGGCGGGCGGCAACCTCGAGGGCAGCCTGCACGGTCGCTCCGGACGAGATCCCGGCCAGAATGCCCTCCTCCGCGGCAAGGCGGCGGGCCATCGCGACCGACTGGGCGATGTCGATGTCGATGATCTCGTCGTAGACCTCACGGTCGAGGATCTCCGGAACGAAGTTCGCCCCGATTCCCTGGATCTTGTGCGGGCCGGGCGCTCCCCCGTTGAGGATCGGGGACTCGGCCGGCTCGACGCCGATGACAACGAGGTCGGGCTTCTGCTCCTTGAGGTATCCGCCCGTTCCGGTGATGGTTCCGCCGGTGCCGATGCCCGACACGAAGATGTCCACCGCGCCCTCGGTGTCGTTCCAGATCTCGGGACCGGTGGTGGCCCGGTGGATGGCGGGGTTCGCCGCGTTGGCGAACTGCTTGGCGTAGACGGCTCCGGGGGTGTTCGCCACGATCTCGGCGGCCCGATCGACGGCGGCCTGCATACCGCCGGGGCCGGGGGTGAGAACGAGCTCCGCGCCGTACGCGCGCAGGATCATCCGACGTTCCTTGCTCATGGACTCCGGCATCGTCAGGATCACTTTGTAGCCGCGGGCCGCGCCGACCATCGCGAGTGCGATGCCGGTGTTGCCGCTCGTGCTCTCCACGATCGTGCCGCCCGGCTTCAGCTCGCCGGACGCTTCGGCCGCATCGACGATGGCGACGCCGAGGCGGTCCTTGACGCTGGCGGAGGGGTTGTAGAACTCCAGTTTCGCGAGCACGGTGGCGCCGAGTCCCTCGGCGACCTTGTTCAGGCGCACCAGCGGGGTGTTTCCGAAGATCTCGGTGATGTCGTTGTAGATGCGTTGCGGCATGGGCTGCGCTTTCTGTTCCAGGCCAGACGGCAGTTGCCTGTCGACGACGATTTTGCGGTACCAGGATGTCAACGCCCTCGGGGCGAAATCCTTCCCGATTATGACGCGGAATGCCCGAGATTTCGGTGAAAGGTGCGGGCTTCGACTGCCGGTGGGGCCGGCAAAGCTGTGAAGCGCGACGAGGTCGGTCGGGCGCCTGGTCTACTGGTGGCGTGAATCGCGCAAGACTCCCCAGGGTGCGTGCCTAAGCTGGAGGGACCCCAGACAAGGAAGTCCCCATGAACAACTCCGCAGTGATCATCGACGTCATCCGTACCCCGTCCGGCCGCGGCAAGCCGGGAGGCTCGCTCAGCGGGGTTCATCCCGTGGACCTTCTCGCCACAACCCTCCGCGCCCTCGTCGAACGCAACGGCGTCGACCCGGCCACCGTCGACGATGTGATCGGCGGATGCGTCGCGCAGGCGGGCAAGCAGACCTACAACGTGACCCGCAACGCGGTGCTCGGCGCCGGGTTCCCTGATCACGTGCCCGCCGTCACGATCGACCGCCAGTGTGGATCGAGCCAGCAGGCTGCAGTCTTCGCCGCCCAGGGCATCATGACCGGCAACTACGACATCGCCATCGCCTGCGGAGTGGAATCGATGAGCAGCGCGCCGATCGGCTACTCGATCATGGGCGAGGACATCTATGGAGAACAGGTGGCCGCGCGCTACCCCGAGGGTCTCGTCGGGCAGGGGATCTCCGCGGAGCTCATCACGAGCAAGTGGGGATTCTCCCGTGCGCAGCTCGACGACTTCTCGGCCCGCTCGCACCAGCTCGCCGCCGAAGCGACCGCCAGCGGCTTCTTCGCCAACGAACTCATCGCCGTCGGCGGCGTCACCACCGACGAGACGGTTCGCCCCACCACGACCGCCGAGGGCCTCGCCGGCCTCAAACCGGCCTTCTACACCGAGCGGTTCGCGGAGCGCTTCCCCGAAATCGGCTGGAACATCACTCCGGGCAACTCCTCGCCCCTCACCGACGCGGCCGCGGCGACCCTCATCATGAGCGAATCGAAGGCCGCGGAACTCGGGCTGAAGCCACGCGCCCGCTTCCACAGCTTCGCCGTGACCGGCAGCGACCCCCTGTTCATGCTCACCGGGGTCATCCCCGCGACAGCGAAGGTGCTGGCCAAAGCCGGTCTCACCATCGACGACATCGACGCCTTCGAGGTGAATGAGGCCTTCGCGCCCGTTCCGCTTGCCTGGCTCGCCGAGACGGGAGCGGATGCGGCGAAGCTCAACCCCCGCGGGGGTGCGATCGCCCTCGGGCACGCGCTCGGGGCATCCGGCGCGCGCCTGCTCGCCACGATGGTGAACCACCTCGAGGCCATCGGCGGCCGTTACGGCCTGCAAGTGATGTGCGAGGGCGGCGGCATGGCGAACGCCACGATCATCGAACGACTCTAGGCCCGGATACCGCCGAGTCGCACCGCTCGCAGTGCCGCATACAACTCGGATGCCTCGACCGGACGCGCCACCGATCGCCCGGTGAGCTCGGCGAGGCGCCCGAGACGGTAGAGCACCGTGTTGCGGTGGCAGTGCATCCGTCTTCCGGCGTCGGAGGTCGACCCCTCGGCGTCGAACCAGGCCTCGAGGGTGTCGAGCAACACTGCGCCATCCGCGCAGTCCGGGCCGAACAGGCGACCGAAGACGCCGTCTCGCAGTTCCGCACCGTAGCCGGGTTGCGCCACGAGGAGCAGGTCGAGGGGGGCCGATCCGTAGCGGTGAATGCCGACGCCCGGGGAGGCGATGCATTCGACCGACATCCGGGCCTGGTCGACGGCATCCGGAGAGGCCGAGAGCTGCGTGAATGTTCTGCTGATGCCGACCCGGGAGGTTGCTGCGGCCGCCACGATGGCGATCGCACGGTCGATCTCCGCGTGCCGAGGCATGCCGACGAGGCCGACGTATTCGCCTTTCCACGCGGTCCAGGCAGACGATATCCCGACGGCGTTCAGTCGACCGTGCACCTCCGGCACCGGATCCGCGCCGCTGCTGCTGCGCTCGGCGGCGATCACCAGGTAGTGGGCGTGCTCCGGTAGCTCGAGCGCACGAAGCAGCCGGCCGATCTCCCCGGGAGTGGCGCTCCCATCGAGGAGGCTGAGCAGCATGACGCTGCGCGCCTGCTCATCGCGGCGATCCCGCTCGTCGACGAAGGCGCGGTAGGACTCCGCGGCCGCACCGGAGAAGAGGTCGATGATGCCCCAGACATCCGAAGAGAGATGCAGCAGCGTCTCGGCCCGCTGGCTGCCGACCGACCGCGCCATCATCTCGTCCCAGAGCTGCAATCCGGCGAGCCGGTACGCGTGAAGCAGACTCGCCATCGGGATGCCGTGCTCGGCTTTGATGCGACCGGCTCGACGCGGAGCGGCAAGCGAGTCCGTCGTGCCGGCGAGAGTGGCGAGGAGCGCGGAGATGTTCTCCCTCACGATCGAATGCAGAAGCTCCCGCGGCATCGGATTCTCGGCGTATTCGTTCTCCCCCGCGAGGATCTGATCGACGACACCGTCGGTGATCGGCCCGACGGAGTCCACGAGCTCGAGGAAGAAGTCGGCGGATTCGGCACGGGCTGCGCGATGCTCTGGCGCGATCACTCGCCGGGGAACCTGGTCGATGGACATGAGAGGACTGTAGCGGCGTATTGTGCGGTGGCACAACGGTATTCAGGGAACAGACGGCGTTCGCCTATCGCACTCGGGGGGTTCGTGGGCGATACTGAAGGTTCCTTGGTGAGGCGTGGTCGTTTCGACTATGCCCGTGACCAAGTCGGCAGCGATCAAAGGAGATTGATGACCACCACAGACCCGACCGTGCCCGCCACGGCCGCTCCCTCCACCCCCGCACTCGACGCGGAGGTTCGCGCCGCACTGGATGCCGCGGTGAGCCAGCTCGCCGAAGGAGAGTCCCGGTGGGCGAAGATGCCGATTCCGGCTCGCATCGCCCTGCTCGGCAAGGTCCACTCCAGCGTCGCCGCGGCGGCCGACCAGTGGGTCGATGCCGCCGTGCGCACCAAGAATCTCGATCCAGACTCCGCCTACGTTGGTGAGGAGTGGATCTCGGGACCGTACATCGTTCTTTCCTCTCTCCTCGCCCTCCAGCACACGCTCGGCGCCATCGCGCAGGGAAAGAGCCCCATCGCGGACGCGAAGCTCGGCACCGCTCCCGGCGGCCGCGTGAGCGTTCCGGTGCTGCCCGCCAACCCCTACGAGGCGCTGCTGCTCCACGGTTTCAGCGCGGAGGTCTGGATGAAGCCGGGCGATTCCGAGAAGGCGGTGCGCGCATCCGCCGGCCTCGGGGCACGCACACCGACAGAGACCGACGGGGTCGGCCTCGTGCTCGGCGCCGGCAACATCACCTCCATCCCACCGCTCGACGTGCTCTACGAGCTCATCGCCCACAATCGCGTCGCCCTGCTCAAACTCAACCCGGTGATGGACCGGATGCTCGCGCCATACTCGGCAGCATTCAAACCGCTGATCGACCTCGGGCTGCTGCGCATCGTGACCGGTGCTGGAGATGTCGGCAGCTACCTCGCCAACCATCCCGGGATCTCGCACGTGCACATCACCGGCAGCGCAGCGACCCACGATGTGATCGTGTGGGGCACCGGACCCGGTGCGGCCACCCGCCGCGCCGCGGGAACCCCCCTTCTGGCGAAACCCATCACCAGCGAACTGGGCGGCGTCGCGCCGATCATCGTGCTTCCGGGCGCTTGGTCGAAGGCCGACCTCAGGTACCAGGCCGAGCATGTGGTCACGCAGCGACTTCACAACGGGGGCTACAACTGCATCGCCGGCCAGATCGTGGTGCTCAGTTCGCAGTGGCCGCAGCGCAAGGCCTTCCTCGCCGAACTCCGCAGCGCCCTCGCGCGCACCCCCGACCGCGCCCCGTGGTACCCCGGCAGCGACGTGCGCGTCGGCCAGGCCTGCACCTCATACCCGGGAGCCGAGAAGTTCGGGGCGAGCGGCGGTCGCCTGCTCGTCGACATCCACGCCGAAGACGACGCCTCGACGTTGCTCACCACCGAGTACTTCTCCCCCGTGCTCGGAGTGATCGAACTTCCCGGCACCGGCCAGGCGTTCCTCGACACCGCGGTCGACACGGTGAACCGCGACTTCGTCGGCACGCTCGGCGCCAACATCATCGGCATGCCGAGCACCATCAAGGGACTCGGTGCCGGATTCGAGAACGCCCTCTCGAGGCTCGACTACGGAACCATCGCGGTCAACACCTGGACCGCGCTCGGCTTCCTCACACCGGGAGCCCCTTGGGGCGCGTTTCCCGGGCACAGCCTCGAACACGTGCAGAGCGGTATCGGGGTCGTGCACAATGCGCTCCTCCTCGCCGAGACCGAGAAGACGATCGCCCGTGGCCCGTTCCGCCCGTTCCCCCGGTCCGCTCTCCACGGCGAGTTCGCACTGTTCCCGAAGCCCCCGTGGTTCGTGACCGCCCGCAGTGCGAAGAAGACGGGGCGCTTGCTCTCCGGATTCGCTGCGGCGCCCTCGTGGTTCAAGATGCCGGCGATATTCATCTCCGCGTTCCGCGCCTGACCGGGTAGGTTTCTCGCAACGCTCACCCGCACCACCCACCACACGATCAAAGGAGATTCACGTGGTTTTCCGAGGACCCCTGCCCGATGTCGAGATCCCGCACCTCAGCGTGTACGACTTCCTGTTCGCGAGCATCGATGAGGCCGATCTCGACCGCATCGCCATCGTGGATGGCGCATCCGGAGCAGAGACGAGCTATCGCCAGCTGATCGGCCAGATCGACCTCGTTGCGGGCGCACTCGCGGCTCGCGGCATCGGGCTCGGGGATGTCGTGGCGCTGCACTCTCCCAACGTGCCCGCCTTCGCCGCGGTGTTCCACGGCATCCTGCGGTCGGGCGCCACTGCCACAACGGTCAACGGGCTCTACACCGGGGAGGAGATGGGCACGCAGCTCGTCGACTCGAAGGCGCGCTTCCTGTTCACCGTTTCGCCGCTTCTCGCCTCCGCGCGGGACGCGGCATCCCGGGCGGGCATCGCCGACGACCAGGTGATCGTGCTGGACGGCGCCGAGGGTTTCGCCTCCCTGCGTGACCTGATGATGGAGAAGAATCCGGCGCCGGAGGTGAGTTTCGATCCGGCCGAGCAGATCGCGGTGCTGCCCTACTCCTCAGGCACCACCGGGCGACCGAAAGGGGTGATCCTCACCCATCGCAACCTGGTGGCGAATGTCGCGCAGTCCCTCCCACTGCTCGGGGCGGATGCCGATGCCCGCGTGCTCGCGGTGCTGCCGTTCTTCCACATCTACGGCATGACCGTGCTCCTCAACATGGCATTCCGCAGTCGGGCACGGCTGGTGACGATGCCGCGCTTCGACCTCGCGGAGTTCTTGCGCATCATCCAGGACTTCCGGATCAACTGGGCCTTCATCGCGCCCCCGATCGCGGTCGCGCTGGCGAAGCATCCGCTCATCGACCAGTACGACCTCTCGAGCATGGATGTCATCGTCTCCGGCGCCGCGCCGTTCGACGGCGCACTCGGCAAGGCCGTGGCGGAACGTCTCGGATGCCTGGTGAGGCAGGGCTACGGCATGAGCGAGATGAGCCCGGTCTCCCACAGCATCCCGGTGAGCCGGGCGGACATCCCCCTCAGTTCGGTGGGGATCACCCTGCCGAACATCGAGTGCAAGCTCATCGATCCGGCGACCGGTGACGAGATCGAGATGCCCGCCGAGGGAACGAGTGCGCCCGGCGAGCTGCTCTGCCGTGGCCCGAACATCATGCGCGGTTACCTCGGCAACGACGAGGCGACGCGCGCGACCATCGACGAAGACGGCTTTCTCCACACCGGGGACATCGCGACCGTGTCGTCGGACGGCATCGTGTCGATCGTCGACCGGCTGAAGGAGCTCATCAAGTACAAGGGCTATCAGGTTGCGCCGGCGGAGCTCGAGGCACTGCTGCTCACCCACGCGAGCATTGCGGATGCCGCGGTGGTCGGCGCCCATGATGCCGAGGGAGAAGAGGTGCCGAAGGCTTTCGTCGTCGTGCAGCCGGGGGCCGAGATCACGTCGGAAGAGGTGATGGCCTTCGTCGCCGAGCACGTGGCACCGCATAAGAAGATCCGCCAGGTGGCGTTCATCGAGACGATTCCGAAGTCCAGCTCTGGCAAGATCCTGCGCAAGGATCTCCGCAGCCTCGAGGTGCCAGCATGAGCGGCGGGAACGATTTCGATTTCGTCGTGGTCGGCGCCGGGGCATCCGGGGCCGCACTGGCAGCACGGCTCACCGAAGACGGCACCCGCTCGGTGCTGTTGCTCGAGGCCGGCCCCGTCGACAAGAAGACCGAGGTGCATATCCCCGCAGCGTTCTCGGCGCTCTTCCGGTCGGAACTGGACTGGAACTACGACACCACGCCGCAGCCGCAGCTCTCCGGCCGCACGATCTACTGGCCGAGAGGCAGGATGCTCGGAGGATCGTCGTCGATCAACGCCATGATGTGGGTGCGGGGATTCGCCGCCGACTACGACCACTGGGCACAGACCGCCGGGCCGAGCTGGTCGTATGCGGCACTGCTGCCCTACTTCCGGAGCGTCGAGCGGGTCGAGGGGAACTCGGATCCCGATCAGGGATCCGGAGGCGCCATCAGCATCGAGCACCAGCGCAGTCCCCGATCGCACACCGCGACCTTCCTCAGGGCGGTTGTACAGGCGGGGTACTCGCTCGTGGCACCGAACACCGCGCTGCCCGACGGCTTCAGCCAGACCATGGTGAGCCAGAAGAGGGGCAAACGATTCTCCAGTGCTGACGGCTACCTGGTGCCATCGAAGGATCGGCCCAATCTCACGGTGCGAACGGGTGCGCAAGCCACCCGGGTACTGTTCGACGGCACCCGCGCCATCGGCGTCGAGTACGTGCTCGGAGGGCAGACCGCTCGAGCGATGGCGCATCACGAGGTGGTGCTCTGCGGCGGGGCGGTGAACACCCCGCAGCTCCTGATGCTCTCGGGCATCGGCGGCACATCGCAGCTCGAAAAACACGGAATCCCGGTGCTGGTCGACTCGCCAGAGGTCGGCGAGAATCTGCGCGACCACCTGCTCTCCGGCCTCATCGTCGAGACCTCGGGCGACACCCTCTTCTCCGCGAAGAAGGCACCGGAACTGGTGAACTTCCTCGCCAGGGGCCGGGGCATGCTCACCTCGAATGTCGCGGAAGCCTACGGTTTCGTGCGATCGGATCCCGCGATGGAACTGCCCGACATCGAGATCATCTTCGCCCCGGTCGCGTTCATCGGCGAGGGCCTCGTTCCCGCGCCGGCGCACGCGATCACCATCGGAGCCATCCTCCTGACGCCCCAGAGCACCGGCACGATCACCCTCGCCTCTGCAGACCCCCTCGAGAAGGCCATCATCGATCCGCGATACCTCAGTGATGCGGCGGGCAGCGACCGGGCACGGCTGATGGCCGGCCTCGGAATCTGCGAGGACATCCTCCAGGCGCCCGCGCTGAAGACGACCACCGGGCCGCACTTCCTCGCTCCAGAGGGAACGGATGCCCTTGAGCGCGCCGAGCGGAACACCGTCGCGCTCGAAACGGCAGCCCACACGCTCTACCACCCGGTCGGCACCGCCCGCATGGGCACGGACGAGGCATCCGTCGTCGACGAAGAGCTGCGGGTTCGCGGTGTGCAGGGACTCCGCGTCGCGGATGCCTCGGTGATGCCCGACATCATCCGCGGGCACACCCAGGCCGTGTCGATGGTCATCGGGGAAAAGGCCGCCGACCTGTTGTTGCAGTCAGCGAAGTCGGGTTCGCTGGCTGCGACGTCACTCCGCTGACCCGGCGGCACCCAACACCTCACCTGAAACGCAGGAGATTCGCCATGGAAAGCGCCTTCCGGCCGCGATCCACGGCATTTCGGGGCGAATCTCCTGCATTTTCGGCACGCGGGGACTGATAGGGAGCGTCCTCGGGTCAGCCGGCCACGAGGCGCACCGCTCGGTCCAGCACCGCGCGCACCGCCACGATCGCGGGCCTGGTGCTGCTCGCCTCCCGCACAGAGGTGAAGATCGTGCGCTGCGGATTCTCCGGCAGCAGCAGCAGTTGGGCCGAGGTCCCGCGGCCGATCCAGACCAGGTCGGGAAGGAGGGCGACCGCATTACCCGACTCGACGAGACGGATGTGCGACTGCAGGTCCGCCGTCTCGAACCGCACGTCGGGTTCGAACCCGGCCCGGCGACAGGCCTGCTCGGCCCAGTGCCGGGAGGCTGTTCCGCGGGGTTCCATCACCCACGCGGCATCCGATGCCCGTTCGATGGAGGCGGGATGCAGTCGCCCGCGATCCGCCGGTGGAGTAGCGAGGCGGATCGCGTCCGTCGTGAGGGTGCGCCGATCGAGCTCCGGATGCCGCGGGGCGGCGTGCCCCGGGTACTGCTCCGCGATCACGAGGTCGAAGTCCCGCGCCCAAGTCTCCCGCAGCGCCGACTCCGGCTCGCGCTGCACCATCTCCACTCGCACCTCGGGGTACTCGGACTCCATGATGGCGAGCGCATCGGGCATGATCGCGAGCGCCGCAGACTGGAAGACCGCCACGCGAACGGTGCCGGTGATCGTGGTGAGGGATGAGGCGAGCTCCGCTTCGGCACGCTCGAGCGTGCGCAACACCTCCGCCGTGTGACTCACCAGGATCTCGGCCGCCGGCGTGAGCACCACGCGGCGACCCGACGATCGCAGCAGCTCGACACCGACATCCTTCTCGAGCTGACTCAGCTGCTGCGACACGGCCGAGGGACTGAAATTGAGGGCTTCTGCGACCCCCGCGAGCGTTCCACGAAGCTGGAGTTCGCGCAGAAGGCGCAGCCGGCGCACATCGAGCATCGGGCCTCCCAACAGTCAGTTGCACTTAAGAATACTCGTCAGAAACGGTCGCTTTACCTAACTGGATGCGGCGAGAAATACTGGGAGCAGATCGCCCCGAAAGGATTCCCGTGACCGACACCGCCACGACCACGTCTCTCGACGACGCCCTCTCCCCCGAGCTCGCGGAGCGCACTGTCGCGCTCGTGCGCCACTGGCTCGAGGAAGGCGCCAGGGCGCCGGTCAATGCCTCCGCGCAGCGCCTCGCCGGAGTACTGAAGGATCCGAAGGGGCTCGACTTCACCGTGGGCTTCGTCGACGGTGTCATCCGCCCGGAGGACCTGAGGGTCGCGGCGCGCAACCTCGCCGCGCTCGCACCGCGCGTGCCTTCCTTCCTGCCCGGATACCTGAGGGCGGCGGTGCGCCTCGGTGGCGTCTGTGCGCCGGTGCTGCCGGGCGTGGTCGTCCCGATCGCCCGTCGAGTGTTGCGGGGCATGGTGGGGCATCTCATTGTGGATGCCACGCCGAGGCGTCTCGGCGCGGCGATCGGCTCGCTCCGGGCCGGCGGCGCGAAACTCAATGTCAACCTCCTCGGTGAAGCGGTGCTCGGCGAACGAGAGGCCGCCCGTCGACTCGCCGGCACCCACGCGCTGCTGGCACGCGATGATGTCGACTACGTCTCGATCAAGGTCTCCTCCACCGTCGCCCCGCATTCGCCCTGGGCCTTCGAGGCGGATGTCAAACACGTCGTCGCGAGCCTCGCCCCGCTGTTCGAACGCGCTGCCTCCACGACCCCCGCCAAGTTCATCAACCTCGACATGGAGGAATACAAGGATCTCGACCTCACGGTCGCGGTCTTCACCCGCATTCTCGACCAGCCACGGTTCTCTCAGCTCGAGGCGGGAATCGTGCTGCAGGCCTACCTGCCCGACGCGCTCTCCGCGATGGTGACCCTCGGGGACTGGGCCGCACAGCGGCGGGCCGCTGGAGGCGCATCGATCAAGGTGCGACTCGTCAAGGGCGCCAACCTGCCGATGGAGCAGGTGGAGTCGTCGCTGCGCGGCTGGCCGCTCGCCACCTGGTCCACGAAACAGGACACCGACACCAACTACAAGCGCATCCTCGACTACGCCCTGCGGCCGGCGCGAATCGACGCCCTCCACCTCGGCGTCGCCGGTCACAACCTCTTCGACGTGGCCTACGCCTGGCTTTTGGCGCAGAAGCGCGGCGTGCAACACGGCATCGAGTTCGAGATGCTGCTCGGCATGGCCACCGGCCAGGCGGAGGCCGTGAAGAAGGATGTCGGCGGGCTCCTGCTGTACACCCCGGTGGTGCACCCCCAGGAGTTCGATGTCGCGATCGCCTACCTGATCCGCCGACTCGAGGAGGGGGCAAGCCAGGACAACTTCATGTCTGCCGTCTTCGAACTCTCCAGCAACGAGGCGCTGTTCGAGCGGGAGAAGCAGCGCTTCCTCGCCTCGCTCGCCCAGCTCGACCGCGGCATCCCGCTTCCGCGCCGCACCCAGGATCGCGCCGTTGCCGAGGCAGCGCCGCGCGACCGCTTCGAGAACACTGCCGACACCGACCCCTCGCTTCCGGCCAACCGCGTCTGGAGCACGGGGATCATCGCTCGCGTGCCGGGTTCCACCCTGGGAGTCGAGGCGGTGGCATCCTCGCTGATCACCGAGGCCGACGTGCTCGACCGGATGATCGCCCAGACCTCTACGGCAGGTGCGGCATGGGGCGCCCGCCCGGCGGCCGAGCGCGCGGCCATCCTTCACCGTGCCGGAGACGCGCTCAGCGCTCGACGGGCCGAACTGCTCGAGGTGATGGCGAGCGAAGCCGGGAAGACCGTCGACCAGGGGGATCCCGAGGTGAGCGAGGCCATCGACTTCGCCCACTACTACGCCGAACTCGCTCGCGGCCTAGAAACCGTGGATGGCGCGACCTTCGTTCCATCGAAGCTGACGGTTGTGACGCCGCCGTGGAACTTCCCGATCGCGATCCCCGCCGGCTCGACTATTGCCGCCCTCGCCGCCGGAAGTGCCGTCATCCTCAAACCTGCGGCGCTCTCGGCACGCTGCGGCGCCGTGCTGGCCGAAGCCCTGTGGGAGGGCGGTGTGCCGCGCGAGGTGTTGCAGCTCGTGCAGCTGAGCGAGCGCGACCTCGGCACGAACCTGGTCTCTCATCCGTCGGTCGACCGGGTGATCCTCACCGGCGGCTACGAGACCGCCGAGCTGTTCCGGTCCTTCCGCCCCGACCTGCCGCTGCTGGCCGAGACGAGCGGCAAGAACGCGATCATCGTCACCCCGAGCGCGGACCTGGACCTCGCCGTGAAGGACGTCGTGTCTTCTACCTTCGGTCACGCCGGCCAGAAGTGCTCGGCCGCATCGCTCGTGATCCTGGTCGGATCGGTGGCGGAATCCGCCCGCTTCACCAACCAGCTGAGGGATGCGGTCGCCTCACTCAAGGTCGGATACCCCTCCGACGCGGCCACGCAGATGGGTCCGCTCATCGAACCGGCCAGGGGCAAGCTGCTTGGCGCGCTGACCACCCTCGGTGAGGGGGAAGCCTGGATGCTCGAGCCGCGCAAGCTCGACCGGGACGGACAGCTCTGGACGCCCGGGGTGCGCACCGGGGTGCGGCGCGGATCCGCCTTCCACCAGACCGAGTACTTCGGTCCCGTGCTCGGCGTGATGACCGCTTCCACGCTGGCCGAGGCGATCGCGCTGCAGAATGAGACCGACTTCGGACTCACCGCGGGCATCCACTCCCTCGACTCCACCGAACTCGCTCTCTGGCTCGACACCGTGCAGGCGGGGAACCTCTATGTGAACCGCGGAATCACCGGGGCGATCGTGCAGCGCCAGCCCTTCGGCGGCTGGAAGAAGTCCTCCGTTGGTGCCGGCACCAAGGCCGGCGGACCGAACTATCTGGTGGCTCTCGGGTCCTGGGTTGCGGCACACCATTCTGCGGCGGGCGAAGCGATCACCCACCCGGCGGTGAAGGCGCTTCTCGCGGCCGAGGGTTCGCTGTCCGGTGCCTTCGGCAGCGATGCCGCCGCCTGGAACAACGCCTTCGGCCGGGCCGAGGATGTCTCCGCGCTCTCCGCCGAACGCAATGTGTTCCGCTACCTCCCCGTGCCGGTGACCATCCGACTGAGCGAGGGCGCGCCCGTCAGCGAACTGCTCCGTGTCGTCGGTGCGGGCCTGCTCGCGGGATCTCGACTGACCGTCTCCAGTGCCGTGGCGAGTGATGCTCTTGCCGACCTCTCGCCGGTCGTCGAGGATGACGCGGCCTGGCTCTCCCGTCTCCCCGCGCTCGAAACCGGCCGCATCCGCCTCATCGGCGGCGACCCGGTGACTCTTGCCGCAGCGATCGGCGGTCGGCCGGATGTCGCGATCTACAGCGGCCCGGTCACGCCAGCCGGTCGCATCGAACTGCTGCCGTTCCTTCGCGAGCAGGCGGTGAGCATCACCGCGCATCGCTTCGGAACCCCCAATCACCTGACGGACGAGCTCATCTGAGAGCCTCCGACGCCCGCTCGGGGGCGCAGGGTATGCTCACCCGAACGGTGCGATCAGGCGCTGCGGGTAATCGCCCGGTCTGGGGGCCGAAATGATTCGTCACGTCGTCAATGCTGTGATGCGACCATTCATCGAGTTGTGGTTGCACCAATCGGTCAACTCCTGGGAGCGCTCACCCTCGCCCGTCGACTCGCCGACAGTGCACGGCGCCGGCGTGGATGCCGTGCGGATGCTGCTGAGCGGCAGCGGAATTGCTGCCGGCTACGGCACCGTCACCCACGATCTCGCCTTGGCCGGGCAGCTCGCCCGCCGACTCGCGGTGCTGAGCGGTCGGGCCGTCGACATCGAGATCCGAGTGTCGACCACCATGACGGCACAAGACTGCGCCGCCGAGCTGGCGTCCCTTGCCCTCGACCGCTTCGACGCGATCGTCCTTGTCGTGGGCACGGTCGAAGCTTTCGAGCTGAAATCGACCGAGTCCTGGCGGCGAGACATCGCGGAGCTTCTGGAGATCGTGCGCGGGCAGTCCGCGGCCGGAGCCGAGATCTTCGTCGTTTCGATGCCGATGATCGGCTCGGCGACGCTCTTCCCCGACGCGTTCAATTCCCTCGTGCAGTACCAGTCCCGGCAATTCACCGCAATCACCGCGGAACTCGTGGCGGATGATCCGCACTCGAGCGTCATCAGACTCGACGACTTCGAGACCCTCCGCTCGACCGGCACAGCCAGTGCGGAACGCTGGGCGTCGCTCGCCGCCCCGCCCATCAGTGAGGTTCTGCGGAGGCCCAGCGAGGTTCGACATGAAACCCAGGTCGTCGACGAGACGGAGCGGCAGCTATCGCTCGACGCCTTGGCGATCCTCGACTCCGAACCCGGCGAGGCCTTCGACCTGATCACCTCGATCGCGCGCGACCTTTTCGATGTACCGATGGCCGCTATCACCTTCATCGACAACACCAGGCAGTGGACGAAGTCTGCCGTCGGATTCATCGGCTCCGTCATCCCTCGCCAGGAAGCCTTTTGCAACGTCACCATCGAGGAATCACGACACTTCGTGATCGAGGACACGCGAGACGACGCGCGATTCGCCGATGGTCCGCACGTCACCGGGCCGGGCGGCGTGAAGTTCTATGCCGGGTACCCGATCGAAGCGCCCGACGGCCACCGCATCGGTGCCCTCTGCGTGATGGATGACTCACCGCGAGGCTTCAGCGACGCCGAGGCCGCGCTCCTCCGGAACCTCGCCCTGCGTGTGCAGGAGCTGCTCTGGGTGGGAGCGCGGCCGTAGTCGCTTAGCGTGTTGTTATTTGACGTCTCCGTCGACCCAGTCGAAGGTTTTGGTGACGGCTTTTTTCCAGAGGCGGATTTGGCGGTCGCGTTCGTCGGGGTCCATGTTGGGGGTCCAGCGGGAGTCTTCCTGCCAGTTGGCCCGCAACTCGTCGAGGTCGGACCAGAATCCGGTGGCCAGGCCGGCCGCGTATGCGGCGCCGAGGGCGGTGGTTTCCGCGACGACGGGACGCACGACCGGGACTCCGAGGATGTCGGCCTGGAACTGCATGAGGGTGTTGTTCGCGATCATTCCGCCGTCGACTTTCAGTTCGGTCAGATCCACTCCGGAGTCCGCGTTGACGGCGTCGAGGACTTCGCGGGTTTGGAACGCGGTGGCCTCCAACGCGGCGCGGGCGATGTGTCCCTTGTTCACATACCGGGTCATGCCCACCAACGCACCCCGGGCGTCGGAACGCCAGTACGGGGCGAACAGGCCGGAGAACGCGGGCACGAAATACACCCCACCGTTGTCGTCGACAGTTTTGGCCAGGTCCTCAACCTCGGGGGCCGATTTGATCAGGCCGAGGTTGTCGCGCAACCACTGCACCAACGACCCGGTGACCGCGATCGAGCCTTCCAACGCGTAGTGCGGTTTCGCATCCCCCAATTTGTAGCCGAGGGTGGTCAGCAGTCCGTTCTTGGAGTGCACGATCTCTTCCCCGGTGTTGAAGATGAGGAAGTTGCCGGTGCCGTAGGTGTTCTTCGACTCCCCGGCATCGAACGCGGCCTGCCCGAAGGTGGCGGCCTGCTGGTCGCCCAGGATCCCCGCGACCGGAACTTCTCGCAGCAGCGACGATTCGGACACCAT